>JADFQO010000015.1 GCA_022561775.1 Myxococcales bacterium | reverse complement strand
TCTGACGTGTGCACTTCCGTACTTGCCCGTCGGTATTCTCGTACCACGCGATTCTGTCATCAAAATGGGATGCCGAGAGGACGTCATTGTCCCCGTCTCCGTCCAGATCCGCCGCCCAGACGGACTTGGGTAAGAGGGCATCGTTATTTGCGATGATCTGCGCCGGCCCGAAGCTCCCCAGCCCGTCGGTGTTTTCGTACCAGCGAATGTTGGGCCACCCCAAGGATGCCGAGAGGACGTCTACGTCTCCGTCGCCGTCCAGGTCAGCTGCGAAGACGGACTCGGCGCCGTTCGCCTCGGTAGTTATGATTTGCTGCGGACCGAAACTCCCCAGCCCGTCGGTGTTCTCGTACCAGGCGATCTTGTCGTCGACGAACGAGGCGGAGAGGACGTCCAGGTCCCCGTCCCCGTCCAGGTCCGCCGCAAAGACGGATTGGGCACTGTCGGCGAGGGTCGAGATCACCTGCTGGGGGCCGAAGCCCCCCACCCCGTCCGTGTTCTCGTACCACGCGATCTCGTTGTCGAACTGAGAGCCCGAGGCGGAGAGCACGTCCAGGTCCCCGTCGCCGTCCACGTCCGCCGCAATGACCGATCGGGCATCCTTGGCGAGGGTCGAGATGACCTGCTGGGGACCGAAGCCCCCCGCCCCGTCCGTGTTCTCGTACCAGGCGATCTTGCTGTCGAAGACCGAGGCAGAGAGCACGTCCGGGTCCCCGTCCCCGTCACAGGTCCGCCGCAAAGACGGATCGGGGCCCGTCGGCAAGGGTCGAGATCACCTGCTGGGCCCCGAAGCTGCCGGTCGCCAGCTCCTCTCCGTCGAGCAGCCCGTCGTCGTCTGTGTCGGGGTCGCTCGGGTCCGTGCCCGCGCGCTGCTCCGCCAAGTTGCTGAGCCCGTCCGCGTCCGGATCCTCCGCGGCGCATCCCAGCCGGAAGTCGCGGATCGCGATGTCGTTCGCGGCCGCGCCCTCGTCGAAGCGCACGCTCACGAGCGGCTCCGAAGCGACCACCCCCACGAAGGTGCTGCCGTTGCCGCTGGAGTCCGGGATGCTGTTACCTGGGAGCGTTCCCAGCAGACCGCCCGACCCGAACGCCGAAAAGCTCTCGGAGCCAACCTGGATGTTGTTCACCAGGAACAGGCCCATGGCGAAGACCGAGCCGGTCGGGAACGTGAGCCGGAAGTCGTCGTCCTCGAAGTCATTGATATCGCCAATGGAAAGCGTGCCGGCGGGAAAGCTGGACGGGCTCGGCTCCCCGTCGTCGAAGGTCAGGCCCGCTCCGGACTGGAGCGTCTGGAGCGTGAAGCTTGCGCACAGGCCCGTGTTCCCCGCGCGGAAGGTGAGCTGCGGACCCAGCTGTGCGTCCTGCGCCGGAGGAGAGCTGACCTCGTCGGCCAGCGCGACGTTGGCGGCGCTGGTGTCGAGCGAGTCGACCGCCACTGCGTTCACCGCCGCCGTCCAGGCCGCCTCGTCGGTGTAGAAGGTGACGTTGCCGGTTGGCGTGATGTCGTATTTGAAGTTCGCTGGCGCGTGGTTGTTTCCAGCAGACTGATTGGGGTAGACCAGCGACGCAGTCTCATGAGGGAACTTGTCGCGACCCGATACGTAGGCAAGCGGTCCGCTCACAGTGGGCGCGACGAGGTTGGTGAGCCAGGCATCGCCGGTCGTCACCACGGACACAATGTAATTGCCTGCGGCGAGAATCGTCGGAGTTACGGCGACATATCGATAGTCGCCGTCAAGGGGCGCTGTAGTACCGGAGGCCACCGTACCGGACACCAGGAGCGATTGGTCCGACACTCGCCAGATCCCGACCTCATGAGATACGGCCAAGCCATCGACACCTTGATCGAAGAAGCCGAGGTCGGTGATGCTGATCGATCTCGTCGTACTGAACTCGAAGCCGACATTGTTGTCGACACCACTAAAACCAGATCCCGACCATCCAGTGAGGCCGATCGCCGCCTGGGCGAGCGATGGCAATCCAAGGACGGCGCACCCGAGAAGGGCCACGGCGAGTCGGAAACGAAGGGATCGCACGAAGTCAATGTCCTCTGCCGCACCATTGATCGGCCGAATCCGCTCATGACGTCCTCTCTCTCTGCGTAGCGCGCGGGCGATCAGGGCCGGCGCGCCAGCCCGCCGTTTCGCGCGCGCCAACGCGTGACCGCCGGCCCACAACGGCGACCCGGTCCCGGAGACCGGCAGCGAAAGCTGCCTGATCCTGACGTTCAGCAACGGCGACCTCGTCCCTTCCCTCTCCACACCCATTGAACTACAAAATCCTGCGTCCGTATACCGCGAAATTCTCTGCAGCTGGCTCGAAGAGGACCGCACCGCGAAGGGTTCGCGTGGACCTGTACCTGGGTCAGGCCCATTTCACGGCGAGAGCTACCGCAAGGGCAGCTGTTCTCCGCCGACTCGCGCGCCCCACGCGAGGCGCGACTCGGACGCGGAAGAGTTGGTTTGCAGTCGCTCCTCGCCCTGGAAATGGCTGCTGGCCGAGGCCTACTGGGGCAGCAAGCTCAACCGCATCGACGGCCCCAGCGACGACGACATCCAGGACGACGGCTTCTACATCCGCGTGACGGTCACGACGTTCAAGCGGCGGCTTGAATCGCCGGCACAGCGCGTGGGACTACGGGCCGCCGGTGTAGGCCTGGCAGCTGTTCTCGAGCGTTACGGGCAGGCCGTCCGTGAAGCGGTCGAGCACGTAGGCGTCTGCCACGTTGCAATCGGTCACGCCACCGTCGGACGGGCCGATCACGTTGCAGCGGGTGAGGATCGCCGCGGTCGTCGCTCCCACGACGTGTTCGCGAACCAGAATCACGTCGGCCTCGGTCACGACCCCGTCGTTGTTGAGATCGCCGCACTGGCAGGCGTCGCCTGCCGAGAGCGAATCGCTGTTGACCTGGCCCGAGTTGGGGGTACTGGGGCAGTTGTCGGGACCGGATGCGGTGCACACGCCCACCTGGATCCCTCCGTCACACACCGAATCGTCGTCGGAGTCTTCATCGTTGGGGAAAGTGCCAATGAGGTGCACCTCTACGCCGTCGTCGAACCCATCCCCGTCGCTGTCGGGATCGAGCGGATCCGTGAGGTAGAAGTTCACCTCCTCACCGTCCGTGAGTCCGTCCCCGTCCTGGTCGGGGCCGGATCCGATCGAGACGAGGATGTCCTGATCCGTACCGATCATCGTGGCGCCGAGGTCGTCGTCCGACTGCCACACCGCGACCCAGCGTCCGAAACCGTCGGTCGTGAGTTGCGGATTGATGTCCTCTCCCGAATCGGTCGCAGCGTTGGAATTGAGCGCGCTGGGGAGCGTCCAGGTGGCGCCGCCATCCCTCGACTCTGCTCTCAGAATGTCGAAGTCCGTGCCGATCGCGCCGCCTAGCGTGTTGGTCGAAGGCCAAACCGCGATCCAATTCTCCGCACCATCACTGGTCACCTGCGGAAAGAGGGGAAGCGGACTGGTGTTCGTATCGATCACAACCGGGGCGCTCCAGGTCTGTCCGTCATCCGCCGAGCTGGCTGTGCGGATCTGGATCGAGGTCGTCCACACCGCCACCCAGTTCCCCACCCCGTCAGCTGTCACTTCCGGGAAGAGGTCGTCTGCAGACCCATCGGTGGTGGCGTTGGTGTTGAGCGCAGCGGGATCGCTCCAGCTGACGCCCTTGTCGGTCGAGCGAGTCACCAGGATGTCGAAGTCGGTTCCAGCCGGGCCGCCGAGATCGTTACGCGAGCTCCACACCGCCACCCAAGTGATCCCGTCGGTCGAAAAACCCAGCGTGCCGGAATCCGTCACGAGCAGGTCGGTTGCGGCGTTGGTGTTGAGCGGTACGGGGCCCGACCAGTTCAGACCGCCGTCCGTCGAGCGCGCCACCAGCTTGTCGAAATCGGTGCCGATCGTGCCGCCGAGATCGTCGGTCGAGGACCACACCGCCACCCAGGTGGCCGGACCCTCCGTCCAGAGGCCGTCCGTCGAGATCTGCGGAAATTCGTCGCGGCCGGTGTCTGTCGCGGCGTTGCCGTTGAGCGCGGCGGCCGGACTCCAACTCGTGCCGTCGTCTGTCGATCGCGCGACCAGGATGTCGTTGTCGAAATCGATCGTACCGCCCAGTGTGTCGCCAGAGTGCCACACCACCACCCAGGTCCCAGCACCGTCGGTGGCGATCTCCGGAGCGATCGAGGTCTGAGGACCGGCCCCCGTAAACACGGCAACCGGATCGCTCCACGTTGCACCGTCATCCATCGAGCGAGCCGAGAGAATCTGTTGCTGGATTGGCGCATCCCAGACTGCCAGCCAGATCCCGTCGCCGTCCGTCGCCACCTGCGGCCGGGAGTCATTCGTCGCGCCGTCGCTGGCTGCGTTGGTGTTCAACACCCCGAGCGGGCCCAATTCAAGCGATAGGATCGGAATGCCTTGACCCACCAAGCCCGGATCATTGATCACGATGTCCGCGATCGACGCGTTCACGGTCACGGTGTCACCAGAAGCGGTCGCGACGATGCCCAGCGCCGACAGGGCCGGATCGTTGTTGATCGCGTCCGCCACGGCCTGCGCCACATGAGCCGCGCCCTGCCCCGGGATCGTCGTCACCTGCAGCGGAACACCGGCCACCGTAAAGTCGATCGACCCCCCATCGGCGATTCCAAAGAAGCTCCACATCGAAGGAACTCCGCTAGCGCATTCACCGACGAAGACCGTGCCGTCTTCTCCGTTTTCGAATCCGGCACCACCTGTCACGGTGGTGGCCCCGAAAGAATCGGGAACGCAGACATACAAGGCGATGCGACCTCCACCGCCGCCGCCGACAGAAGAATTCTGAGCGGCGGCACCGTTGGCAGAGATGGTGCCGCCGCCCGCCAGAGCGTTGGCCGTGATCCAAATGCTCCCACCCGAGCCGCCCGCGCCGTTATTCGTGACCAGCCCTCCATTGGCCTCCAGCGCCCCCTCGACAGTCAGGGTCCCGTCGACGTTCAACCGGATCGCGCCGCCCCCGGAACCACCCGTATGGCTGCCCGAATTGCCGCCGTGGCTGCCCGGAAGATCCGGTGCCGTGATCAATCCATAGGGAGCCCCGCCAGAACCCACAGAACCGTCGCCTCCGGAACCCCCATAGCCGCCACCGCCGCCACCACTTTGCGACGCCGCATCCTCCCCCTCACCCTCAGCATCAGCATCGTCCAAGAAACCAAAACCCTCCCCGGTCGCCGTGAGCATGCCGCCGATGACTCCGCCTTCGATCGTCACGTCCCCCGTGACGAAAAGCATGGGGGGGTTACCGTCAAGGAGATCGTCGTCAAGCATCGTCAGCGTTCCACCATCTTCGACGGTCACATTGTTGAAGTCGTGTTGGCCCTCCACCCGGAGTTCGCAACTCGCCGGGACGGTGATGTTCTCTCGCTCGTGCGACAAGTCGCCGGCTGCAATCACTGTCGGGTTCGTCATGCTGCACGCGGTAAAGCTCAAAGCCGGCTGATTCGCCAACTGGCCAGGCGAGAGGGCGACGTTGCTGATGCGCAGTTCGTCGAGTGCGCCATCGAAGCGGCGCTGCGGCGTGGCCGTGCTCAGCTCCTCCGTCGCCTTGGCTCCGATCAAGAGATCCCGAGGGGTGCCATCCGCGGCGTCGATGTGGGCGAAGCCGGAGACACAAGTCGCGGGCGTGACGGCATCGCAGCTGACGTCGTCCGCCGGCTGGCCGTCCATCACGAAGCGGACCGTGTCCGTCGCCGCGTCGAAGGTCACGCTGACGAAGTGCCAGACGCCCACGTCCGCCAGCGAGAACTCGAGCGTGCTGATCACCGTGGTGAAACCACAGCCGCCCGCGCTCTCGGGCGTCCCGTCGCCAAACTCGAGGGCGAGCTCCCGACCCGTCCAACGGCTGCCCGCGAGCTTGTTGCTGATCAGGTTGCAGCTGTTGTCGCTGCGCGCGCGATTGCCGAGTTGGGCGAGGAACGCGAAGTCCATCTGGCGATCGGGAAGGTTTCCCGACAGGCCCTTCTTCTGGACCACATACGCGCTGTTTCCCTTTGCGGGATCGGCGCAGACCCCTGTCGTGCTGGCGAGGCAGGCCTCGCCCAGACTCGCGAGCTTGACCCACGCCTCGATCGTGAACGACGAGTCCCCGAAGCTTAACCGCGCGCTGTCCTGGACCAGGACGTACTGCTCGGTCCCGTCCGTTCCCATGCCGGTACCGCGCACGAAGTCGAGCGAAAGATCGTTTGGTGCACCGGTCTGCGTCACGGTGCTCGCGGCGACGCTGCTCGAGTAGGTTGGCCCATTGACGGCGCTGCCATCGTGGTCGCCAGTCTGGTCCGCCGCGGCGTCCGCAGTCTGCCCCGCGGTCTTGCCATCCTTGTCGAAGCGGTAGTACGCAACGCTGACGGCCGATGCGGGGCCCGCCCCGAGCGTGACAGCGAGAATTAAGACCACGAGATGTCGCGTCAGCTTGTATCCCCTTGGGGATCCGTCAGGTGTATGTGCCACTGCGGGCTCCACCCTTTCCCACCGCGTCATGGTGACGCCAATCTACACCCTGCGGCGCCTCAGGGTGTGATGTATTTTGCAGGCGTGTGAGCCAATAAGAGATGGCCACGGCCAAAACCATTGTTACAGCGATTTGTGCAGCTCACTCTCCCCCTGCGTCTCCGGAGTTGGCCGAACTGCCCGCCAAAGCACCCGGCTGACACGAAGGGTTCGGCGTGGACGTGTACCTGGGTCAGGCCCATTTCACGGCAAGCGGCACCCCGTCGACGTGGATGGCACGGAGCTGCGATTCAACAAGGCCGTGATCGCGCGTGAGCTTGCTCAAGTGGGGGGTCGAGGTCGACACCTACCAAAGTGCCGATCGCGAAGGCGATTGGGCACTGATAACTCTCTGATACTTAACAAGAAATACTGTCACCAGGCCCTTTTCGAGCAGAGCGTGAAATAGTTCACACCGGCTCGAGTATGTGAGAGTACAATGGCACCATCCAGCACTTGGCGTGTTTGAAACGGCCGCGGAAAGGTCGCAGCCGGGCACCGGAGGGGTTGGCGATGTCGAGCAAGACGGAGTCTTGGAAAGCCCCGCTGGTGGTCTTGGCAGCAATTGCACTGATTGGAGCTGCGTCGCAGCCCGCGTCGGCCCAACCCAGCCTTTACCACAGCGATCGAGACAACGGAGCGCCGAGCGCGCCGGCAGTGGTTCGTGGCCCGACCCTGGTGCACGTGTACTTCGACAACGGCCCGATCCATCCCATACCCAGCGAAGCCTGCACCACAGTCGTGGGAGACGGCGCCGACGAGATCTGTCAGTTGGCGGTCAGGTTCGATACCACCGGCGATCTGGTCATCACGGACGTCGCTTGGGCAGAAGCGGCGGTCGAAGACGATCAACCCATGCTGCCTGCCATGCTGCGCGCGGGCACTGACGGCAATGCCGGACAGGGCAACGTGGGCCCGACCAAGATCGCCACCCTCTCGGTGGTGGGGACGCTCGGCCAGGTCCTGATCTCAGCACCCTCGAGCACGCCCCTCGGCTTCGTGAACGCCAACGCGGCGGTCCTGCACGTCGACGTTCCGGTGGTGGTCGCCGAGGCGCCGCCCATGTCCTGGGTGCAGCTGTCCGTCGGTGGCAGCCAGAGCTGTGCAGTGCTGGGCAACGGCGAAGCGCGCTGCTACGGCAACTCGCCGACGACGCCGCCCATCGACACCGCGTTTCGCCAGGTGGCGACAGGGGACGCCTTCGGTTGCGCGCTCGACTACAACGACATGCTCAGCTGCTGGGATGAGAGCCCGACACTCGCCAGCACCGAGTTCATCCAGGTGGTCGCCGGTCCGACACATGTGTGCGGCCTGCTTCCCAATCTAGATGCCGAGTGCGCGGGCTTCTCCGTGCCCATTCCGTCGATCGCTGGCCCGTTCAAGATCCTGACCCGCGGCTCCGACTACTCGTGCGGCCTGTTTACCGACGGCTTCGTCGGGTGCTGGGGGCCGGGCAGCCCCGGCCCGCCGCCCATGGGACTCGAACCCTTGATCGATCTGAAGGGAGGCTTCGCCCACCTGTGCGGAATCAAGCCCGACCGGACGGTCTCTTGCTGGGGCAACAACAGCGCGGGCCAGGGGGTTGTTCCGGCGGCCCTCGCAGACGTGGCCTTCGCGGAACTCACGTCGGCCGACAGCTTCAACTGCGGCATCCGCCGGGACAACGAAGCCATCGTGTGCTGGGGCGCGCCGCCGGCTGGGCCGCCGACCACGGGCAGCTACTCGAAGATCTCGGCGGCGAGCGACAAAGTGTGCGCGATCCGCACCGACGGCTCGCAGCTGTGCTGGGGTCCCGCAGCACCGAGCCCTCCGGAGGTTCCGGTGCCACAGGTCACGGCGGGATGGCAGCATACTTGCGCGATCACGAGCGACACAACGCTCAACTGCTGGAGCATCTCGGGCGCAGTCAGGAACCCGCCCGTCGGGAACTACATCAACGTCGATTCCGGTGATGATTTCGCCTGCGCGGTGGAGCGGGATACTGGGAATATCAACTGCTGGGGCGACAAGGCCTTCGGCACCGCGGGGGTCTCGTCATCGACGCAGGTAACCGCCGGCGGCGCCCACGCCTGCGCGATTCGGGCCAACGGCAGCGTCACCTGCTGGGGCGACAACGGCTTCGGGCAGGCGCCGATGATGATCTCGGGGAGCTTCCTGCAGATCAGCGGCGGATTTCAACACACCTGCGGCGTGACGGCCGGCGGAGACATCAAATGCTGGGGCAACAACGATGATGGGCAGGCCGACGATCAACTGGCCGATCCGATGGACCCCAGTACGCGCTACGAACGGGTGAGCGCGGGCGCCTTCCACACCTGCGGCAAGCGCGTGAACGGAACAGTGGACTGCTGGGGCAGCAACGACTTCGGTCAGGCAACCGCCGCCAGCGGCAGCTTTCTCGACGTGGATGTGGCGTCACTCCACAGCTGCGGGCTGCGCGATGCGGGAACCGTGGAGTGCTGGGGCCTGAACGCGCAGGGCCAGGCCACGCCGCCCGTCAACTTCCCGTTCGCGGCACTGAACGTGGGGGGGACCGAAACCAATCCGGGCTTCACGTGTGGCGTTGGGCAGCAGGGCTCTCTCGCCTGCTGGGGAGACGACACTTCGGAGCAGTCGGAGCCGCCCCTGGACCGCGACCTCGACGGCCTCGAAGACCCAATCGATAACTGCCCGCTCGACCCCAACGCCGATCAGGCCGACGGAGACGGAGATGGAATAGGTGACACCTGCGACAACTGCGAGATGAATTTCAACCCAGATCAATTGGATCGCGATCTCGATACAGTTGGTGACGCATGCGACAACTGTATCGACGTCCCGAATTCGGGCCAAGAAAACGCCAACATGGATGAGTTCGGGGACGCTTGCGAGCCCGCATTCATCTCGGCAGTCGCGGTTACAGGTGGATTCCTTGCGAATTCTTCGCCGTCTAGGGCTGCGGGAACTGCTGCACTCGGCGACACCGGCTACGAGATTCTATTGTCCTGCCCGTCGGATCTGGTCATTCGGCGAATCGAGATGGCCATAGAATTCCCCAGCGACCTCAGCCCCAGCAACATCGTGTTCGGCGGCGGAATGGGATGCACAGATGTCAACTGTTCGGGAGCCGATCCGGCAGGCCTGAATTTGCGGGTCGATCGCGCGCAATCCTTCGTCAAACTGCCTGGGACCAATTCCGCGTTTCCAGCTCTCTACTACTTCTCTTTCCTCGGAAACGAGGTCAACCCCGGAGTCGATTCCACACGAAATCTCTGCTGCCCCGTGGGTAGTCCAAATTGCGTGTTTAATCCAGAAGAAGTCATCGTCTTCGTTGAAGTCAACGAAGCCCTCCCAGCTACGGACACGGCTGCGATCACAACGGCTGGAGCTTCGGATGTCTTTTCCTCGGGAGGTGGCGCGTTCACATCGGATAACGACGGAGACGGAAGTGAGGACTCCCTCGCAGGCGACTGGGCATTTACAGCGGGCCCTGCGAACTCTCCGGTCAAACTAATCCTCTCGCCCGCGCCGAACGATTCGAGTGGTCGACTCTTCGATGTGAAGCTCGAAGCTAATCGCGAAATCGAGGCGATCACTTTCGGAGTCGAAGCGAAATCATTCCTCGAACCTGGAGACGAGCCGTATCAATTCCTGGTGGGCCCATCCGTCGATGAGACGGCAGCGCAGCAGTTTAATCCGCAATTCGCTCCTCTCGACGGGAGCGATCCGAACACCCTCTACCTCTCGCTTCCAGGGGACTTCCGATCCGCGGGTAATTCAACGCATATCACCTTGAATCCAGTGCCGGATGCGAACGCACCTCCCCGGGTTCTTCTGGGAACCCTCCGCGTGCCACAATCTGAAATGGGCAATCTGCCCAGACCGAAATTTGATGGAGCGGGAATGATCGTGACGACGCACCCGGTGATCTCGGAATCAGACGGGGGTTCCTTTCCCAGCGATCTAGCGTTCACGATCGGCACGACAGTACGGAGCGAGGACATCGATGGAGATGGGATCACGAACGATTCCGAAAATTGCCTATACGCAGCCAATCCGGATCAATTGGATCAGGGCAGCCTAAACAGTGACCTGGCAGATGGACGCGGAGATGCGTGTCAGTGCGGCAATTTGGATGAGGATCCGGCTAATCCAGGCATGGTGAGCGCAGACGACGTAAGACCCGGCCTCAAACTGCTGGCGGGTGCGTTGCCAGATGACGCGATTCGTACGAAGGTAGAACAGCTGTGCAGCGTATCTAAAATCTCAACCGGTGGGGCGCTGGCGACGTCCTGCAATATTGTTGATCTCGTGGTGCTTCAGAGAGCAGTCAGTGGGGGCGGCGAGCTGAATGATGAGTGCATTCGAGCTCAGGCGGCCGCCCTCTCGCCTGACAGTTAGGATGTCTTGGCCCACTGAACGTCATTACGATTGGACGGCTTTGTGATTCGGTCTCTCGCAATCATTGGGATTTTGTTGTGCACCAACGCGACCCACGTTCGGGCCCAATCTACCACGATCGCCTTCGATGGGACCACGGGAACGGCCGGAACTCTGGATCCGACCAAACCGGGCGACTACGACATCCTCGATTCCGCAGGAATTTACGACAGTAGCGAAACCAACCTGTTCCACAGCTTCGAAGTGTTCGAGTTGCGCGGAGGAGACACGGCTACGTTCAGTGCGTACCAGGGGAATCCGAGTCGGGTGGTGGTTCGGGTCACGAGGGGCACTGGCACGATCGTCGACGGAACCCTCCGATCCGAGATCAAGGACGCTTTCGGCAATGGAGCTGACCTGATCTGGATCGATCCCCACGGAGTCGATTTTAAGGGTCATGCGCGGCTCGAAGTAGGTGGATCCGCTCTCTTCAGTTCCGCACACGAGCTGCGTTTCGATGACAAGACCCTTGAGGCAGCGCCAGAGAATCTGGGGCCGATTGACGTCGCGATGCTTTCGGTTGCCCCTTCAGAGTTTGGCTTCACCGGCCTGGCTGGAAACGTTTTGTTCGTTGCGGACGCGCAGGGACTCGGCGTGCCTGCTGGAGAAACGCTCGGCTTCGTGGGCATTGATGACTCCGGTCAACCCGGTGTAACGATCCTACGGAGCAGCCTTTCCGCTCAGAGTTCGACGATCTATATCGCCAGTGCTGCGGGACCGACCAACATCCCTCTCGATCCTCAGGATTTCGATCTGGGGGGATATGATCCGGAGAGCCTCGGCGCCGTCTCTATCCAGGACTCCACTAAAATCGAGGCAACCTCGGATCCTGGCGACCGACCGGGAGAGATCGTGATTCGGTCTGGCAGCTTTACAATGGCGGGCTCCACGCTTGTAGCGAGCAATGCAGCCTCGGCAGTGTCGCCGGGGACTTCGATCGACATCGCGGTAAGCCGGGATTTCAAGCTGGACCCGGGCGCTCAGATCAGGTCCGTCAGCGACGGCGGACACGCCGGCGACGTCTCCATCACCGGTGGAAAGTTCGAGATGCAAGGAGGTTCGGGACCACTCGGACCACTCACCCAAATTATTGTGGGATCCATGCCGACAAGTTCAGCAGCTGGCCCCGACCTGTATCTCCGCGCCTCGACTATCGAGCTCGATGACAAAGCTCGCTTGGTTACATCGGCGGGGAACGATAAACCAGGAGGCGCCATTTATATTGATACCGACAGTTTCACCATGGCAGGCGGCTCAGATCTGGTTTCGTTAGCAAACGGAGGGGGACGCGGGGGCGAGATCAAGATCACGGCAACGGAATCGGTGCAGCTCTCCGACCCCAGCCTGTTTGGACTGGGGACGGTTGCAACGCACTCCTTCTCAACTGGGCCAGCCGGCAATCTCACGATTAACAGCGGGACGCTCTCCCTAGAGAACCTCGCGGTCGTAGAGTCGATCGCCTGGGACGGGGGACCCGGCGGAACCATTCAGCTTCACGCCGACACCGTCGAGGTAACCGGAGGAAGCTGGGTTCTGAGCGAAACGAAAGGGGCTGCTCCTGGCGGTGCCATCGAGATCGATGCCGATGCCGTGGTCGTTGCGGGAAGCGCGGGTGAGGTCGCGACTATCCTGGCACGCGCGGGCGCAGCGGCTACTGGAGATGGTGGTGCAATCGAGATTCACACCACGAGCCTCGACGTCCTCGATGGAGGCCTCATATCGAGCGATACGCTCGGGCTTGGAAACGCGGGAGGAATCGCGATTCACGGAAGAGGGCCGGAGGAGGATACGAGGGCCCTACGTGTCACCGTCGAAGGCGGTCCGACCGGGATTACCGCGATCTCGTCGAACACGGCGTCGCTGAGCCGAAAGGGCCCTGGGGACGCCAACGGTGGAAACATCGTGGTCGACGTAGACCGGCTGGAGTTGGTGAATGGTGGGTTTCTAACGGTGAGCACGAGCGGACCCGGAGACGCGGGGGCCATCGACGTCCGGGCGGGAATCGTCGAAATCCGGGGCGAGGATCCCATGAATAACAACTCCGGCGTTTTCGCCCAATCCAACGCCCAGCTTGAAACCGGCGGCGGCGGTGGCGGCATCACCATCAACACCGATGGGGACTTGACGGTTTCGGATCACGGCGTGATCTCCGTCTCGACTTCAGGAGGAGGAGACGCGGGCCTCATCGACCTGATCGTTGGCGGGACGCTGCTTCTCTCGGGTCCGGGAGGTAACAGAGGCAACGTGGAGGCCAGCCACAGAGCCACCGACGCTGCGGGAAGCCCTGGGGACATTCAGATCGCTGCCGCGTTAGCCGTGCGCTTGCTCGATGGGGCGACCATTACGACAGAATCGCTCGGACCGGCCGATGCAGGGAACATCACCATAGACGCTGGACGCCGGTTCGAGGCGATCGGAAGCAAGGTGACGACGGCGGCCAACGAAGCCTCCGGCGGACAGGTGTCGATCACCGCCTCAGAGCTGGTCTATCTGCTCGATTCAGAGGTCTCGACCGATGTCGCAGTCGCCGGGGCCGGAGGCGGAGGCGGCGACGTGATGATCGGTGATCCGGAGACGGTTGTGCCGGAATTCGTCGTGCTCAACGAGGGGCGAATCAGCGCGAGTGCCAGGGATGGGGCGGGCGGCCGCATCGATATCGAGACGGGAACCTTCTTTGCCTCGGCGCCGTTCGCGATCAATCCGGGTAGCCCCCCGGACAGTGGGAGTTTTCTCGACGCGACCTCCGATATCCCCGAGTTGACTGGAACGGTAAACGTGGAGCCTCCGGAGACGGAGTTGGTGACTGAGCTGGCTTCGCTTCCAGCAGCGTTTCTCGATGCGTCTGCACTCCTCGGGAGCGCCTGCGAGACTCGAACCTCGCGCGCCGGCAGCTTCCAGGTGCAGCGGTACGCCGCAGACCTCGCTCCGCCCGATGCAGCGCTGGCCCCCGTCGGGCTCCACCAGACGCCGGGGATTCGCGTGCTTCCCGTCGGCAGAGATCTCTGTGCGTCGCCGGAGGAAACCCTATGAAGATCGCCCCTACGTTCGTCTTCGCCGCACTGGGCATGCTGGCCTTCGCGCCACCCAGTGCGGAAGCGCTGACCGTGTGTCCCACGAGCAGCACCGGCCCCTGTACGACCCAGGAGCTTTTGCCCTCAGCGGGCCAAGTGGTCGAGCTCTACGTACAGGAAAGCAATGGCGTCGACCTGATTATCGAGGTGAGCGGTGGAATAATCACGAGCTTTATGCCCGATTCTTCAGAGGTAGTGGAACACCACCCGAAAGAATTCCTCTCGCCCACCACGCAGATCCACATCGTGGGCGTTCGATTGAGCCCCACAGATCCGCCGACGACCTTCCGGCTGGGCGCGCTGACCGTAGACGCGTCGAGCGGGAACACCATTGTGGCGGTGGCAGGGGAGAGCGAGGGGGTTGTTGCGAGTGACGAGATCGAGGGGATCCCCCCGGCGGTGATCGCCATCCCCATCCCCCTTCCCGAGCCCGCCCAGTCGTTGATGCTGGCCGCGGGCGCGCCGGCGCTCGCCGCTCTCAGCCGGCGGCGTTCGCGACGAGCGAAACAGCGGGTGTGAACCCGTTCCGCTCGCCCGCACTGCTCGCCGCGCTAATGATCGCCCCCGCGGCGATGTCCGCGCAACAAGACTCCGCGGCACAGAAGTGTACGGCTGCACAGGTGAAAACAACGGAGTCAGTCGATGCCTCGCCGGCCGCCGAGGCGCTCACGCAGGGGAACGAACTCCTCACCCGGGGTGCCGCGGCTGACGCGCTGGACGCCTTCGAAGCGAGCGAGCGCCTCGCGCGTGAGGCGGATCGTCCGGATCTCGCGCTGCGCGCGAGGGCGAGCGCTGCGCGGGCCGCGGTCGCAGCCGAGGGCCGCGGCGACGCGGGCAGCCGTCTGGAGCGCACCTCGAAGCAGGTCGACTCGCTCGAGAGCCCGCGCGAACGGGCCGCGCTGCGCATCCACCTGGCGCGCAGCTGGGCGCTGTTAGGCCAACGGCACGCGCAGGCCCGGCAAACCGCCCGCGCCCGCGGAGCCCAGGCACTCCAGGAGGCCGCGGCCGACGCAGAGACCGCCGGTGACGAGCGCCTGCGCTCCTACGCGCTCGGCTACCTGGCCGCCTACTACGAAGAAGAGGGGCGACGCGAAGAAGCGTTGGTGCTGACCCGGCGCGCGCTCTTCGCCGCGCAGCAGGCCGACGCGCCGGATGCGGGCTATCGCTGGCACTGGCAGATCGGCCGGCTCCAGCTCGCGGCCGGCGACCGCGCCGCAGCCCTCGCCTCCTATCGCCGCGCGGTAACAGCGCTCGCCGACATCCGCGCCCAGCTCGCGACCGGTGCAGAAGGAGCGGCCGCGTTCCGCACCAGCGTGAAGCCCCTCTACATCGGGCTGGTGGAGCTGCTGCTAACGCGCTCGGGCGAGAGCCAGGGCGATGCGCAGCAGGCGCTGCTGGCCGAGGCGCGCGACACACTGGAAGACCTGAAGGCCGCCGAGCTGCGCGACTACTTCCGCGACCCGTGTCTCGATGCGCTGCGCAAGGCCAGCCCCGACGTGATCCCGCGCACCCTGGTCGTCTACCCGGTGGCGCTGCCGGATCGGCTGGAGCTCATTGTGGGCGAGTCGGGCCGGCTCGAGCGCTACACCGTGCCGGTCGATGCCGAGACATTTGCCGCCGAGGTGCTCGCGTTTCGCAACCTGCTCGAAAAACGCACCACCCGGCAGTATCTGAGACCCGCCCGCAGGCTCTACGACTGGCTGATCCGGCCCCTCGAGCCCGCCCTCGAAGGCCGCGAAATCGACACGCTGGTGTTCGTGCCCGACGGGCTGCTGCGCAGCGTGCCGCTCGCAGCGCTCCAGGACCGCGAGTCGAAGCAGTACCTGATCGAGCGCTACGCGCTGGCCATCACGCCGAGCCTCACGCTGACCGACCCTCGCCCGATCGACCGCGGCTCGGTGCGGCTGCTGGCGGCCGGGATCAGCGAGTCGGTGCAGGGCTACCCGGCACTCGAGGCGGTCGCCCAGGAGATGGCGGCGGTGAGCGCCGCCTTCCCGGGCGAGCAGCTGATGAACGACTCGTTCCGCGCCGCCCGCTTCGGGGACGCGGTCACCGAGCGCCCTTTCGGCATCATACACATCGCCTCCCACGGCGAGTTCTCAGCGGATTCGGCCGAGAGCTACGTGCTGGCGTACGACGGGAAGATGTCGATGGATCAGCTGGCCGATTGGATCGCCACCACCCGGTTCCGGACGGAACGCCCCCTGGAGCTGCTAACGCTAAGCGCCTGCCAGACCGCGGCCGGTGACGAGCGCGCCGCCCTGGGGCTCGCGGGCGTGGCGCTTCGCGCCGGCGCGCGCAGCGCCCTGGCCACGCTGTGGTCGGTGCACGACCGGGCTTCCGCAGAGCTGATCTCGGAGTTCTACACTCAGCTCCGGAACCCAGAGCGTTCGAGAGCCGACGCGCTGCGGACCGCGCAGATCAAAATCATGCGCACGCACCACTTCCGGCATCCGGGCTACTGGTCGCCCTTCGTCCTGATCAGCAGTTGGCTCTGAGTCCGTGCGCCAGCGCATCGTGACCATCGTCGTCGTCAGCCTCGGGATCTTCGCCGCCACCCTGGGCATGCGCGAGCGGGGCTGGCTGCAGGATCCCGAGCTGCGCAGCCGGGACTGGTACGTTCGTCACGCGCCGGCTCCCGAGGCAGCCGACTCTCGGATCGTGGTGGTGGAGATCACCGAGGAGGACATCCGCGAGTTGAATTATCCGATCAGCGACCGCGATCTGGCCGACGGCCTGAACGCGCTGGTGCGCGCCGACGCCCGGGTGATCGGCCTCGACATCTACCGCGACCTTCCGGTGCCCCCCGGCACAGCGCGGCTCGACGCGCTGCTGCGGCGCGAGCCCCGGATCCTGGCCGTGCGCAAGTCGGCCGATTCCGATTCGGACGGCATACCGGGCCCGAGCGCCCTGCGCGGCACCGGGCGCCTGGGCTTCAACGATCAGCTGCTCGACCCCGATGGCGTGATGCGCCGAGGACTGCTGTTCCTCGACGACGGAAACGGCAAGAGCGACTACGCGTTCGCACTGCGCGTGGTGATCGCGGCACTCGAGCCGGATGGGGTACATCCCGCGCCCGATCCGGAGCACCCCGAGTGGCTGCGGCTCGGCCCGACCACGATCCCGCCGTTCGCCGGGAACGACGGCGGCTACGCGGGCGAGGACGACGCCGGTTACCAGTTCCTGCTCGACTTCGCGGAAAGCGCCGGGGGGTTCGACACCATCCGCTTCGGCTCTCTGCTGCGGGGAGAGATCGAGCCGGAACGGTTTCGCGATCGCATCGTGCTGGTGGGAGTGAACGCGCGAAGCCTTCCCGACGTGTTCCTGGTGCCGCTACGAAACCGCGCCGCCAACGAAAAGCACCCGGGCGTCGAGCTTCACGCGCACCTGGTCGACCAGCTGATGCGCTACGGGCGGGGCGAATCCGAGCCGATCCACGTGGTTCCCGACTCCTGGGAGACCGCCACCATCCTGCTGGCCGCACTGCTCGGCGCCCTGTTGGGGTCTCGCGTACGGCGCGCGCCGGCGATCGTCGGGGCCGTGATGGCGGGCGCGGCGGTCGTCGCAACCGGAGGGGCCTGGGCGTACTGGAACGGATGGTGGATCTCCACCTTTTCACCCGGCCTGGCCTGGGTGGGGTCGGTGGGCATTGCAACAGCGTGGACCTCGAGCCGTGAGCGCGCAGAGCGCGCGCAGATAATGCAGCTGTTCTCGCGGATGGTGTCGCCCGAGGTCGCCGAAGAAATCTGGCTCCGGCGGGCCGAATTCTTCCGGGAGGGCCGGCTGCGATCGCAGCGCGTCACCGCGACGGTGCTGTTCCTGGACATGAAGGACTACACGCCGCACGCCCAGAAGATGGATCCGGAGCAGCTCATGGAGTGGGTAAACGGCTTCATGGAGCCGATGGCCGACGCCGTTCGCCGCCACGGAGGTGTGGTCGACGATTACTTCGGTGACGGTCTCAAGGCGAACTTCGGCGTCCCGATCCCTTCCTGTTCGGAGCAGGCAATCCGCGGCGATGCGTGCCGCGCGGTGGACTGCGGCCTCGAGATGGCGTCGGAACTCGACCGCCTGAACCGCGCGTTTCGGACTCGGGGCCTTCCCACGGTGGCCGTGCGCGTCGGGATCCACACCGGGGCGCTGGTGGTGGGAAGCCTGGGCAGCGCCGATCGTCTCAAATACACGTCGGTGGGCGACGTGGTCGTGACCGCCCAACGGCTCGAGAGCCTGGAGGGCGACGCGCACGACTACGAGCAGCTGCCGTTCCGGATCCTGATCAGCAGCCAGACCCTGAGCCAGCTGGGCTCCCGCTACGCGACCCGGGCGCTGGGCTTCTTCTCGCTGAAGGGGATGGAAGAGCAGGTCGAGGCGTACCGGGTCGAAGGGCGAGTAGATAGACCTGGTATCGCCCCGGGTGTACACTGAGCAGCACCATGCGCGCCTGCTGCCTGATCCTCGCGACTCTGGGTCTCGCCTTCACGCTCCCTCTGAGCGCCGCCGCTTCGAACGCCGAGAAGAGCGCCGCCGCTTCGAACGCCGAGAAGAGCGCCGAGGAGGAGCCGGCGCAGCGCGCCAAGGCGCCGGACGTGGCGGCGGCACCGCTCGAGCTTCCGCTCTACCAACCTCCGGCGCGCGGCAAGCCGCGTTCGCGGGTGGGCAGCGCGGTCCGGTCGGCGGGCCAGCAGTGGCCGGCACTCACGGCCTTGGTGCCCGAACACACCGGCCTCACCGCGTCCGAGGGCCCGTCGCTGTTCTGGCACGTGGACGAGGCGCCTCCTTCCGACGCCCTGGTGGTGTTTGCGCTCACGGACGAGGAGCACCTCGACCCGCTGGTGGAGGTGGAGCTCACGCCGCCCAAGGCCGCAGGGATCCAGCGCATCGATCTGGGTCAGCTGGGCGTCGAGCTCCGCTCGGGGTCCGAGTACCAGTGGTCCGTGGCGCTGGTGGTGGACGCCGACCAGCGCGCCCGCGACGTGGTGGCGGTGGGTTATGTCGAGAGGGTGCAAATGCCCTCAGGGCTCGCAAACCTCTCCAATCCGACGGCCCGAGAGCTGGCCGCCCACGGCCTTTGGTACGACGCCCTGACCGCAGCCGAAGACCAGATCCGTAGTGACCCTGAGGACTTGGAGCCACGGCGTGCGCGCGACGGGCTGCTCCGCCAGGCCGGCCTCGAGGCCGCCGTCCCCGCCTCGGGCAACTGAATCGCGCTGCCAGCTCCCTCGACAGAATCCCCTCCCCGCTGTGAACCACTTCATAGCTGTCCCTCTCCCCGCTGGACGATGATCGGGCCATGACGAGGGAGAGTCGCAGCATGCGACAGCGCATCACGAGGAAAGGCTTGGTGCTTCTGGCGGGCGCCACCGCCCTGATGCTAGCGGCGGTGGCCCACGGGACGGATCAGGTCGAGCAGCGCAAGGCGGAAGAAGCCAAGCAGCAGTCCGACGCGGCGAAGCGGGCTGCGTCGGCCGACAGCCGCCTGGCCAGCGTGGACGCCGCTCCGCTGGGCGAGAATCCCGTCTACCAGCCGCCGCTTCGCGGCGCGCCGCGCGACCGGGTGCCCGGCGGACTGCGCGCTGGGCGCGCGCTTCCAACTCCCCTCGCGCTCAGCCCGGACCACCTGGCCCACACCGCGAGCCCCGACCCATCACTGTTCTGGCACATCGACGAAGCGCCGCCGGCTCACGTGAAGATCGTCTTCACGCTGATCCACGAGGACGGCATCGAGCCGTTGATCGAAACCCCGCTGGCGCGCGTCCGCCAGGCCGGCATCCAGCGGATCCGTCTGGCGGAGTTCGGCGTGAGGCTCGATCCCGACGCCGAGTACGAGTGGTCGGTGGCGCTGGTGCCGGACTCCGCCCAGCGGTCCCGCGACGTGGTCACCACCGGCTACATCCTCCGCGTGGCCCGTCCGGCCGAGCTGGACGGCGAGCTGAAGCTCGCTTCGGCCAACACCTACGCTTCGTTGGGTCTCTGGTACGACGCCCTCGAGGCGGCGAGCGATGCGGTCGACGCCGCGCCCGCGGAAGCCGGCCGCCGGAGCCAGCGCGATGCGCTGCTCCGCCAGGCTGGGCTCGAGAGCGCGCTCGACTAATCCCCAGGCTTCCAGCGCGCGACTGGCCGGTTGCGGATCTGCCGTGGTATTGCGATGCGATGAGTCGGTCGATGTGCATACTGTGCGCGTGGCCGACACGAATCACACACTCTTCAATCAAAAAATCCTGAACGGCTGGAACCTGTGGGCGCTGATTGCAGTGCCGCTAAGCCTGGCGGTTATGGCGATGATGACTACGAAAGACCTCTCCCGCCCGACGGAAATATCGAGCATGATCCAGTTCTCGGTCCGATGCTCGGTGCCCTGGCTCTACCTGGCGTTCTCTGCGTCTTCCCTCAAAATCCTGTTCCCCGGGACATTTAGCCGTTGGGCATTGCGCAATCGCCGCAACATCGGCCTGTGTTTCGCGGCCGGCATGGCCTGGCAACTGTTTTTCATCGTCTGGATGGTGGCCGGCTACTGGTCCTATTACCTGGAAGAGGCCTACCTGTTGGAGGACGTGGTAATACAGCTGCCGGGTTATCTGTTCCTGTTTGCCATGACGCTGACTTCATTCCGCCGCTGGCGCCGCCGAATCAGCCCGCGCCAATGGAAGCTACTGCACAAGAGCGGCATTTATTTCCTCTGGGCAACGGTGTGGACCACGTACTGGTATGAATTGTATTACTACGACGACCGCCAGCTGATCGACTACATCTATTACTGGGCAGGTCTGCTGGCCTACGGTTTGCGCGTGGTGGCTTGGAACAAAGTACGCTGGGCGCGAGTTCCCGCGTAGAGGGTCCGTACCCTTTTCCCCGAGCCGCGGCTGACCAGCCGCTTGCGCGCGACGCTTACCCCAGCCGCGTGCCCAGCTTGTCCGACAACACCGGCGGGTAGTGAACCGGCCCGATGGGGATGGCGTCGGCAGCGGCGTAGGTGACGTACAGGAACGGGCCACCGTCTTCTTCCGCACCGTAACGGTCCTGGTGTAGGGTGCGGTAGTCGAGAAGCTCGATGGAACCGGCGGGCGCGCGCAGCTCGATGGCGGCATCGACGTCGACCCGCTGCATTTCCTGCTGATTGAGTTCGCCGATGAACTCGTCGTGCTCGTTCCGGTGGCTGAAGAGCTCGCCGCGATGGCTGCCCGGGATCAGCATGAGCCGCGCCTGCTTGGGTCCGCAGTCGTAAAGGTGGATTCCGGCGAGCAGGCCGGTGCCGTCGTGCGGGTCGTACGCCAGGTCCTGATGCCAGGGCTCGACCGGGCCCGCGTTTTTGACCGGCAGCGCCGCGTAGCGGTAGCGCACGCCGGGACCGAGCAGGTCGCACACGATGTCGGTGAGGATCGACTCCGAGGCGAACTTCCAGAAGGCGGGCTGAAGGTCTTCGGGCGACGACACCAACCACAAGCGCGGCCGATCCGCAGTGTGGTCGGGCAGCAACTCGATCGCCGGACTCGACTGCACCATGGCGCGGGTACCCTCGGCGATCTCCGCGGCGGCGGCTCGCAGCCGCTCGAGCCACGCGTCCGGCACGATCTTCTCGAGCAGCAGCCAGCCATTCTCGAAGTAGAACTCGCGCTGCTCCCGGGTGAGCACCCTGGATGCATGGCTGAGAACCTGTTCGGGTGTCATAGCGCCATTCTACGCCCAGCGGACTGGGCGCTTCAACATCCCTCGCGACGGCCGCCAAAAGGGACACCGGGAAGGCCCCCCCGCGAGGATTGGCGACGACCCGAGACCGCTGAGAATTTCCCGGACCACTGCTGTCGCAATGGGTGGTACGATGCCAGTCGCGATTGCCACGCGGGTTGCGGCATCGGCATCCGCGGGCGGAGGAGGACCGGGCATGCGCGCAGCAACGATGGAAGGCGTCAAACAACCGATCGTCGTCCGAGACCTGCCGGATCCGAAAATCGAGGCGAATGGCGCGATCATACGCGTGGAGGCGAACGGCATCTGCCGCAGCGACTGGCACGCCTGGGTCGGCGACTGGACCTGGATCGGACTGGAGTTCGAATTTCCGCACGTGCTGGGGCACGAATTCTGCGGGGTGGTCGAAGAAGTCGGGCACGAAGTCGAGCGCTTCGCCGCCGGCGACCGCGTGCTCGTCCCCTTTAGCCAGGGCTGTGGGGCCTGCGAGCAATGCCTCGTAGGCAACACCAACGTATGTGAGAACGGCGTCTCCCCGGGCTTCAGTTACTGGGGCGGCTTCGGGCGGCTGTCGCAGGTTCCGTTGGCGGATCTGAACCTGGTCGCCATGCCGGAACGAATGACCTTCCTCGAGGGGGCGGCGCTGGGCTGCCGCTACATGACGGCATTTCACGGCGTGGTCGATCGCGCACGGGTCAGCGCCGGCGAATGGGTAGCGGTGCACGGCTGTGGGGGGGTCGGGCTCTCGGTGGTGCAGATCGCGACCGCGCTCGGCGCCAACGTGATCGCCGTCGACATCGATCCCGCCAAGCTCGATTTCGCCGAGCGCGTGGGCGCGGTCGAGACCGTGCTGGCCACCAGCACCGATCCTGTCGCAGCCATCCAGGAGATCACCAAGGGCGGTGCTCACGTCGCCGTCGACGCACTGGGGATCCGCGCAACCTGTCAGAACGCGCTCGGCTCGCTGCGGATTCGCGGGCGCCACCTCCAGATCGGGCAGACCGGGCACGACGAGCAGGGCCTGATCGAGTTTCCGATCGACGTGATGCTCGGCAAGGAACTCACCGTGGTGGCGAGTCAGGGCATGCCGGCGTCGCGCTACGGCGCGATGCTCAACATGATCGAGAAGGGGCGCCTCGCCCCCAGCCTGCTGATCAGCCGCACCGTGGCGCTGGAGGAATGCGGCGAGGTGATGGACGCGATGGCTGACTACGGCACGTTGGGGTTCCCCGTCATCGATCGGTATTAACCTGGACTGCCGCTACGGGCTCGCCTGCGAGCCGGCCGGGCAAGGGGAGCCGGAATTTCTCGGAGCGGCCTCCGCGGCTGCAATTCTCTGATCACGACACGACACCGCGGCCGCATCGCTGGAAGGCGCGTCGCCCTGAGGAAACAGCATGGATACGCTGGACAGAAATCGACAGGCATTCGAAGGCCAAGCAAAGGGATTTTCGAGCCAGGGCGACACCTACGCGGATGAAGCGGGGCTGGTGTGGATGCTGGCCGAATTGCCCCTGTCGGCGGACGCCGCGGCTCTCGACGTGGCCACGGGAACGGGAGAGTTCGCCCGCGCACTGGCTCCACACGTGTCGAACGTCATCGGCCTCGACGCGACCGACGCGATGCTCGAGAGGGGGAAGCAGTTCATTCGGCAAAGCGGCATCGAGAACATTGCGTTTCAAAAGGGAATCGTCGAGAAACTGCCGTTCGACGAGCAGGCCTTCGACATCGTCGCGTCGCGCTATGCATTCCACCACTTCGAAGACCCCGAACCAGTGCTATCGGAAATGGCCCGCGTCTGCAGAACAGCGGGCCATGTCATCGTGGTCGACATCGTGGTGCCCGAAGAGTCGATGGCGGAGGAGTACAACTACTACGAACGGCTGTGCGATCCGTCTCATACCCGCTGCCTGGGTTTCGCGGAGCTTCAGTCGTTGTTTCGACGATCCGGGTTGGAAGTAATCTCCGCGAGACGCCGAGAACTCGAGGAGTCGGTCCTAGAGTGGATGGACTTCTCGCTCACCCAGGAGAAGCACCGAGAAGAGATCCTCCACGCACTGAACCAAGAACTCGAGGGCCGCACGAGAACCGGGTTGGCTCCCTACACGAGGGACTCTGTGCTCTATTTCAGGCAACGCGATGCGGCCATCGTCGGGCGAAAGATCTGACCGACGAGCCGCCACGAAGGCATCGACACCCTAGGCGGTCGCTCGAGCGGACCCGACCCAGCGTCGATAGAAGGCGGGCGCCGAAAAAGAGATCCACAGCGCGGCCAACGAGACGATCTCGACGATTCCGCTGATCACGCTAAACGGTTCGGACCATGTCCCGTTGAGCTCGTACCCAATGTACATCCACAGGAAGATGGGATAGGTGCTGGCTGCGAGCGTTCCGTAGAGGCCGATCAGCAGATAGCGGTTGGTCACGAGTGGGTCGCCGAGTCCGATACGCACCTGCCGCCGGGATCGCGAATAGGCGTGCAGCGATTCGACCGCAAGCCAGATGAATGCCACGATGCCTCCGAGCCACTCGAACCAGTAGCCCGTGTAGGTCAGTGGATAGACGCCCTCCCAGTCGCCCTCGAGCGCCGAGACCGTGACGCCCAGCAGGAGCAGCCCGCCATCCGCCCAGACGATCCATTTCGCCCAACCGGCCCCCGCTCGAAAGACCCGCCATACGAAGACGGTGATCGTCAGCGCGCACAAGCCAGCGCAGATGCGGCCGATGTAGCTGAACACGTTCAAGATCGCGTCGTTGTGGGTGACACTCGGCAGATCCGCGAAGAAGTACGAGAGGCCGTTGAAGATGAACGCCAGGCCCAGAATGAACTCCGCCAACCCACGCGTCTTTGCCGCTCTTCGAAGCAGGTCCATGCCCACGAGGACGTAGGACACCTCGGCGATGAAGAGCAGTAGAAGGAGCTGCTGCATGCGGCGCTTAACTCCTCGTACGCCTCGCTAGATCGGGAGTGGCGAGGAACGGAACGTCAGTGCGCTATCGGCTGAATCGGAGCGCAGCTTTACGCAACCCCCCGCGTGGCGCGAAGGGGGGTCGGCGCAAAGTGCAAATCTCGGGTTTTGGGCACCTTGACGCCCGAAGCGTCAGTGCACCATCAGATCGGTGTAGCCGTCGTCGTTCACGTCCTCGAAGTGCGTCCCATGGCTGTGGTCGAACGACGTATTGCTGGATCCGAAGGCCAGGGGCGTCACATCCACGTCCGTCACGTCAACGCTGTCCGTCCCAAGGATCGCCACCCGGGAGATCTCCTTCGAGGGACGGATTGATGGAGTTGGGATCGCTGCCGGGCTTGATGTCGATCTCGGGGCGAGCGGCCGGAACGCGTTGGTTGAGGTAAACGGTGACGTTGTCGCTGATCCAGTTGGCGGTAACGAGGTCGGGGGCGGTGTCGCCGTCGAGGTCGGCCATGACGACGGAGAAGGGAGAATCGCCCGCCGCGAAGGAGAAGGCGGCCTGGAAACTGCCGTCGCCGTTGCCCAGCAGCACGCTCACGTCATCGCTGAAGGAATGGGCGGTGACGAGGTCGGGGACGCTGTCGCCGTCGAGGTCGACCACGGCGACGGAACGGGGCCGACCGACCGCCGCGAAGGAGGCGGCGGCCTGGAAGCTGCCGTCGCCGTTGCCCCGCAGCACGCTCACGTCGCGGCTGCCATCATTGGCGGTGACGAGGTCGGGGACGCTGTCGCCGTCGAGGTCCGCCACGGCGACGGAACGGGGGCCATCGCCCGCCGCGAACGAGACGACGGCTTGGAAGCTGCCATCGCCGTTGCCCCGCAGCACGCTCACGTCGTCGCTGTCGCGATTGGCGGTGACGAGGTCGGGGACGCTGTCGCCGTCGAGATCGGCCACGACGACGGAGAAGGGGGCATCGCCCGCCGCGAACGAGACGGCGGCCTGGAAGGTGCCGTCGCCGTTGCCCAGCAGCACGCTGATGTCGTCGCTGTCGAAATTGGCGGTGACGAGGTCGGGGACGCTGTCGCCGTCGAGGTCGGCTTCGGCAACGGAGAAGGGGCCATCGCCCACCGCGAAGGAGACGGCGGCCCGGAAGCTGCCGTCGCCGTTGCCCAGGAGTACGCTCACGTCGTCGCTGTCGCGATTGGCGATGACGAGATCGGGGACGGTGTCGCCGTCGAGATCGGCCACGGCGACGGAGACGGGGCCATCGCCCACCGCGAAGGAGACGGCGGCCTGGAAGCTGCCGTCGCCGTTGCCCCGCATCACGCTCATGTCGCTGCTGAAGCGATTGGCGGTGATGAGGTCGGGGACGCTGTCGCCGTCGAGGTCGGCCACGGTGGCGGATTGGGCATCGCCCGCCGGGAAACTCCGGGGAAACAGACCTCCCGCGCTCGCCCCGTTGGCGGTTAAGAGCACGGCCAGGAAACCGATCGGCCAGAAGGTACGTGCGCGCAACTCGCCACCAATCGTCTCGCCCGGCATGGGTCGCTCCCGTGTTATGGGTAATCTCAGTTCAAGGTAAAAATGGTGGAGGCGGCGGGAATCGAACCCGCGTCCGAACGGCTTCCAACCAGCGCGTCTACGTGTGTAGACTCCGAATCATCTCGGTCCGTGCCACCTCGGAGTCGCGGTAGCCCGAACCCAGCTCCAGTTGATCTCGCCTCCGGCTCGTAGGAGCCGCGTTCCGGAAGCCAGCCTTCTGATGACACCCGCGACCCGCTAGAAGGCGTCACGGACGGGTGTCGCTAACCCAGTTTCAGCTAGGCAGCGATTGCGTAGTTATCGTCGGCAATTGTAATCACCAACATTGCCACTTGTTTAACGACAGCTGTGACGATGTCGACACGCAGCGCTCGCCTTCGACCACCCGTCGAAACCGATCGCCCCCAATCGGGAGAGGGTAGTTACGACGGAGGGTGTGGCAAGCCCCGGCCGAGCGGGAGCCGGGAAGCTCGTCGCACCGTCGGGCAAACTGGGTCCGCCCCGCGGCGGGCGGAAGCTACGATCGGGACCGACCGCGCCCCCGCATGATGCGCTTGAGATCCCGGTCGTTCTCGCGTTCGCGGATCGCCTGGCGCTTGTCGTAACGGCGCTTGCCGCGCGCGAGCGCGAGTTCGACCTTGGCACGGCCGCCCTTGAAGTAGAGCTGCAGCGGGATCAGCGTGAGACCGCGCTCGGCGACGCGGCCCGCGAGCCGTGAAATCTCGTACTGGTGGAGCAGCAGCTTGCGCTCCCGCAGCGGCAGCGAGTTGGCCCGTCCCGCCTGCTCGTAGGCGCCAATGTGGGCGTTCAGCAGGTAGACCTCGCCCCGCCGAATCTCCGCGTAGGCGTCGCCGAGGTTCGCCTTCCCGGCCCGCAGCGATTTCACCTCGGGACCCAGCAGAACCATTCCCGCCTCGAAGGTATCGAGAATCTCGTACTCGTAGCGGGCCTTGCGATTTCTCGCGATGACCTTTCGCTGCTTGTCGCCGTCGTCCATCGCTGCTCCAAGCTCCCGGAATGGATGGTACCCGGCCGTCCCGCAGCGAGCCCGGGACCGGGGCAACGCGCTGCGCGCGTGGGCTTTGCGCTACCGAGGTGAGGTTGCGCGCCGCGGATCCAGCACGCGAATGTCGATCAACCGAACGGCCTCGCGTGCGCCGCGATCGGGCGAATCGAACCGAACGGCCAGCGCGAGCAGCGCCGAATCCGCGAGCTTCTCCCCGACGGGACCCAGCGAGTCCGCATCGCACAGCTCGACGTAATCGATCCTCGCGAGCGGCGCCTGGTCGATCTCCGCGGTGGCCAGCTGGAGGAGTCGCGCCGAGTCGTGTTCTCCAGAAGCCACGGCACCCTCTGCGGCGTCGAGGGCGCGAACCAGCGCGACCGCCTGCCGGCGCGCTTCGGGATGGAGGTGGATGTTGCGGCTCGAGAGCGCCAGACCGTCCGTCTCGCGAACGATTGGAACAGCGACGATCTCGACGTCGAATCCGAGGTCGCGAACCATGCTGCGGATCACGGTCAGCTGCTGATAGTCCTTCTCTCCGAAGACGGCGAGGTGGGGTTTCGCGGCGAGCAGAAGCTTCGCGACGATCGTCGCGACCGCGCGGAAATGGCCCGGACGCGATCGACCGCAGAGAGGCCGGGCGGCCTCCCCCACCTCGATCCAGGTCTGGCTCGCGGGCGGGGCCATCTCATCGCATTCGGGTGCAAAGACCGCGTCGACACCCGCATCGCGACAGCGCTGCAGGTCGGCTTCACGCGTGCGTGGGTAGTTGCCCAGCTCCGCGGCATCTTCGAATTGGGTCGGATTGACGAAGATCGAAACCCAGACGCGGTCGGCCCGCTTGCGCGCCTCGCAGACGAGCGCCAGGTGGCCGGCGTGGATCGCGCCCATCGTGGGCACCAGCGCGATCTTCGCGCCCGCGGCGCGTTCGCGATCCGCGAGCGCCTGAAGCTCCGCAACCGTTTCGATCACACGCATTTCGGTTACTGGTACGAGTGCCTGGCATCGGGGAATTTCGAGTTTGCGACCTCTTCGGCGAAATTTCGCGCGGCCTGGGAGGCGAGCGAGCCGAGGTTCGCGTACTGCTTGGCGAAGCTGGGCGCCCAATCGCTGAGCCCGAGCATGTCGTGCATCACGAGCACCTGGCCGTCGCAGTGGACGCCTGCGCCGATGCCGATGGTCGGAATCGTCAGCCGCTGCGTGATCTCGCGCGCCAGCGCCTCGGGAACACCTTCGAGCACCACCGCAAATGCCCCGGCGGCTTCCACGGCCTGCGCGTCGCGGATCACCCGGCTGCGACCCGCCTGATCCCGGCCCTGAACGCAGTGCCCGCCCATCCGGTGGATCGCCTGGGGGGTGAGACCGACATGGGCCATCACCGGGATCTCGGCCGCGACGATGCGCTCGACGGTCGCGGCGATGTGTTCACCTCCCTCGAGTTTCACCGCGTGTGCGCCGCCTTCCTTCACGCAGCGGCACGCGTTGCGAACCGCGTCTTCCGCGGAAATCTGGTAACTGCCAAATGGCATGTCGCTGACGACCATCGCACGACGGGCTCCTCGAGCGACCAGGCGCGTGTGGTAGACGATTTCGTCGAGGGTCACGGGAAGCGTCGTAGCCTGACCCTGTACGACGTTGCCTAGCGAATCGCCGACGAGCAGGACGTCGATGTCCGCCGCATCGAAAATGCTCGCGAACGTGAAGTCGTAGGCGGTGAGTATCGCGATGCGCTCTCCGCGCTTCTTGCGCACCAGAAGGGACGGAATCGTGATGCGTTGCTCGCGAGCTGCCTTGGCGGTGACGGTAGACATGGGCGCCTCCGGGTGGTGGCGCGCTTCGCTTCCCGGAAACAAAAACGCGCCAGCCGGAGAAATCCGGAGGCGCGGCGTCGGCCCAGCGGTCGAGTCCACTGGCCACCCCTCAACCACCCCCGTCTCGGTCCCGCGGTGGGGATCCAAGCGTTACTCTGGGCGTTGTCAGGCGTCGTTTCTGTCTACCCGAGGCGCGTGCGCACAGGGCGTACAGATTCTTCAATTGGTTCCGGCATCGTGATGGAGTTCGCGACCTGCGAGACCCCTCTCGACCCGGGGAGCTTGGGATAGTCCGGTGGGGCCGTCAAGCGGCCCCCTCCCCGCCCGCCCGACGCCAGCCATCAGCGAAGTTCTCTCGCGAGTGCGAGCAATTGCTCGGGCTCTAGGCTCTCCGCACGCGCGCGCGGCTCGATCGCGCAGCGCGACAGCGCGGCCCGGAGTTCGTCTACGGAGTGTTGGGTCCCGAACGTCCCGGACCGGAGCGAGTTGACGAGTGTCTTGCGCCGTTTCGCGAACGCGGCGCGCACAACCTGCTCCACCTGTTGGAATTCGCGCTCATCGACCGCGGGTGTGTCCAACGGGGTGATGCGGACGAACGTCGAGTCGACCTTGGGCACGGGAAAGAAGCAGTTGGGCGATAGCTTCATCGCCTTCGAGAACGCCACCGTCAGCCCGTGCAGCACGGAGAAGGATCCGTAGTCGCGGGACCCCGGCTGCGCGAGCAGACGAGCGGCGACCTCGGATTGGAGCATGACCGACCAATCCGTCAGCTGGTTGCGAAGGTCCAGGCATCGGCGCAGCAGAGGGGCAGACACATGATAGGGTAGATTGGCAACCAACCGGACGGTCCCGACGCGAGCTCCGACACACCCCGCGAGATCGATCTCGAGCGCGTCGGCGTGAACGAGTTCGACGTTGTTCGGCAATGCGTCGTCGGCGCGGAGGGCCCGCACGATTCCCGCATCGATCTCGATCGTCACCACGTGCTGCGCCCTTTTCGCGAGGGCTCGGGTCAACACTCCGAGCCCCGTGCCGATCTCGATCACCCGATCGCCCGGCTCGACTCCGGAGAGATCGACCAGCCGCGCCGCAATCGATTCGTCGACCAGGAAGTTCTGGCCGAGATCGCGACGCGCGAGCAGGCCGTGCCTCGCGAGGAACGCCTTGACGTCCGCAGCGCTCAAAGCGGTCCGCTGCCTCGCGAAAACGAGTTGAGATCCAAGCCGTGGCGATCCCCTCGGGCGAGCAGCCGCGAGCCCGCTGCGGCGATCATCGCGGCGTTGTCGGTGCACAGTGCAGGCGGCGGGAAGGAGACCTCAAAGCCATCCGCCGCCGCGGCGTTCGCCATTTCTGCGCGCAGGCGGCGGTTGGCCGCGACACCGCCCACGACGCTGAGGCGCCCGATCCCCTCCTCGCGCAGGGCCCGGCGCGCGCGACTCACGAGAACGTCGATCGCGGCCGCCTCGAACGATGCTGCGATGTCGGCGACGTCCGATGCCGCGAGCGCGCCGTGCTCCGTTCGACGCTCGACTTCCAGCGCGACCGCGGTCTTCAATCCGCTGAACGAAAAATCGCAGCCCACGCGATCGACCATCGGTCGCGGAAAGCGAACGGCAGCAGAATCGCCCGATTGCGCGGCCAGCGAGAGCGCGGGTCCACCCGGAAAACCGAGTCCGAGCAATTTGGCGACCTTGTCGAACGCCTCGCCGACCGCGTCGTCGCGGGTCTTGCCGAGAAGCCGAGGAGGCGCGTCCGCCTCGACCCGGAAGAGCGCGGTGTGACCGCCCGAAGTGAGCAGGCCGAGATAGGGCGCGCGGAGCGAGCAGTCGGCGAGTTCGGCAGAGGCGAGGTGGCCGATCAGATGATGGACCCCCACCATCGGAACGCCGAGCCGATAGGCCAATGCCTTGCCGAAAGACAGCCCCACCAGCAGGGATCCGATCAGTCCGGGTCCTGCGGTCACCGCAATCGCGGAGAGCTCGTGCGAACCGACCCCCGCCTGCACGAGCGCAGCCTCGACCACCGCGGAAACGCTTCGGACGTGGTCGCGCGAGGCAAGCTCCGGAACGACGCCCCCGTAGGGTTCGTGAAGCTCGACCTGGCCTTGAACGACGCTGGACAGAATCTCGGTTCCACAGCGCACGACCGCCGCGGCCATTTCATCGCAGGAACTCTCGATGCCGAGAATCAGGTTGAAGTTCAGCCGGTCCGTCGCTCCAGCTTCTCCTGCTCGGACTTGCAGTCGATGCACAATTCGGCCACCGGTCGAGCCCGAAGCCGTTTGACGCCGATGTCCTCGCCGCAGTTCACACACTCTCCGTATTCACCGTCTCCGATCTTGCGCAGCGCGGTGTCGACCTTGGAGAGGAGTCCCTGCTCGCGCTCGCGCAGTCGACCCGTGAACTGCAGGTTGATCTCGGAGGATGCGGTGTCGATCTCGTCCGGGAAATCATCGGGGTCGAGGTGGATGTCGCCCCCGAGCGCTTTGCGCTGATTCCCCTGGAGTTGCTCGCGTTGTTTCAGGAGGAGTTTCTTGAATCGTTCGAGATCCCGTTTGTTCAATCCAGTCCCCTGCTGCTTTCAATCGGTTTAGAGCAACTCGAGCTGCTGACTCGCTTCAGCAGCTCGGTCCGAATCCGGATATTCGGCGAGTACGCGTTCAAACGCTTTACGCGCGGCGGTGTTGTACGCCGGACCGAGGCGGAGCAGCGCCTCGCCTTCTCGGTAGAGAGCGTCGGCTGCCTTGTTCCCGTTCGGGTAGCGAGCGACAACATCGTCGAACCGCAAAATCGCCTTTTTGTAGTTCCCCTGCTGGAAATAGCAATCCGCCCGCCAGTACGCGGCGTCATCCGCATATACGGAGGACGGATAAGTTTGCAAAAACTCTCCCAGTCGGTCAACACAAGCCTCCCAATCGCTGCGGCTCCACTTGGATCGAGCGGCCTTGTAGGCGGCCAATTCCTCGCTGAGCATGGCGTTTCCGCCCCCAGCACCCTCGCCTGCTCGCTCCGCGCCTCCCCCGGGGTCCGTGGCGCTCGATTCGACCGCTTCGGTCGCCCCCTCCTGGCGAGCCGCGCGAGCCTCGCGAAGCGCTTCGCCGACGCGGTGATCGGCGACCTCCAGCTGGCCGCGCAGCAGCTCGGTTTCCTGTTCGAGCGCGTCGACCCGCGCCGCGAGTTCAGCCAGGCGTTCGTGCGGCGTTTCTCCTCCGCTTCGCGCCAGGTTGCGCCTGAGATCGATCACGTCCCGCTCGACCTTCCGAAAATCCGCGACCGTGACGCATCCGGTCAGCAACGGAAGGGCCAAGACCAGCAGCGCGTATCCCCGATTCATCCGGTTTCCCCCTCTCCCCTCGAAATCCAACCACTCAAACCGCGTGCACCCCGCGCCGCGCGAGATCGCCAACTAGCGCGGATAGGGCCCCCACGAGGGACTCGTGTCGTCGCCCGGGCTGCGCGTCAATCGCCGCAGATCGTCTCCGCTGGAATCGATCAGGTAGATATCGGCGCTCCCCCGACGCGTCGAGCTGAAGGCGATCTTCCTCGAATCCGGTGACCAGCACGGTGACTCATCATTGCGGGGGTGACTGACCAGCGGAAGATTCACACTTCCTTCCGGATCGATCAACCAGATGTCGAACTGGCCACCGACGCGACCCTGGTAGGCGATCCAACGCCCATCCGGCGACCAGGCGGGATTCGTGTTGTAGTCGCCGTCGAAAGTCAGCCGCCTGGCGTTCGATCCGTCCGCGTCCATCAGATAGATCTGCGGCGATCCTGAACGATCCGAAACAAATGCGAGTCTGCGCCCGTCCGGCGACCACGAAGGCGAGATGTCGATCGAGCGATTCTGCGTGAGTCTTCGCAGATTCTTTCCATTGAGATTCACCCGATAGATTTCCGTCGATTCGCTCGGAGTCATCACGACGGCGAGTTCACGTCCATCCGGGTGAAAGACCGCTCGGTACTGGGGCATGTCGCTGAGCTTGGAGAGGATTCGCCCAGGCTTGCCACGACCGCGGGTCGAGATAAACAGCTTGGGGCGGTTTTCGACGCGGTAGGAGGTGTAGATGATCGCATCACCACTCGGAGACCAGGAGGGGAAATTGTTGATCGACCGATTGGCGGTGGCCGCACGTTGATTTCCACCGTCTGCATCCATCACGAAGATCTCGGAGTTCCCGCCGCGCTTCGAGACGAACGTGAGTTCCGTACTCGTGACCCCGCGAATACCGGTCAAGACCTCCACGATGTCGTCCGCCATACGCTTGGCGAGAATGATGGCGTCGGCTGACGATAGCTGGCGGTAGCGGCGGCGGAGCTTGCGCTCGCAGCCGACGAGATCCCAGACGCCGAACTCCGCCACGAATTGGCCCCCTTCGACGCGCAGCGCTCCCTCGACAAAGAACTCCGCTCCGATCGTGGACCACTCCATACATTCGATACGCGCTCGCGTAGCCAGCGTTTGCGTGGTCGTCTGCCCGAGGAAGGCCTTCCGATCGATCAAGCGAAACAGGTTCGAGAATTCGAGCGCGGCCGCGAGGCCCTCGCGATACGCCTCGGCATCGGGTCCACCCGCAAATTTCTGCAGCGCGACGCTGAACTTCTGCTCCTTGCCGCTCGTCACGACGACGGCGGGGCGCTCCGCGGCGAAAATGTCTGTGGCCGTGACCGCGACGGTGATCACGGCGGCGGCGACGAGCCGGGCTGCGCGCATCAATAGCTGTCCTCGGGCATGAATACGAAATTCCATTTTCCCGCTTCCGGCGGTGGCGGCAGCGGGCTCGACTTCTGGATCGCGCGAATCACTCCCTCGTCGTACCAGGGATTGCCCGACCGGCGAGACAAGCGCGGGTTGCCGCGCACTTTGCCCGACGCGTCGAGATCGACCTCGACGCGAGCCTCGAGTACCTGGGTGCGAAACCCCGGCGGCACCACCCAGTTCTTTCGCACGTGAATCTTGGCCCGCTTGAGCCAGGCGGCGACCTCTGGCGAGATCGCGACACCGTCGGGAGAGCCGGGCGAACCGATCGCGGTCGGCGCCGCTTTCGCGATCTCGGTCGGGGGCGCGTCTTCGCCCGACTCCGCGCGCAGCCGGGCCAACACATCCTCGTATTCTGTCTCGGGTGCGGCTGTCGGCTGCACGGGCGGCGGCTTCTCGACGACCTTGGGTTGCATTTTCGGTGTGGTGGGCTCCGCGGGCAGCACGACCTTCTTGGGTTTTGGCGGCGCCGGCTTCGCAACGGCAGCGGGCGCCGCGGAGCGAGCGGCTGCTGGCGCGCTCACCAATTCCACCGCGATCACACCGCGCGGTACGCTGATCCGCGATTTGGGCGAGAAGCCAAAGACCGCGATCAGCACCAGGTGCACGGTCACCGAAATCGCGAACAGCCGGCGCAGTTCCCGGCGCCGCAGGCCGCCGAGTTGAATCGAGATCTCCTGAGTCCCCGTCACGATGCGTGCCCCGATCTGCGCTCAGCTCTCGGGCTCCGTCACCATCCCGAGCTTGGTGGCGCCCGCCTGTCGAGCGGCCGCTAGGGCTTTGACGACGTATCGGTAGGCGACGTTCTCATCGGCCCGCAGATAAATCTCCTTGCTGTCGCGGCCTTCGAAGATCGCCGTCAGCTTCTCGCCGAGTTCGGCCTCGGCGATTTCCCGTCGGCCGAGGTGATATCTGCCCGCCTTGTCGACCGTCAGGATCAGCGGTTCGTCCTGGAGCCGAAGCTGTTGGGTGGTGGTGTCCGGCAGGTCGACGTCGATCCCCTGCTGCATCATCGGAGCCGTCACCATGAAGATGATCAGCAGTACCAGCATCACATCGACGAAGGGCGTTACGTTGATCTCGGATAGAGGTCGCAGCACCGTCGGAGACACTGCCTCAGCCCGCTGCCACTGGGGGTGAGTCCTGTTTCGCGTTCGCCATCTGACGCAGATCGCCCTCGTACTCGGCGCCGAAGAGATCGATCGCGGCGGCCAGGCCGCGCAACTCGCCCACGAAGTGGTTGTAGAAGACCGTGGCGGGAATCGCGGCGAACAGGCCGACCGCGGTGGCGATCAGCGCCTCTGCGATTCCGGGTGCCACCACCGCGAGGCTCGCGCTGCCAGACTGGGCGATTCCCTGAAAGGCATTGATGATTCCGATCACCGTTCCGAACAGACCGATGAAAGGAGCGGCGCTCCCAGTGGTGGCCAGAAAGGGGAGGCCCCGCTCGAGGCGCAACGCTTCGCGGGAGCCGGTCCAGGCGATCTGTCGCGTGAGCGCCTGCAGGTGACTTTCCGTGAGCGCTTCCATCGCCGATTTTCCGCTGAAGCGCGCCATGCGATTGATCACGCCGTAGGCGTCGAGAAAAATCGCCGAAAGCGGGCCGCGATCGAGGTCCCGGGCCGCTTCATAGGCGGCGTCGAAGGATCCCTCGTGATAGACCTCGAGGAATGCCTCGCTATCCTGCTCGGCGCGTCGCAGCTCACGCCACTTGAACGCGATGACGGTCCACGAAACGACCGAAAGTATGAGTAGCAACAGGAGGACGAATTGAACGAGCCAGCTGGCCTGCCAGACCAGCGCCAGTGCATCCAGGCTCGCGAGACGTCCCCCCACAGCCGTCCCGACGATTACATTCATTTCCACACTCGTTTGAGAGCGGAGCGAGTCTAGGTAACGCCCGCAGGGAGTTCAATACAACGCCACCGACACAAGGAGTCGTGATGCAGATCACCGTCGAGACCAGGAATGCCATCGATGTGCGTACGGCGATGCTCGTACTTCTCGTGCCGAAGCTCGAGGGCGGACAGTGGCGCCCGTCGCCCCGAGCCGCCGCTGTGGACCGAGCGCTGGGGGGGCGGATCGCGGCGGTGATCGCGAGTGGCGATTTTCGAGGCAAGATGGGGGAAGGCCTCCTCCTCTACCCCAACGCTGAGATTCCGGCCGAGCGAGTCCAGCTGCTCGGGTTGGGCGAGGAGGGCGAACTCGACGCCGAATCCCTGCGTTGCCTGGCCGGGCACGCGGTCGATGCGGCGAGGAATCGCCGCGCCGCCAGCATCGCGATCTGCGCGCCCCGCGTTCGGGGCCTCCGGCTTCCCCAAATCACCCAGGCCCTCGCGGAGGGCCTCGTGCTCGCGAGCTACCGGTTCGACACCTACCGCGAGCGCGACAAGGACGCGGCGCCATCGGTAAAGCGCGCCTCACTGCTGATCGACCGACCCGCCGCATTGAAGGCCGCGCGCGACGCGTGTCGAACCGGAGTCGTACTCGCCGAGTCCCAAAACCTGAGCCGTCAGCTCTCGAACGAACCCGCCAACGCCCTTCCCCCCGCCCAACTCGCCAACGCCGCGAAGCGCGTGGCGCGAGAAGTCGGGCTCGGCGCACGCGTGATGGACGTGGCGGAGCTCAAGAAGCACCGGATGGGCGGGATTCTCGCCGTGGGTGGGGGCAGCGCGAACACCCCGCGCCTGATCGTCCTCGACCACGACCCGCGATCGAAGCGGGGGAAGAAAGGCGCCAAGCGCTCGGCCGAATCTGCGCGGCGGCTGCCGACGGTCTGCCTGGTCGGCAAGGGGATCACCTTCGATTCGGGCGGCATCTCGATCAAACCGTCGGCGGCAATGGACGAGATGAAGCACGACATGTCGGGGGCCGCCGCGGTGATCGGCGCGCTGCGGGCCTGCGCGTTGCTGAAGCTGCCGATCCGGGTGGTGGGGGTGATCGCGGCGGCGGAGAACATGCCCAGCAGCACCGCCTACCGCCCCGGCGACGTCGTGACCACGATGTCGGGAAAAACGGTGGAGATCCTGAATACCGACGCCGAGGGCCGCGTCGTACTCGCCGATGCGCTCCACTACGCGAACACGAAATTCAAGCCCGAAGCCATCGTCGACCTGGCGACGCTCACGGGCGCCTGCGTGGTGGCGCTCGGCAAATGGGCAACGGGGCTGTTTGGCAGCCACGAGGGCCTCATCGAGGCCGTGCGCACGGCCGGCGAGTCGACCGCAGAGCGGGCCTGGCCGATGCCGCTCTGGGAGGTGCACCGCAAGGCGGTTCGCAGCGACGTGGCCGACATCAAGAACACCACCGGCCGCGACGCCTCGTCATCGACGGCTGCGGCTTTTCTCGCAAATTTCGTGGGAGACACACCCTGGGTGCATCTGGATATCGCGGGTACGGCCTGGGGCAACAAGCCATCCCCCTATCTCAAGAAGGGAGCCACCGGCGTGGGCGTCCGGCTGCTCGTGGAACTGCTGCAGGGTTGGAAGGAGAAACAGATCGTTTGACGGGCCAGCACGCGCCGCCTAGCCTCCCGCCCTCCCAAAAGTGACCGACAAGGAGAACGTTCGATCATGAGCCGCTCAGAGGTCCTGAATCACTTTGCTCGATTCGTTTCAATGGTCGCACTCGCGACGCTGCTCGCACCGGCTGGCGCACTGGCCGCTGATGCCGCGGCGGGCAAGGCCGCCTACACCACCAACTGCGTCTCCTGCCACGGCGAAACCGGCAAGGGTGACGGACCGGTGGGGCAGATCCTCCAGCCTCCCCCGCGCGATTTCTCGCTCGGCGATTTCAAGATCGACGCCGATGAGGACGGAACCGCCGGAACCGACGCCGACCTCAAGGCCGTCATCAGCAAGGGCGCGGCCGCCTTCGGTGGCAACCAGATGATGGCCGCCTGGGGTAGCGTGCTCTCGGACGAAGACGTCGACAACGTCGTCGCCTACATCCGCACCCTCAAGCAATAGCGGATCGCTCGGACGGGTAGGCGGGGTCGGCGATGCTGGCCCCGCCCCGCTTCTCGAGCAGCCCAACGATCGCGATTCGCCCCGTCTGCTACGGTCTCTCTCCGGCCACCCGACCGGGCCGGCTTCGACGACAGCAGCACCCGCGCAACACCTCCGCCGCGGTGCGCAGCATTGGGAGATTCGCGCGTGAGTTCTCTCAAATCGACGACTTCCGACGACGCTCCTGAATCCGAACGCGCGTCGACGCTGGCTCCCCAGGTCTCCTCTTCCGATCGATCGCTCGGTCCGGTCGACGCGCTTTCGGCCTACATGGCCCAGCTCGCCCAATACGCCCCCATCTCGCGAGAAGAGGAGCACGCGCTCGCGGTCCGCTGGGTGGAAGACGGGGACGAGGACGCCGGCCGCCAGCTCGTGCTCGCGAATCTGCGGTTGGTGGTCAAGATCGCGATGGAGTACCGGCGCGCCTGGACGAACGTGCTGGATTTGATCCAGAGCGGCAACGTCGGGCTGCTCGAGGCCGTCCAACGCTTCGACCCCTACAAGGGCGTGAAACTCACCTCCTACGCGGTCTATTGGATTCGCGCCTACATCCTCAAATACATCATGGACAACTTCCGCACGGTGCGACTCGGGCGATCCCGCGCCCAACGCAAACTCTTCTTCCGTCTCAACAAAGAAAAGCGTCGACTCGAGCTGGAGGGTTTCGACGTCGAACCCAAATTGCTCGCGGAACGCCTCGACGTGAAGGAAGACGACGTGATCGACATGGATCAGCGCATGTCCCAGAGCGATCTCTCGCTCAACGCGCCGGCACGAAGAGACGATGCGGCCGCTGAATTCGGGGACTTCGTCCCGGGCGCTGGCCCAAGCGCCGAGCAGATCGTCGGAGACAGCGAACTCAGCCATGTATTCCAGGAGAAGATTGCCGAATTTTCCGCCGGATTGGGGGAGCGCGATCGACAGATCGTAGACGAGCGCATCATCGCCGAAGAACAGAAGACGCTGCAGGAACTCGCCGACGAGTTCGGCATTTCCCGCGAGCGGGTGCGCCAACTCGAAAAGCGCCTCGTCGACCAGCTCCGCGAGTACATGAAGGCCAACCTCGTCGACTTCGAGTACTACGCCCCGGATGGCAGCGAATGAGTGCCGCGGAATCGACAGACCGCTGCCGCCGTCGGGTGTTCATATCCGGGCTCGTGCAGGACGTCTGGTTCCGGGCGACGACCGCAAAGCAGGCGGTTCGCGCGGGCGTCGACGGCTGGGTGCGCAATCTCGCAGACGGCCGCGTCGAAGCGGTTCTGGAGGGCAGCGCGGCCGCCGTGAACGAGGTGATTGATTTCTGTTCCCGGGGGCCCGAGATGGCTCGCGTCGATCGAATCGAGGTGGTCGAGGAAGGCCCCGAGAACCTCGAGGGCTTCAAGATCCGCTGAGGTCGCCCCTCTCGGCCGCTGCCCCTCCTCCCCAGGGGGCGAAATCTGGCTCGGGTAAAGGCCGTCCAGAGCCCTGCCGAAAACACCGGGCGAGATGACCCGAATCGGCACGCCCATGCTCTTCTGCCCGCCCAACCCTCCCATCGCGCTCGGGCCGCTGGATACGGTTTCGATCGGCCGCAGCCGCAACTGCGATCTGCGCCTGCCCGGAGGCGACGCGTCGCGAAGACACGCGGAAGTCGCGGGCGGTCCCGATGGCTTCACGATCACGGATCTGGGCAGCACCAACGGCACCTACGTCAACGGCCAACGGGTACAGAAGCACGCGCTGCAGCCGGGCGATCAAATCGAGATCGGCAACAGCATGATCACCTTTTGTCAGGTCGGTGCCGGACTGGAAAACGCCGGCTTGGAGTGCGATCGGGAACAGACCATCCAGGTGGAGCGGCCGATCGGAGGGCAGGTCTTCGAGGGCGACCTCGCCGAGATCCCGCCGTTCGCGGTGCTTCAAATCCTCGAAATGGAGCACAAGAGCGGGCTGCTGAGTTGCGAGGCCGATCAGGCCAACGGCCGGCTCTGGCTCGCGGACGGTGCGCCGATTCACGCGGAAACCAAGCAGCACTCCGGGTTTGACGCGGCCATCGAGATCGTGAACTTCACGGGCGGGCGCTTCAGCTTCCAACCGCACAAAGACCCCGAACAGCGCACCATCGAGGCGTCGGTTACTGAGTTGCTGCTCGAAGCTTCGCGGCTTCTCGATGAGGGGCTTCTGTAGCCGCCTCCGGCGGAAATTCGGCGAGAATCGCTTCGCGGACCGCCCGATCGACGCCGTCGGTGTCGACTTCGAGAATCACCAGAAACGCCTGATCGGCGTCGATCCCGGTCCCCAGCATCCCGAGCAATCTTGCGCGCTGCGCGCGGTCGGTCCGCTCGGAGATCCACAGCGCAGCCGCCGCAGACTCCAGGTAGGCGGCGCGCGCGCCTTCGTCGTCGAAGCCCGAAAAACTCGGCGCGAGGCGCCGTAGTGGTATCCACTTCCCTGTGTCGATGACATCGCGCAGCGCCCGTCGCTCGCTGCGGGTGAGCCCCTTGCGCCGGAGCGACTCGCGCTCGGAAATTTCGGCGAGGCCTTCGTTCAACCAATAGGGGCGATCGCCGCCGGTCTGCTCGCGGTAGACCGCGTGAGAATATTCGTGGAAGAGCAGCGCGCGAAGTTCTCCGGCCGGATGCGCGGCAGATACCACGTGGATTCGACCGTCGAAGAAGCCGACCGTCTGAAACGAAAAGCGGTGGCGATGCGCCTCGAGATAGGCGGCCTTGCCGTAGAAGACCACGCCCATCGACTCGTCTGGAACTGCGCCGAGGTGGGTGCTGACGGTGGAGCGGGCCTCCTCGAGATAGCGGAGCACGGTTTGCGCGTAGTTGGGGGAGGCCTGCCCGAGCTCCGGGTCGTAGTGGACGTTGAAGTGAGCATTCGACAACCCCTGCCAGGGACCCGTTGCGCGGTCGCCGCTGGGATCCACCAGGCGCGCTTCGTCGTCCAGCGCCGCCAAGCGGCGGCGAGCCGACTGGCGCCAGGGTTCGAGATCGTCGCCCGCGGCTGCAAGGAAGGCCTCGAGGTGCGCACGGGCCGATTCGTAGCGGCCGCGCTGGCGATCGAGGAGCGCGAGGTACCAATGCGCGACCGGTTCCCCGGGCGAATCCCTCAGCACGGCGCCCAACGAGGCCGATGCGCGCGCCGTCTCGCCGCGGCGCAGGTCGTCGACGGCACCCCGGATCAGGCGCTGGATGCGGGCTTCGGAGGCGTCCAGCGAAGACCCGGATACGGGCTCGTCGCCGATCGGGCTGCTCCAGAGATCGCGGAAGCCCTGCTCGGCGGTCCGGGCGTGCGCGGGTACACCCAAAGGATCATCGGTGATGTGGGTGACGCCGCGCTCATCGATCCACACGAAGACCTCGGCCGACGCGGACGTCGAGCCAAGGCCGAGCAGCGCAACGGCGGCGAGCAGGCTGATCGGGAGGCGGGCCATCTTCAGCGTTTCGGAGCAGCGTCAGCGCGTCTTGACCGCCTCGGCAGCGAGGTGCCCGAGCTCGGGCAAGACGAGCTTCTCCATCGCGAGTTCGACGGCGCCCCGGGAACCCGGCAGCACAAAGACGACACGGCCCGAGGCGAGCCCCGCGAGCGCGCGCGAGAGCAACGCCGCGCTGCCGATTTCCTGGTAGGAGAGCGCTCGAAAGAGTTCGCCAAAACCCGGCACCACCCGATCGAGCAGCGGCTCGACGGCTTCGGGCGTGACGTCGCGCGGCGCCACACCGGTACCGCCGGTGAAGATCACCGCGGCGACGTCGTCGCGCGCCAACAACGCGCTCAGCGTCGCCGAAATCTCCGCGGGTTCATCCTTCACGATCTCGCGCACGACGACCGGATGCCCGACCGCGCTGAGCAGTTCGGCCACCCGCGCGCCGCCCGTGTCGGTGTCGAGCGTTCGCGTGTCGCTCACCGTAATCACCGCGGTCGGAACCTGAGCGGGGGCGCTTTTTCGGTGGTGGTGGGCTTGAGAAGCGGGATTCGTTTCGCTCATGGTCAATCGTCGATCCCATACGGGAGCACTCGCCGCCGTGGCTCTCGGGATTTCTCGTTGTGATTCACGGGCGGTCGTCCTGACCTGCCCCAGTTTGTCGTACCAGTCCCTATGTTAGTGCAAGCAGCAATTTCTCATCCCTCGACCCGCTGGCCAGCAAACGCATCCCTGCCGCGGCCCGCTGAGCGAGCCACGCGATGGCTTCACCACGCATAGTGGTCGATGCCAAAGAGCAGCGCCCCACCAAAGAAGCCAGTAGTCGCCATCAGGGCCGCCCCGGGGAACAGGGCGAGGCGGAACGCCTGCCGCTCGGCCCTTCGATACGCGCGCTCGCAAAGGAAAAGGACCACCAGTGCCCAAGCGGAGGCGGCGGTGCCGAGCCAGCGATGGGTTGTCATCAGCCACTCCTCGTCGGCGAGGCGGAAGCCCGCGAAGAACCAGCCCAGGATCGCCGCCGCCAATGCCCCGAGCGAGCCCACCCAGACTGCGAAGCGCGTCGCGTGGAAGAACAGCTCGCGGCCGGTCCGCAGCAGCAGAAGCTCCGAGAGCGCAGCAGCGGTGAGCATCGCGATGGGGAAGTTCACCGCCGCTGGGTGGAACTTCCCGAGCCATGCCAGTGGCCTCGGGACCCCTTCGGGTGGGTACGGATGGTCGGTCGTGGCGGCCGTGGCGTTGTCCTCGCGGTGTTCGTGCTCGGGTGCTTGGTGCGCGGGCTCAGCGAGCGGCGCGCTCGGTGCAGCCGACGCGGCGGGGGTCTCCTTGGGGCTCTCGTGCCTATGGCGCTGATGCGCATGGGCGCTCGGTTGCGGTCCCGAGACTACCAGCGAGACCCCAAGCAGAAGCGTAGAGAGGGCAACCGATCTCGCGAAGCGCGTTCTCTTTCTCATCTCGTTCCCCCGCCGATGAGGCGAGTCGGCGCAATCCCCGAGAACCTCCGCGCCACCCGAACGAGGTCTCCAGGACTCACACTAGGGCCGGTCGTCGACCCAATACTCGCCATCGGTCGCGACTTCTTTCTTCCAGATCGGGACGGTTTCCTTGAGGGTGTCGATCGCGTAGCGGCAGGCTTCGAAGGCTTCGGCGCGGTGGGGGGCCGCGGCGACGACGACGACCGCAATCTCGCCGATTTCGAGATGGCCCGCGCGGTGGGCGATGGCGACCCGCGTGCTGGGCCAGCGCTCGGCGGCATCGTCGGCGATGCGCTCCATCTCGCGCTCCGCCATCTGCGGGTAGGATTCGTACTCGAGGTGGCGGATGTCCCGACCCCGGGCGCGGTTTCGCACCGCGCCGATGAAGGTCACGATGCCCCCCATTCCGGGTCCGGAGACCCGCGCCACCACCTTGCCGACATCGATCGGGCCATCGGAGAGCGAGCAGGTCCCCGCCCCACCCGAAACGGGAGGGAGGAACGCGATCTCGTCGCCGTCGTGGAGCTCCGCGTCGAGCGAGCGGATCTCGAGGTTCACGGAGACCGCCAAACGGTCCGCAAACGGCGTTATCGCGGGATGGTCGTCCACTAGGAGCGCCCAGACGTCGCGCGCCGTGGCGCCGTCTGGGAGCGCGAGTGCCAGCTCCTTCGCTCCGGCTGCCTCGCGAACTGCACCGAATAGCTTTGCGGTGACCTGCATCCCAAAACCCTACTCTGCGCGGGATAAAAGCTCAAACACGCGTCGCGGCTCGTTGACGTGGAATTCCGAGCGGCCCTAGAATGAACGCCAGGAGGGGATTGCCATGGCGGCTCGCAAAAAGACCACACGGCGCAAGAAACCCGCACGGAAGAAGGCCACCCGGAAGAAGGCCACCCGAAAGACATCCAGGCGGAAGAAGGCGGGCCGCAGAACGACTGGCTCCCGCAAGAAGACCGGCCGAAAGAAGACCGCTCGCAAGAAGGCCGTGCGGAAAAAGGCGCCCCGGAGCAAGCGCGCGCGCAAGAAGACCGGCCGGAAGAAGACCGCTCGCAAGAAGGCCGTGCGGAAAAAGGCGCCTCGGAGCAAGGGCGCGAGGAAGACGGCGCGGAAGAAAGTCACCCGAAAGAAGACCGCCTCGCGCAAGGCCGTTCGGAAGAAGACCGTGCGGAAGAAGGCCTCTCGCAAAAAGGTGGCTCGGAAGACAGCCACCCGAGGAGCGGCGCCGAAACGAGCCACGCGCGCAGAGGCGCCCGCGAGCCAAGCCCAAATGGCTACGACCGCGACGCCCAGCGCGTCGCAGACCCCGCCGACCGTGGCCGCAGCGGAATCGAGGGATATCGGGGTAGTGACCCACTACTACCCACGGGTCGACGCGGCGGTGGTCACGGTAGGCCCCGGAGAACTCCACACCGGAGACACGGTTCATTTTCGCGGGCACACCACCGACTTCTATCAGACGCTCGACCGGCTGGAACTCGACCGCCAGCCGATCAAGGTCGCGAAACCCGGGCAGCAGGTGGGCGTCCATGTCTCCCACCGCGTTCGCAAGGGAGACATCGTCAAGCGCATCGCGTAAGCAACCCTGATCGCGCCGCGGCCGACCCGAGGCGAGCCCTACGCGTCGGTGCTGCTCGCGTCTTTCTTGGCGTCGTTCTTCGCGTGGGCGTCGTTCTTCGCGTGGGTGTCGTTTTTCGTGACGACCGCTTTGAGTGAAGCCGCCGATTTGGGGCTCGAAGCGCCGCCCATGATGATCTTGCCGGTGATGACCGCGCCCTCTTCGACCACGAGTGAAGGCGCCTGGATGTCACCCGCGATCCGCGCAGTCTTGTGGAGCACGACCTTGGCCTTGGCGATGATGTTGCCGTTGACGGACCCGCTCACAACGACGGTGTTCGAGCGAATCTCGGCTTCGATATCGCCGCTTTCTCCGATGATCAGGGTGTTCTCGCTGGTGATCTCGCCGTGAAACCGACCGTCAATTCGAACGGTGTCGCGAAACGAGAGCTTCCCCTCGAACTCCGACCCCTGGTCGATGAATGCGGTGAGGCCCCCCGAACCGGGTGAACTGCTGGGTGCGGACGGGTTGGAACCGGACTGACTGTCGAAGTCCGTCTCCCGACCTCGACCAAACGCGTTGATTGCCATCTGCGAACTCCCTCCCATGCGCGTGTAAGCGTGTCGGTTGGATCGGCGCGCGCAGCGGAAGACTTGAGCGCAAAGTCTCTCAGACGTTATTGGGTGTTTGGCGATCCGATGCGCAACCGTGAGTGCGGGGAAAACACGCCCGCATCGAGCGCGCGAGCGCAATCCCGGCCAGAAATCCGCCGGTGTGGGCCCACCAGGCTGCCCCTCCCTCCTCCGCGGACTGGTAGTCGATTCCGGATAGGACCTGGATCACAATCCAGGCCAGCAGAAAGAAAATGGCAGGGACCCGAACGGGCGGCCATCGCAGCCGCAGCCTTCGGTGCGGATAGGAGACCACGTAGGCACCGAGCAAGCCCGATACCGCACCGCTCGCGCCGATCGTCGCCACGTAGGAGTCGGGATTGCTCGCGATCTGGAGCCCCGACGCGGCCAGGCCGCACGCGAGGTAGAAGGCCAGAAAGCGGCGATCCCCGAGCCAATCCTCGAGCTCCGCGCCAAAAACCCAGAGATAGAGCAGGTTGCTCGCGAGGTGAATCAGCCCGCCGTGGATAAACATCGAACTGATCGGCGTAAACCAGACGACCTGTCTCGTGGCACCCGGGTCGGCGATCTCGCGGAGGAATTCTCGGGGAACCAGTCCCCAGGTTGCGACGAACTCACCCACGGCGGCACCATCCGCAGCGGATCCGCCGGATAAGATCATCTCGTAGAGAAAAACGATCACGTTGACGGCGATCAAAGCACCGACCGCAACCGGAGTCCGGCGCCGCGGAGCAATCTCGAGTTCGCGAACCATCGGATCCGAGCGTACCTCCGCGCCTGGGGGTGGTGCTAGACTGCCCGCCCCATGCCCACCGCTTCGAGCGATCCACCGAACCTTTTGCGCCGCAGCCTCGAGAGCGGTCGCATCCACTCGGCGTATCTGCTGTCCGGCCCGGGATCGACGCCGCGGGACGCGGCCCTCGACTTCGTTCGGGCCCTCGTTTGTCGGCAGGCGGGCGGCCCCTGCGAAGACTGCATCGACTGCCGACGATCGAGTTCGCGGGAGCCGATCGCGCTCGATGGAACCGGCCGCAAGGGGCCGCTGCTGCGCCACGTCGGCGATCACGCGGATCTCTTCTGGGTCGAGCGCGGCGAAGGCGATACCCGGGTACGCATCGGCCAGGTCCGCGCGCTGCAAAGCGCGCTTCACCTGAAATCCAACGAGGGCGGTCGGCGCGCAGCGGTCATCGCCGACGCCGAGTGGATGAATCAAGAGGCCCAGAACGCGCTGCTCCGGATCCTCGAAGAGCCGCCGCCCCGGACCACCCTGGTACTGGCGGCTGCGACCGCGGCGGGCCTGCTGGCGACCGTGCGCTCGCGCTGTCAGCGCCTCAGCTTCGAAGCCGATTTCGCTGCGGAGCACCCAGACCCCGAGCGCGAAGCGATGCGGGGGCGCCTCGACGGGATCGCGGCGGCGACGATTCCAGACCTGCTCGATTGGGCGGCGGAATATCGCGGCGCGCGCGCCACGGTCGTCGGCGGCGTAGAAGAGTTCCTCGAGACCGCGTCGCGCTGGGTGCACGATCGCGTGCTAACCGCAGCGCGCGAGACCGAGACCGACGTCACGCGCGACCTCGACGCGTTCCGGACCCTCAGCGACTGCCGCAAGACGCTGTTGCAGCGCAACGCGAACCCCCAGATGGTGGTGGAGCGCGCGCTGCTTGCATTACGCGAATCCGCAGAGCCCGCACTTCGATGAGTGACACCTTCTACGCCACAACGCCGATCTACTACGTGAATGCGGAACCGCACATCGGTCATACCTACACGACCGTCATTCTCGACACCCTCGCGCGCTACCACCGGCTGGCGGGCGACGACACCTTCTTTCTCACAGGCACCGATGAACACGGCGACAAGATCGCCGAAATCGCTGCACAACGCGGTGCGTCGCCGCAGGAGACTGCAGACGAATATTCCGCTGCTTTCCGCTCCACCTGGGAGGCGCTCGGCTTCTCGTTCGACCGCTTCATCCGCACCACCGATCCAGGCCACCAGCGCGTGGTCCAGGAGATCCTGCAAAAGGTCTACGACGCGGGCGAAATCTACTTCCAGGAGTACGAGGGGCTCTACTGTGTCGGCTGCGAGCGATTCCTGACGGATCGCGACATCGAAGGCGGACTCTGTCGCGACCACGAGCGCGCACCCGAGAAGCGGCGCGAGTCGAATTACTTCCTGCGCATCACCTCCCACTTCAGTTGGTTGGCCGGCTACATCGAGGAGCATCCGGATTTCATTCGACCCGAGCGCTACCGAAACGAGGCGCTCGCGATGCTCCGCGAGGAGAGCGGACTTGGAGACCTCTGCATATCGCGGCCGAAAGAGCGGCTCGAGTGGGGGATCGAACTCCCCTTCGACCCCGACTACGTCTGCTACGTCTGGTTCGACGCGCTGATCAACTATCTGACAGGCGTCGGCTATCCGGACGGACCGGACTTCGAGCGCTACTGGGGCGCGGTCGAGCACTTCGTCGCGAAGGACATCCTCAAACCCCACGCGATCTTCTGGCCGATCATGCTCAAGACGATGGGCCTGCCCGTCTACCAGCATCTCAACGTGCACGGATATTGGAGCGTGGACGGGCGAAAGATCTCCAAGTCCCTCGGAAACATGGTATCGCCGATCGCGATGAAGGAGCGCTACGGCTTCGACGCGTTCCGCTACTTCCTGCTGCGCGAAATGGTCTTCGGACTCGACGCGACCTTCAGCGAAACCGCGCTGATCCGTCGGACCAACGCCGACCTCGCCAACAACCTCGGAAACCTCGTGAGTCGCACGCTCAACATGACGGCTCTCTTCGCGGGCGGCGAAGTCCCCAAGGCGGGCGAGCCGGGCGATCTCGAGCGCGAAATCCAGGCGGCCGCTTCGGGAGCGGCCGCGCGCGTCGACGCTTCGATCCGAAGCTACGAGTTTCACCGCGCGCTGGAGGCGATCTTCGAATTCCTCGATTGCGTCAATCGCTACCTCGAAACCCGCGCACCCTGGAAGGCCGCCAAGGATCCCGCAAACGCCGATCAGGTTGCAACGACGCTCTACACCAGTTGTGAGGCGCTGCGCGTGATCGCGCTGTTGCTCGCGGCCTTTCTTCCCGAAACGGCAGCGGAGATCCTCGCCCGACTCGGCATTCCCGACGCCCTGCAGACAGCCCGCCTGCCCGACGACGCCGGACGTTGGGGCGTTCTCGAGCCCGGGACCGCGACCTCGAAGGGCGCCGCGCTCTTCCCGCGCGTCGAAGTTCCCGAAAAGGCCGACTAGCCGTGTGGCTCGACAGCCACTGCCATCTGTCGGCAGACGAATTCGACCTCGACCGTGCAGCCGTGCTCGATCGTGCGCGCAAAGCGGGCGTCGACACCTTCATCGCGATCGGTTCGGGCTACGGGATTGCGGGCAATGCCCGGGCGGTGGAGATCGCCGCCGCCGATCCGCGCGTGTTCGCAACGGTGGGCGTCCACCCCCACGAAGCCAAGGAATTCGACGACGAGGCGCGCGCACTGCTCGAAGAACTGATCGGTCGACCGCGGGTGGTTGCCGTTGGAGAGTGCGGACTCGATTACCACTACATGAACTCGGAGCGCGAGGTGCAGCGCGCAGTCTTCGCCGAGCAGGCGGCCACGGCGCGGTCCAGGCGAATGCCCGCCACCCTCCACGTGCGCGGCGACGAACCCAACGCCTACGAGGAGATGCTCGACATCTGGCTCGCGGAAACGCGAAGCGAAATCGAAGGAGTCCTCCACTGCTACACGGGAACCCTCGAGTTCGCGCAGCGGGCCATTGAAGCCGGGTTCTACATCTCTTTCTCGGGCATCCTGACGTTCAAGAACGATCGCGGCCTCAGAGAAGTCGCGAAGGCGCTCCCGCTCGAACGCCTCATGATCGAAACCGACGCGCCACTACTCGCCCCGCAGGGCTTTCGCGGCAAGCGCAACGAGCCCGCCCACGTCAGCGTGGTCGGCGAGACCCTCGCGGCGCTCCACGCCATGCCCGTCGAAGAGGTCGCGCGCATCACGAGCGAAAACGCGCGAACGTTGTTTCGCCTCGATGACGCCTGAGCGATGAGCGCCTAGGGAAACCTCAGGGCCCGTGGAACGCGTACGTGTGGGTACTTCCCTGTTTGGTGAATGCGAGCACTTCGTAGCGCACCGGATTCGGGCCCTCCATCCCCGGCGAACCGATCGGCATCCTCGGAACGGCCAGGCCAGCGATGTCCGGACGCTCCTCGAGCAGCCGTAGGATATCCTCCACAGGAACGTGCCCCTCGATCACATAGCCATCCACGAGAGCCGTGTGACACGACATGAGCCGGGCCGGCACTCCGTTCTCCTTCTTGATCCAGGCGGTGTTTTCGACGTCGATGGCTTCGACCGCCAGACCGCCTGCTTTGAGGTGGTCGACCCACTTTACGCAGCAACCACAGCTGGGAGATTTGTAGACGGTGATGGTAAGCGAATCCGCCGAACCGCACGACACGAGGGTGACCATCGCGAGCGCCAGACCGTACGCAGCAGAGAAATTCTGCATCTCATTCCTCCCAGTTTCGCAAGTCTAGCTTTCGTCGTTTCCGACGTCGACGATCGCGTCCTCCTCGTCGGTCGCCAATTCGGGCTGCGCGACGAAGCGCTCCCGGTAATCCTCGAGATCCGTGGGAAGCAGATCGGCGAGCGCAGCGTCGAGCAGGAAGATGGTCTCGCGGTCGGGGACTCGCGCCGTGACTCCGCCACCGAAGGCGACACCCAGGTGGATCTCGGCGAGGCGCTCCGCGGGATCGCCATCGCCGTAGACCAGCAGCACGGCCTTCGCGGGGTCGAGTCCCATCGCCTGAAGCTCCGCGGGCCCGAATTCTTCAGCGATGATGTCGTCGGCGCGTAGGTCCGAAAGCGCCTCCACCAGGGCCTCCAGTTTTTCAGGCTGGACGGGATCGGCACTCGACGCCCAGCCGTCGCCCTCGCGGGTGACGCTGAGAGCGACGGCCTCTCCGGCATCGGTGAGAAAACCCAGTTCGACGCGCCGAGCATCGCCAGTCGCGAACTCCGCGAGTCGACGATCCCGGTACTCGACCATTCTGCGCGGGAAATCGTCGAAGCTCTGTTCCGAAATCAGGTAGAGCGACTCCACAGCACCCCGAACGAATCGCTGCGTCCCGGTCTCAGCCACGCCACCGACCGCAAAGCGCACGATCACGGGATCCGAACCCGCACCTTCGCGAGACATCTCGATCTCGACCGCGAACTGCGGCGGCACAAAGCCCATCTCCTCCGCGGACCCGGGATCATCGACAAAGGCCGACGCCCTGAGGAACGACAGGCTGGACAGCAGAGCGTTGACGGTGTCCCCATCTGCGGGGGCCTGAACCGGCTCGACCATCTGCCAACCCGCGTCGCTTCGTTCGACGACGAACCTCGTCCCGGGCCAGCTGACCGCAACCCGCCCGACAGCAGCCTGGTCGAAATCCAGGATCCGCTTATCTCGGAGATCCTCCAGTCTCTTCTTGAGCGGCGTGAGCTGATACGAGGCCACGGTGTAGACCCGATCGTCGCCATCGACCGACGCGTAGGAGTTCGAGCCGACAGGCGTCTGGTTCCCGAACCGGAGCGCCTTCTCGAGTTCGCCGACCGTGAAGCGGACTTCCGCGCGCTCTGCGCCGAAGCCGTAGACGTCCGGCGGCCGGGGATCATCGATCACCGATTCGCTCCTCAACTGGGTGATCGCGCTCGCGACACCATCGGCCGCGAACGTGTCGGCCGCAAAATCGATCGGCGCCACGATCCGCCAACGGCCATCCCGGCGCTCGAGCCGAATCTCGGGGGCGTCGGAGAGGTGCAGCGAGATCGACGCGATTTCAGACTGCACCACGTCGGGGAAGAGCCGCTTCTCGGCCGCCTTCGCTTCCACGCGCGCCTGTTCGAGCTCGGACTCGCAAAAGTAGACGAAGGCTGCGAGCGCGGCGGCGATCGCGAAGAGTACCGCGGTCGTCTTCGGGTTCATCGCCTGGCGGTCTGGCGGCGGGTCCACCAGATGAAGACACCCGTCACGGCGAGGACTTCGGGAATCGCAAAGAGAGCGAAGATCTGAACGCCTCTCCTCTGCGAGGCCGTCATCTGCAAGGTAGAGGCGCGCGAGCGATTCGGACGGACGGAGATCGCTTCCACGTCTCCGAGCAACCAGTTGACGGTGTTCACGAAGAGATCGCGGTTCTGGTACCTGCCGAGCATTTGATTGGATGCAAAGTCCGCGTCGCCGAACACCACGAGCCGCGCTTCCTGCGAGACATCGCCCATTGCTTCGAAGCGTACGGTTCCCGCCACCGCGATCGGCACGGGCCCGCTCAGGTCCTCGCCATCGAACTCGGCGCGCCCCTCGGTGAAGAACCGCTCGAGATCGCGCTCCGCCCACGATTCGCTCCCGGTGAGCACGATCTCGGTGAAACGATCTCCCGCGTCGGCGCTCGGCTTCACGCTGCGCACCACGTGAAACATCGTGTATTCGCGCAGATCCCGCGTGATCGGGTGATTCGGAGCGTATTGGCTAGCGAAGGGAGTCGTCGCCCGACCGAAGAGCGCCAGCTCGCGATCGACCACGATGTCATCCCCGAGCTCGACGCCCCATTCAACGAGCTTTGCGACCAGGTCCGTGCGAACCCGCGGGTCGATCAGGATCAACACCGCGCCCCCACGCTTCAGGTATCGATCGAGGGCGTCCGACTCTTCGTCGAGCATCAGGCGCGTCGCACCCGCAATCACGACCACGTCCGCGTCCTCGGGAACGTCGCTCTTTGCGGCGAGCAACAGCTTCTCGATCTTGTAGTTCTCGTTGCGCAGCGCTTCGGCGGCCTGTTGGTAGCCCTCTTCGGCCCCGCCGTTACTGCCATCGATCGGGTTTTCACCGTGACCTTCCAAGAAGTAGACGGTCTTGCCGCCCCTGCGGGTGAGCTTCACGATCGCGTTGGTGAGGGTCTCCTCGGTCGGCTGCTCGACGTTGACCGACTCCTCTCCATAAATCAGATGAACGATGCCCTCCGGACCGAGTTTCTCTGGCGCGATCCCGTAGCGCTCGAGCAGATCTGGCTTCTCGTTGGGATCGGCGATTTCGATGACCTTGAATCGCTCACTCGCATACGCGTAGCGCTCGAGCTGATCGCGAACCGGCTGCCAATCCATCCTGCGGAAGAGCGCGAGGGCTTCGACGTCCTGCTCGAGAACCGACAAGACCTTCAGGGTCTGGTCGGACAGGGAGTTGACGCCCTGCTCGCTCCAGTCGAAGTGTTTGGAATAGCGGTTGGCGAGAAAGGCTCCCATGCCGAGAATCGCAATCATCAGCAGGCTCGAGAGCAGCGAACTCGAACCGTACTTACCCGCACGACGCGCTTCTCCCGAAGTCATGCGCTCGCGCAGCCCATCGAGGTTGATCAACGCTGCAGCGCCCAGCAGCGCGAAACCAACCAGCCCGTGGAGCATGCTCCAGCCGAGCGGGGCCGCCCCGGTCAAGGCCATGAAGAAACCCGCCAAGGCGAAGAGGATCGAAACCAGACCGAGCGCCCCGAGCAGAGCCGACATCAGCGCACGCCTCTGGTTATCGCCATCGCGCCGACTCCACGGCCGCTTTCGTGATGACCAGGAAGCTCCCGATCATCACGGCGAAGTAGGTGAGGTCCGCGGTATCCACGAGACCGTTGAGCAGCGGATCGAAATGGAGCTGCACCGAGAGGTAGCGGAGCGTGTCGGAGACGCCGGGAGCACTGCCCGCGATGCCGAATTCCGCGATGCCGGGCAGCAACAGCAGCGTCACCAACACCACGAGCGTGATCAGAAACGCGACGATCTGGCTGCGGGTGACCGCAGAAGCGAAGCCGCCGATCGCCACGTAGGTCCATCCGGTGAGGAGAAGCCCGAGCAGACCCGATGCGGTCTTGCCGACTTCCGGGTCGCCGTAGAGGAACAGCATGCCCGCGAAGAGGCCTACGATCCCAATCAACACGGCGATGAAGATCGCGCCCGCCGCAAATTTGCCGAGCACGATGTCCCAGATCGTGAGCGGGCTCGTGAGCAGCAGTTCTTCGGTTCCGTTGGTCTTCTCGGCCGCGTACACGCCCATCGTGATGCCGGGAATCAAAAACAACAGGATCACCGAAATCGAGCCATAGAACTCGTGGAGAAGTCCGTCGTTGAGATTGAAATCGGCGAGCTGGCCCGGATACTGCTGGAACTGGAAGAGGACCTGCTCGAACCAGCCCAGATCGAGAATAAAGAACATCCCGGCGAGCATAGAGAACAAGCTCAGCACCCCGTAGGCGACCGGGGACACGAAGAGGGAGCGCAACTCGCGACCCGCTACCGAAGCGACATGTCTCACGACTCGCTCCCCGATTCGGATTCAACGACCGGTCCCGACGGAAATGCGAACTTGTCGGCCGCATCGTGGGTGGTGTGGTCAGTGAAGATCTGATCCAGCGACCGACCACCGCTCGTGAGCTCAGACAACGGCGCATCCACCACCTTGCGCCCCTGATGGAGCAAGATCACGCGGCGGCAGATAGCGTCCACCTCGGCGAGGATATGCGTCGAGAGAATCACCGTCTGCTGGGTATCGCCCTGGGACGGGGCGGTCAGCTCGGTGATCAGGGCGCGAATCTCGCGGATCTGGAGTGGGTCGAGCCCGGCGGTCGGTTCGTCGAGGATCAGCACCGGCGGGTTGTGGACGATGGCCTGCGCCAGGCCCACGCGCTGCCGGAAACCCCTGGACAAGGTGCCGATGACCTGCCGCCTGACGTCGGTCAGCGCCGTGCGCTCGAGAGCTCGATCGACGGCCGCCCGCCTCTCCACGCGGGGCACATCCTTGATTCGCGCTACGTACTCGAGAAAGGATCTTACCGTCATCTCCGGGTAGAGCGGCGGCGTTTCGGGGAGATAACCGATCGCGCGTCGGGCGGCGATCGGATCACCGAAGATGTCGTGCCCGGCGATCACCGCGGTTCCGTCCGTAGGAGGCAGAAAACCCGTGAGCATTCGAATCGTGGTCGTCTTGCCGGCTCCGTTGGGACCCAGAAAACCGACCACCTCGCCTCTCGCGAGCGAGAAGCTGACCTCCTCCACCGCCACGAGATCGCCGTAGCGTTTGGTGAGCCCTCTCGCCTCGATCACGCGGCCTGCCCCACTGCAGTCATCACCGAAACCGGATTCAACGCGACCTCACCCGCAACGCTCTTTCGTGGTAACCACCCCTTCCATGCACACGCACCAACCCGGAGTGGGGGGTGACTATAAGAACTCCGCGATGACCGTCAACGCCGGGGCCCGCGGGTAGCCAATCGGCTCGAACGCAATATTTGGGAGGACCGCGGACCGCTGCGCGGCCGAATGCAACACCATGCGCTTGCGATCCTCGGAGATCGCGCGCCAGCGCGGGCTCAGTGGCTCACCACGATCCAGCGAAAGTAGCTGGACGAGCCGGAAACCCGACCGCCCAGACCGGGTTGGTAGTTCAGATCGCCGCCCGCCTCGGAACCGCCGACGATCTCCTTGAAAGCGGCGATCTTGGTCTCCGGATCCTCTGGATTGAGGCCGTGGAAGACGATCTCGACCCGGTCCTTGGCCTCGAGGACGTTGAGGATCAACGCCGCGAGCGTGAAGAGCTTGCCGATGCCCTCCACCGCTTCGACCGAGAAGCGAGGAATTTCGACCTTGGAAAGCTCGAAGCCATATTCGAGACGCATCGATTCCCCCTGATACCCCGGTGAGCGCCGCAGGGTGCCGCTGGCGTGCTGGGGTGTCAAGCACCGCAGAGTCCCCAGCTGGCTCCCATCCCCAGCCGGGGCCAATTCGACCCGAATCGCATCCCTGCCCGGCCCGTTCTGCTGACCCAATCGGGATCTCGAGAGATCCGACCGCCCAGGATACCCGCGGCTCGAGGCCTCGCGGTCGGCGCCAATCCGGCTTCAGCGTAATTCGAGGGTCGCTCCGAGTTCGGACCGGAGGGCCGTGAGCAGGCCGTGCTGCAATCTCGCGGCATCCATTTCGTCGCTGTTGCAGAAGACCGCGGCCGAAACGCGGCGGCCGCTGAAATCCCGATACCATCCCGCATACAGGCTGTAGCCGGGCCCAACGCCACCGTGGCCGAACTCGGGCCCGTAAATCCCGTCGGGATCACCGGTCAACCCGAGCCCGTAACCCGGTGAAACCGCGGGGGGATGATCGCCCGGTACCCGCACCAGCTGCTCCATCTCGTCGAGCGATTCGCGCTGTACGAGTTTGCCGCCGAAGAGCGCCTGGTAGAACTCGCTGATTTCCGCCGCAGTGGACGAAATGAGTCCGTGCGCGACCCAACCCGGGTCGTAGATGGGGCGCACGTCTTCCAGCTCGCCTTCGCTGTGGAAGTCGCGACTGAACCCCGGCACGAGTCGCTCGAACGAAGCGCGGCCCTCGACCACCTCGGTGGAGGTGTGGCGGAGCCGACCCGCGACGTGCTGTTGCACCGCTTCCGCAAAGCTCGTCGCATTGGCGAGTTCGACGACCCGCGCGAGCAGCGCATAGCCGGTGTTCGAATAGAACCAAGCTTCGCCGGGTGAAAAATCGAGACCGCGATGGCAGGTGTGCTCGATGAATTGAGCGAACGTCCAGGCCTTCCCGGGCGAAGCCTTCAATGCGGAAATCTGCTCGGGAAGGTCGCTGTAATTGGGGACACCGGCGGTGTGATTGAGAAGCTGGCGCAGCGAAACGTCGTCACCAAAGGGCAGGTCCGCCACCCAACACGAAATCGAGTCGTCGATGGCGAGCGTGCGCAACTCCGCAAGTCGGAGTAGGCAAACTGCAATCACGGTCTTGGTGATGCTGTAGACGGGAAAGCGCGCCTCGGCGGGCATCGCGATCTGTCGCTCCAGATCGAGCGATCCACTCGCGCCGATCCAGGATCCGAGCCCCTCGCACCGGACGGCCGCCGTCGCCCCAAGGCCGCCGCATTCTCCGATCAACCGATCGAGGGCGCCCTGAAGCACCCCTTCCGTTCGGACGTCGATCAAACGCAGGTCTCCCGTTCAGGCGCCCGGAGTCTAGCGTCGGTCGATCGCCCGTTTGCGTTCATCGGCCATCCGCGCCCGTGCCGGGCGCATCGCCCTCGCCGGATGAAAACAAGCGAAACAGTCCGGGCGGCAGATCGGGATTCAGTTCCACGTTGCGAAACGAGATCTCCACGCGCGTCATCCCCGAGCGGACGTCGAGGCCGATCGAATGCGCAAAGGGTGATCCGCCGATATCGCGATACTCATCAAATTGCGCCGCCCAGAGAACGGCACCCGAATCGTCGAGCACCTCGAGCGCGCGAAGTCGTCCGGCCGGATCGAAGGTCACCCGCTGGACGACGGTTCCCTGGGTATCTGCGAGATCGATGCGAATCCGCCCGTCGCGATCGCGAACCGCGTTCACGGGAGCGGGTAGCGGCTCGGCAATCGGAACACCCAGCAGAACCGCCACCGCCTCTTCGGGGCTGAGGTCGATTCCGGCCTCGTTCCACAACAAGCGCTCATCGACCTCGCCCGCTTGATAGCTTTGGTTCTCGGCGCGATACACCTCGAAACCCTCGCCATCGGTGGCGATCACCGCGAGCGATTGATTGAGGAATCCGAGAATTTCCAACCGCAGGCGCGACGGGCGCTCCAAGACCACGAGTTGCTTGCCGCGAATCCGGACCGAACCGTCTTTCCGATCGACCGTGAGCCGCGCGAGCCCGCGCAGCCGCTGTCGCTGACTGGTGCGCTCGACCCAATCATCGAGCAGTTGGCGAGGTCGGGGGTCACCGGGTGACAACGGCTGAAGTGGAATCGACGTCGCGCAGGCGGTCGCCCAGAAAAGCAACGCCGCACCAATGGCGACGCGTTTCACTCCTACTCGATTTCGCGTCGGAGGGCCTCGAGCTTTTCGAAAAGATCGGGCTGCTCGCTCTCTCGAGGCGTCAGGTCAACGGCCTCCTGGTACCGCTGCAGAGCCCGATGTTTCTGATCGAGCAGCAGGTAGATGTCGCCCAGGTGCTCCGAAACGACCGGATCGCCGCCGGTGAGTTCCTGGGCGCGCAAGAGTTCCTTCAGCGCCCGATCGATGTATTGCTTCGCCTCTTCGCTCCTTCCTGTATCGAAAAGAGGACGCGCTCGCATGTAGTACACCCAACCGAGGCTGTCGATGATGAACCCGTCGTCGGGCCTGAGGTCGAGGGCCCGAACGATGTAGTCCTCGGCCTGATCGAGATTGTCCCCTCGCTCCGCCCAGGTGTAACCGACATAGTTGAGCGCGCTCGCGTTCTTCGGATTCTCCTCGATCGCGCGCTCCATGTATTCGATTGCTTCCTGCGTGCGCTTCGCTTCGCCAAAGACCATGCCCAGGTTGAAGAGGAGCTCGTCGTCGTCCGGATCCTCGAGAAGGAGCCCCTCGAGATAAGCGACGGCCCCATCGAAGTCTCCGGCCTTTGCGCGCAGCGTCGCGGCGTAGAGTTCGCGAGGCCGGGTCGACGTCGCGACGACCGCCAGTTCGATCTCTTCCAGCGCACGTGCGAATTCTCCCTTCCGCTCGAAGAGAACCGCCAGCTGCGTGTGTGCTTCGGCGTAGTGTTCGCTCTCTTCCGGGATCGCGGAAAACACTTCGATGGCAGCGGCATCCTCTCCCATCCGGCGACGTACGATCCCGAGGAAGAAGCGAACTTCGTGATCGCCGGGTTTTCTCGCGAGAAAGGTCTCGAAGCGTTTGGCGGATTCGGGAAAATTCTCGGCTTCGTAGTAGAGGAACCCCAATCGCACCACCGACTTCGTGTCGTTCGGATAGTGGGCCTCGATCTCAGAGAGGGTCCGAAGCGCACCGTCGGTGTCGTTCTCTCCCAGCTGCTCGTCTGCGAGCGCCATCAAGGTCGCGTGGTGATGGGGGTGCTCGGCGAGGATTTCGCGGTAGATCGCTCGTTCGGAGCCCGCTTCTCCTCGTTTCCGCGCAGACCGCACCAGCTGCGCATAGATCTTCAGATTTCCCGGTTCGATTTCGAGGGCCTGACGCAGCGTTCCTTCGGCCTTCTCGAACTGCCCTGTCCGCTCATAGGCCTTGGCGAGCGCCGCGTACGCGGTGATCGAGTCGTCAACGACATCGATCAACCACTGCGCGAGATCGACGGCCTGCTCGCCCCGATCGCTCTCCATATACACCCGGAAGAGCAGCGCGCCGGCCTCCTCGTTGATCGGTTCGCCCGACTCGTCGAGCAGCGCCAATTCAGCGGCCGCGACGTTGTGCTGCATCCGATACAGCTGGCCCAGAAAGACGCGGGTTCGCGGATGGTCCGGGTCGAGCTCCAACGCCCGCTCTGCGTGCTCCAGCGATTCTGCGGGCCGACCCGCTCGAATCAGAACGACCGCCAACTCCCGGTGGATGTAGGCCGAGTCCGGATCTTTTTCGAGGGCGCGCTCGAAGGCGGCCAGCACCTTGTCGCGATCCCCGCGCGCGCGGTGATCGTGGGCGACGAGAATGTCGTACTCCGGCGGCGCATTCGGGCGCACTTCGGGGCCGGGGCCCGGATCCCGCACACGCACCTGTTTGACGACGGGAAGCAGCGCGCAGCCGCTTAGCAGCAGCACCGCCGTCACCAGCAGTGCGATCTGACTCAGTCGATGGGTCCGCGCCTTCACCGCTTTTCCTCGCCAGGTTCTCTCACGCTAGGCACCCGACGCGGGCGTCAGATACCCCTTCGCGTCCAGGTATTCGACCAGCTTGCCCACGCTCTCCTCGATGGATTGGCGGTTGGTGTCGAGAACCAACTCGGGGCTCTCGGGCGCCTCGTAGGGCGCCGAGATACCGGTGAATTCGGGAATCTCGCCCGCCCGCGCCTTCTTGTAGAGCCCCTTCACGTCCCGCTGCTCGCAGGTCTCGAGGCTCGCGTCCAGATAGATCTCCACGAAATCGCCCGGCCCCATGAGCGCACGCACGGCATCGCGATCAGAGCGGTAGGGCGAGATGAACGAAGTGAAGACGATCATGCCGGCCTCGGTGAACAGCTTCGATACTTCCCCGATCCTGCGGATATTCTCCGCGCGGTCTTCGGGCGAGAATCCCAGCTTGGCGTTGAGTCCGTGGCGGATGTTGTCGCCGTCGAGCACGAAGGCCAGACGCCCTCGATTGGTCAATTCGCGCTCCGCTGCAACGGCAATGGTGGACTTTCCGGAACCGGAGAGCCCCGTCAACCAGATCGTCACGCCGCGCTGGCAGAGGATCGCTTCGCGATCGCTGCGCCTGACCTGGCCTTCGTGCCAGGTGATGTTTTCACTCTTTCGCTCAGTCAACCAGGCTCTCCTCCTGCGGACACTCTCACCTATCGGCGATCTGCGGCGGCAATGGGATGCCGACTTGATTGGCGAGGGTAGCGCGGCTGCAAAATTTGCGGGGAGTCAGAGTTGCGGGTCGCTGAGGGGCCCGGAGCGCTGCTGCCCGCGGAGCGCACCGACCACCTCCACGAGCCTCTCCGCTACCCATTCGATCTCTTCGATGTCGTTGGAGCGCCCGATGCCGAAGCGCAGCGAGGACCGAGCGATTTCCTCCGGGAGGCCGAGGGCCTCGAGCACGTGACTCGGCTCGGCGCTTCCGGACGCACACGCCGAGCCCGTGGAAAGGGCCACATCAGAGAGCGCGACGAGCAGCTGCTCGGCGTTCACGCCCGCGAACGAGACGTTCAGGTTGCCCGGCAGTCGGCGCGCGCGCGACCCGTTGCACGCGATCCCTTCGAGGGCACTCGAGAGTCGCTTCCAGAGTTCTTCGCGCAACGCGGTCAATCGGGCGGCCTCGGCTTCGAGGTCGGCAAGGCACAACTCCACCGCACGCGCGAAGCCGACGATGAGTGGAACCGGCGGTGTGCCCGACCGGAGCCCCCCCTCCTGGTCGCCCCCGTGCACGAGCGGCTGCAGCTCGATCCGCGGCCGTCGCTTGCGGATGTAGAGTGCGCCGACGCCCTTCGGCCCGTAGAGCTTGTGGGCACACATCGAGAGCAGATCGACCCCCCAGCGTTGCACGTCCACGGGGATCTTGCCGACGGCTTGGGCGGCATCGGTGTGGAGGAGAACCTCGCGCTCGCGGCAGATCCGACCAATCTCTTCGATCGGCTGGAGGGTTCCGATTTCGCTGTTCGCGGCCATCACCGAGACGGCGAGCGTCCGATCCGTGATCGCTCCGGCGACCGCCGCAGGATCGACGAGGCCCTCGCCGTCAACCGGCAGGATCGTCAGCGAAAAGCCTTCAGCAGCCAGGAATCGGCAGCTGTCGAGCACCGCGGGGTGCTCGATGGCGCTCGTGATCAGATGATCGCGGCGACCGCGGTGGCCCCGCGCGAGACCGATGAGCGCGAGATTGTCGCTCTCGGTGGTGCCGCTGGTGAAGACGATCTCCGACGCGTCCGACGCCCCGATCGCCGACGCCAGGCGCTCGCGGGCAATCGCCACGGCCTCCTCCGCGCGCCATCCGAAGACGTGGCCCGCGCTCGAGGCGTTGCCGAAATCCTCGCCCCAGTAGGGCGCCATCGCATCGACGACGCGCGGATCGACGGGCGTGGTCGCGTGATGATCCAGGTAGATCGGGAGTTTCAAGGCCACGGGGCGCGGCCCTCGTCAGGCTGCGAACGATTCTCCACAGCCGCAGGTCGTCGAGGCGTTGGGATTGCCCATCTTGAATCCCGTTTCGTTGAGGGTATCGACGAAGTCGAGCGTGGTTCCCATCAGATAGAGGGCGCTCTTCTCATCGACCACGACCTTTACGCCGTGCGTTTCGATCACGCTATCGGCTTCGTTCTGGCGATCGTCGAAGGCCAGCTCGTAGCGCAGGCCCGAACAGCCGCCGCCGACCACCTTCATCCGGAGGCTGTGCGTGGTGAGCTTGTTCTCTTTCTCGAGCAGCTCCCGAATCCGCTCGGCGGCGGCGTCGGTCACTTCGATCACGGGCATGTCGGTGCTCCTGGTGGTCGAGCTTCTAAACAGAAAGGATAAGTGCGCCCTACCGAAAGTCAACGAAGCCGCTGAGCGCGTCTTACGTATCGACCGAACGCGGGGCAAACCGAACAAAGATCTCGCGATTCCCCTTGGGGCCTGCGAGGCAGCTCTCCGCGTCGCCAGCGGCCGTCCAGCTCAACTCTTCTGCGCATTGCTTCACCTTGGCCACGGCTGCGGCGCGCAGCCCGGGGTCCCGCACCACGCCGCCCTTCCCGACCTGCTCGCGCCCGACCTCGAACTGCGGTTTCACCATGATGAGTAGCTCGGCAGCCGGGAGCTGCTCGGCGAGGGTCGGCAGCAGCAGACACACCGAAATGAAGGAGACGTCGATCGCAACGAGGTCCGGTCGCGGGTCGAGGGCAGCCGCATCGAGATGTCGCGCGTTGGTCCGCTCCATCACCGTCACGCGCGGATCGTCGCGAAGACGAACGTCGAGCTGCCCGTACCCGACGTCCACCGCAAATACGTGCCTCGCACCGGACTGGAGCAAGCAGTCGGTAAATCCGCCCGTAGACGCTCCGATGTCGAGGCAGATACGGCCGGCCGGGTCGACACCGAGATCCGCGAGCGCTCCCGCGAGCTTCTCACCGCCGCGCGAGACGAAGCGGCGATCCTCGCCGCGGACGCGGACGCGCGCGTCCGAGCGGATCGCCGTCCCCGGTTTGTCGACGGGAGTGTCGTCGACCAGCACGCGGCCGGCTCGGATCAGGGATTGGGCGCGACTGCGGGTCTCCGTCAGGCCGTCGGCCAGCATGCGCTCGTCGAGCCGCTGGCGACCGATCCCACTCATCCCGAGGACGGAGTGTGGCCCCCATCCGCGGCCAACAGGGACCTCACCGCCTTTGCGATGCCATCTCGATCGAGATCGAATTCCCGGCGGATTTGTTTGGGATCGCCGTGCTCGACGAGCCGGTCCGGGATGCCGAGACAACGCGTCGGCGTACTCACTCCCTCTTCTGCCAGGACTTCGAGGACGGTCGCACCGAATCCGCCGGCCCGACTCGCCTCCTCGACCGTCACGATTGCGCGACACCGTCGGGCCAGATGCACGACGCGCTCGCGATCCAGCGGCTTCAGAAAACGCGCGTTCAGAACCGCGACCGAGATGCCCTGGGAGCTGAGCTCCGCAGCGGCCTCGAGCGCCTCACCGGCGAGTGTTCCGTACACCAGCACGGCGACGTCGTCACCATCGCGCAGCAGCTCGGCTTCGCCGAGCGGAATCGCCTTGATGTCGGGATCGAGCGGGACTCCGAGACCCTGGCCTCGCGGAAAGCGGAGCGCCGACGGACCGGGATACTCGACCGCCGTCCGCAGCATGTGTCGTAGCTCGTTCTCGTCCTTCGGTGCCATGATCGCGATGTTGGGAAGCGCGCGCAGGTACGCGAGATCGTAGAAACCCTGATGGGTCGCGCCGTCGCCCCCGACGATGTCGGGCAACGCCATGGTCGTCGCACCCATCGCGCACAACCGCTCCCACAGGCTCTTGTCGAACCCGGATTCCTCTGCGGCGCGGACGGTTTCGATCGGACAGTGGGTCTTGAAGAACTGCCGGTAGGCGGTTTGCAGATCGTCGTGATCCTCCGAGAGGCTGTAGTCCAGCCGGCGCAGTTCGTAGCGGTCCACGTCAGTCCTCCAGACCTTCGAAGAAGAATCGCTGTGCATTGTTGAAGAGGTAGTTCTCGAGCACATCTGCCGGCGGTTGGAAATACGGCCGGGGGAGACGACCGACGATGAACGGTTGACCATCGAGTTTGCCGAATGTCTCGGCGCGTGTGAATACGCGCCCTGCATGCTGGCGGGCGAAACGCTGCACAAAGACCTGACGCCGCAGAAGGCCGATGCATTTCTCGACTCACTGGAGTGAACGGATCGTGGCCGATTTCGAACCGGTTCTGTTAGCCAATATCGATAAGCCGGACAGCCACACGTTGGCGTCCTACGAGTCCACCGGCGGATACTCCGCGCTGCGCAGGGCGCTGAGCGACATGCAGCCGGACGAAGTCGTCGAACTGGTTAAGGCAAGCGGTCTCCGCGGGCGCGGCGGTGCCGGATTCCCTTGTGGATTGAAGTGGTCCTTCCTGCCGAAGGATCATCCTGGCCCGTTCTACATGTGTGTCAACGCGGACGAAAGCGAGCCGGGCACCTTCAACAACCGCATCCTGATGGAGCAGGATCCGCACCAGATCCTGGAAGGAACGATCATTAGTTGCTACGCCACGCGAACA
>JADFQO010000014.1 GCA_022561775.1 Myxococcales bacterium | reverse complement strand
CGAAAGACGTTGCGGCGCTTGAGTTCGGCGATGAGTGACATCGGAGCCGCCCCGGCTGATCCAGACCGTTGGGGGCGTATTCTACCCAGATCCCAGCAGGATGGCGGGCAGACGTGTGTTTGGGATCGGTTGGGCCGCTCAGCTACCCGGCGGACTCCCAGAGGCCCTTGAGACAGGACCAACCAAGGGGCCAGGCTCACGACCATGTCTCCAGTGAATGCATTTCCACCTGAGTCGGTTGGATTGACACTCTTAAGAGTCCCCTTCCCTCGGACTCTCTTCCGCGAGAGATCCAGGTGTTTAGCAATCGAAGGGCTGTGTGGGACTTCGAAACGGTGGACGGACAATTTGCGAGGAAACCGCGGCAGTGAGGGACGGGGGCGGGGCCGGGGGGCTCTACCCCCCTGCAACCGCGCAACCGTGCAACTCCCCCGGCTCGGGCCCATCCGGCTCCGGCTTCCAACGAGGCAGCCTGTTCTTGTGTGCGGATTTGTGTGCGAACTCAGCCGAACTCAACCGAATTCGGCACAACTCCGAGGATCGCGGAACGCGAGGTTTCTAAACTGAGACAAACAGTTAGAGACTCAGCCGAACTCAGCAGAACACGCTGCCGCAGTTTCCTAAACCGTAGGCCGGAGGTTCGAGTCCTCCCGGGGGCGCCAGGGTTTTCGGGTAGTTACGCAGGTCGTGCCCATCGTCTTCCGAACGTGGAGTTGGCCGCTTGCCCTTTGGGATTGCGTTTAGATAGAACGGGATAATCGCACCGGTGTAATCACCATCGGCCATGATCATCATTGAGATTTTCCACACTTTCCGTTTCCAGATCGGGTGGGAGAAACAAGTGAAGATGCGCTGTTGAGTGCCTATGAACAAATCGAAATTAGATGTCCCACGCATGGCTGGTTCACACAATTAGTGACCGTCCACCAGAGCGGCAGCGGCTGTAAGCTTTGCGGCCACACCAACATACAGAAGACAGTTCGCGAGCATTTCGACGATTGTACGAGCGTGCCCAAGGACTGGGTCGTGATGACTCGGCATTGCGAAAGCGCAGGTGAATTTTGGTATAGACATGGAACCAATGCGCGCGATAACGCGATTTCGTCAGGGGCAGGAGGGGCTCGCGTGCTTGATCGCGACGCTGCTGTTTGGTTTCGCGGCGTTCGCCCAAAACGAAACACCCCCGAAGACGACACCGGCCGACGAGGCGGTCGAGTCAGCGACCGAGGAGGCGGCCGAATCAGCGACCGACGGAGCGGTCGAGTCCGCGACCGACGAGGTCAGCGAGGTTGAGCGCCAGCCGGAGAGCGGCGCCGATCCCGGCGAGGATCTCGCCCCCAAGACCTCCGAATCGATCGCGGAGCCGTCGCCCCATATCCAGGAGATCGTGGTCACAGGCGAGGCGGGGGGATTGCTGGTGAAGGACGATACGATCTCGGCCATCGGATTCGACCCGGGTGTTCTCCAAGTCGAGGGCATCAGGGACATCCGCGATCTCTCGAACTTTACTCCGAGCCTCGAGATCAAGAGCGCCTTCGCCGCCTCCAATCCCACGATCTACATCCGCGGCGTGGGCCTCGACGACTTCAACGCCAACGCTGCCAGTGCCGTCGCCATCTACCAAGACGGCGTCTACATGCAGTCGCCGGCGGGCCAGCTGTTCCAATTCTACGACGTGGAAGGCGTCGAGGTCCTGCGTGGACCCCAGGGGACGCTGTATCGCAACGCCTCGGCCGGTGCAATTCTTCTGCGCTCGAACAAGCCGGAAGAGGAGTTCGCCGGCTCCGTCACGTCCACGTACGGAAACTACGAGCTGTGGGAGGTCAAGGGATTCGTCAATGGACCCATCGTGCCGGATTATCTCTCGGGCCGGCTCTCGGGGACCTGGAACATCCGCGACGGCATCACGAAGAATCGCTGCGCCGCGCAAGCCGACGTGCCCATCAGCGAAATACTCACGGTCCGGCGTCCCTGCAACCAGACGAACGCCCTCAACACAAAACGGTTCATCGATCCGCACCTCGACGACCGGACCAACGACATCGACAACTGGGCGGCCCGGGGCCAGCTCCTGCTCGATCTGCCGATGGGGCAGATCCAGAACGAGTGGCTGCTGAACGTCCACGGCGGGCAAAACAGGAGCCGGGCGTACCAGTACCAGCACACGGGTCTAAGTCAATCGGGCCGCGACCGATCGAATTACATCGACATCGATGGGGGGGATCCCTTCGCGGGGGACTACAACATCGACGGCCCGGAGAACATCGACCTCTGGGGAATCAATCTCCGGGGGGCCTGGCTGTTCGGCAGCGGCCACGACTACGAGCTCGTGAGCCTGACGGCCTACGAGTGGCACGACCTTTTCCGCCGGGAGAACACCGACGGCGGCGCCAGGTTCCTGCTCGAGACCACGTACGCCGACACCGCCTGGCAGCTCAGCGAGCAGCTCGAACTCCGGGGCCCAATTCGGGAGTCGAAATACGGTGACGGTGACTGGACACTCGGTGTCTATTACCTCAAAGACGAACTCGACGTAGTCAACTTCTTCGATAAGCAAGGGTCCGCCGACCTCCTCCAGGAATACACCCAGGAGATGTGGAACTTCGCCGCCTACGGACAGATGGAGTACCGACTCCAGCCCGGATGCGAGCCCGTTTCCTGCGACTTCACGCTGCTTGCGGGGCTCCGCTACAACTGGGAGTACAAGAGTTTCGAGACCGTCGTCATCGAAACCCCCACGGCGGGCCAAGTGAGGGAGACGCTCATGGGCGAGGATGACGCCCTGTGGGACGACTGGAGCGGAGAGATCAGTCTGGCCTGGAACTACTCCGACGACAGCAACCTCTACATCAAGTACTCCCGGGGCTGGAAGGGAGGACACTTCAACGGTGGCGCGGTTTCGATATTCGACATCATCACGGGGGTCGACCCCGAAATCGTCGACTCCTACGAGGCCGGGCTGCGCTCCCATTGGTTTGACCAGCGCCTAACACTCAACCTCACGGGATTCTACTACGACTACCTGGATCTTCAGGTCTTCGTCGTCGAGCAGACCGAGCTCGGTTATCCGATTCCGAAGCTGACGAATGCCAGCGACGCGCTCGTTTACGGCGTCGAGCTGGACCTGCAGGGCGAGCCGATTGACGGCCTGTACCTCACCCTCAGCGCCGCCTGGGTGGAGAGCGAGTACGAGGAATTCGTGGTCTCCTTCTCCGATAGGATCAGGCTTCCGGATCCCCCCGTTATCATCATCCCGAGGAGGTTCGACTACTCGGGAAACACCCTGATCGCGTCGCCGAACTTCTCCGCGACGGGCTCCATCGAATACGACATCCCCCTGCCCGGGCAGGTCGCCGGCCGGGGCCTCGGCACCCTGACCCCCCGGTTCTCGTTCAGCTGGAAGGACGACATGCTCTACGACCCCTGCGGAGGCCGGGGCATCCGGTGCAACTTCGCGCCGGGCTTCTTCGGGCAGGACGACTACTGGATCTTCAACGGGGCTCTCACCTGGACTTCGGAGGACGAGATGTTCACGGTAACGGGCTGGGTCCACAACTTCATGGACGAGCACTACAAGACCCAGTCTTTAGACCGGTCCAGAGGCATCGGCGTCATTCTCGATGCCTACGCGGACCCGAGGACCTACGGCATAACGGCTACGCTCGCCTTCTGAGGATCCGAGGCACAGCGACGGGATCGCGCGAGGACAGCCCGTTGCCACCAATTCTTTTCGGGAGAGGATCCAGCGTGTCCACAGCCCGACACGAGTATGGGTCCATCGGAAGCAAGAATCACGAGCGACTGACTCTCAGGGATGAAGTCTGGCACGAAGCTTCCTTCCTGCACAATGACCCACTCCGGACCCACAGGGTAGTTTTGCTCTTCATGGAGCCTTGGAACCGGCCCAGTGACCCATACGCCAGGGGCGATCTCAGACGGGCGGTCATGAACGATGAAGGTCGCCCCAGATGCCTCAAGACGTTCTCGTAGCTCGACCATGGGGTTTCTTTCCGTACCGTCGGGCCCAGGTCGAGATGCGAAGATACCGGCCGCCACGTGAATCCGTGACAACGCTCTCGGATTCCGTTTCGAAAGCTCGGTTCGCAACCTTAGTAGACCACCGGTGTGATCTTCGTGGTGGTGGCTTAGAATCAGGTCTTCAGCTGACCCGCCTGCATCAACTGGTCCAGGTTCAAAGTTAGTTTACGCAGCTTCGTGGCTCATGGGCAATTCCTTTCCAGGTACGATGATTTCAGGTGCGGGTGGCCGATAACCCAGCGCGCTGTGTGGCCGGATCGTGTTCAAGAAGCGATTGCGCGCGTCATCGATGAAGCAGGACGACCGGTCTTTGGAAGTCGACACCGCTGGTCCTCACGGCGCTCCTTTAGGCAATCGGGGGCAATGGGGGAGGAGCTTCCACCGCTTTCGGTCCGTCGACTAGCCCCAGGAGATCATGCCGCTAACTACCGGCCGAGTCGAGCGGAGAGAGCGACTTCGGTGCGGATCGAGGTATTATCGGAACGATCGAGGTAATCGAAAATTATGCGCTGGCGAAAAAGGCTCGTTGCTCGAACTGGACGTCAATCCGCTGTGCGTGCTAGCGGATGGCGCGATTGCTATCGACGCCTTCCTTCGCATCCCTAGCACGTCATGATTTTGAACAAACGAGTCCTGTTCATTTCCGCAGTCATTGTTGCTACAGCCGTCACCTTCTGGAGCGGTTCGCGATATCCGTCGCTTGATGAGAAAGCAGTCATGGGCGGCCTCGCAGCGCTCGAAGACCCGCTTGCCTTCGAGGCTTCGATCCAGATACAGCCCGATGACAGTTCTATGAGGCGAATTGTCTATACGACGATTAACTGGGTTGAAACGATGCTGGAAGGTATGGCTTTTGGACTGGTGATCGGCGCTTGCCTTCTCACGTTGATCGGGATGATCGCCGTCCGGGGGCATCGCAATGGCTTCGTGAACACCGTGGTCGGCGTAGCCATCGGCTCACCCCTGGGTGTTTGCGTCAATTGTTCCGCCCCGGTCGCAAAAGGCATGCACGATGGTGGTGCCCGGCTTGAAACCACGTTAGCCACGATGTTCAGTTCGCCAACGCTGAATATTATCGTATTGACCATGCTGTTCTCGATATTTCCATTTTATCTAGCGGTGATCAAGCTCGTCCAGACCCTGGTATTCATTCTTGTCATCGTGCCACTGCTGTCGCGATGGGTTTTCAGGAGCGAGCGTGTGCAAACTTACGATGATACGGTCTGCGCCGTACCTGCGACCCCGGTAGCGCCGAGTGACGAAAGTTGGTTCGCTGCAGCTCGCCAGGCAGCGATGCTGTTGGGCCGAAACCTGGTCTATATCGTGATCCGCACCGTTCCCCTGATGCTACTCGCAGGCTTCCTGGGCGCGGTGGTCGTGCATACCATACCTTTGGAAACCCTGGTGAATATCGAGCCGGGCATTCTCTCGGTCAGCGTCGTGGCACTGGTGGGGATATTTTTGCCTGTGCCAGTTGCATTCGATCTGGTGCTTGTCGCGGTGCTGATATCTGCCGGCGCACCGATGGTTTATTCGATGACGCTGCTGTTCACGTTGGGGATTTTCAGCGTTTATCCATTTTTTATTGTATGGAACACGATTTCTCGCCGGGTCGCTGTGGTCCTGAGCGCCGTACTGATAATGATCGGTGTTGCAGGCGGTATCGTCGCCGAGAATGTACACCAGGGTGAACTTCGGGAAATGCTGGAGTTTCTGGAGCAGGAAACCTAGATGACTCGGAGACAACATCACAAGCAGGAACGCGCCGGACTGCAGACTCTCCTCGCCCTCCTCGCCCTCGTCTCGCTCGTCGTTTTCGGCGTGTCCAGCGCCGAGCCCGAACAAATACGCGACGCCGATGGACATCCGGTGAGCATAAACGCAGTGCCTTTTCAGCCGCGGGCCGGAACCGACGATATACCTTTTACCCGATACGACGGCAGCGTGTTCGGCCTTCATCAGTCGAACGTATTCGGTCCCAGGGATTTTTATCCACCCTTTTTCAATGGCGGCGGTATTTCGTCCGGCGACATAGACCGGGATGGCTGGCCGGACTTGGTTTCGGCAAACGGTGCATTAATCGTTGTCTATATGAACCAGGACGGGAAGCGCTTCGAGGGGTATGAAATTGACGTGACCGAGAGCGACGATACGACGATTTTCAATGTCGCTCTTGTCGACATCGATGGCGATGGCTGGCTGGACCTCTTCGCCACGACCTATCTGCAGGGCAATTTCTACTTGCTGAATCAAAAGGGAAAATTCACCTTGGCCGGACTGAGAAAGCCGCCGCGGGGCAATGCCGTGCTGAGTTCAACCGCATCCTTTGGCGATGTTGATCGAGACGGCGATCTGGACGTGATCATCGGAAACTGGTTTGCCGGGGCGTTCAAGCAACACCCACCACCAAATTCGCAAAATGAACTCTGGATCTACGAATCTGGAAAATTCGAGATAACACCGCTGCATGAGCTGACCGGCGAGACACTAAGCACACTCTTATCGGATTGGAGCGGGGATGGAATACTTGACCTAATCGTCGGCAACGATTTTGCGGATCCGGATATGTACTACCGCGGCGATGGGAAGGGCGGCTTCGATCTCATCGAGAAGCGCGACGCTATCGTTCCCCATACGACGCATTCGACCATGAGCATTGATAGCGGTGACTTTGACAATGACCTTGATCTTGATGTTTTCCTCGACCAGATAACGGCCCGCGCCACGGGGCCGTCTGCACGAGTGCAGGCGGTCACCCTCAAACGCTACTGTGACGACATTGTCCTGGAGCAGGAGCGCGATCGATGCCGCGCCAATGTGGCGGCTCGGCAGGGCTTTTTCTATGGCGCCAATCACCAGCCAACCAATATTCGCAATTGCGCCGACGTTCCGGACAAGAACGACCGACAAGCTTGTGTTGGTATGCAGGTCATGATGACCGCACGGCTTATCCGCGATCCGAAACTCTGTGACTCGATTCCGAAACCAGAGTCTCGCACCCTCTCCATCTGTCGTAATTTCTTCGAACCGGTGTTTCCGCACGATCCGGACATGCTGGCACAGGCGATCCCGCAACAGATGAACGAAAATGTACTCCTGATATGGGACGCATCCGAACAGCGCTTCACAGACGGTGCCAAGCAGGCTGGAGTGGGCTTCACCGGTTGGAGCTGGAACGCACGTTTTGCGGATGTCGACAACGATGAATGGCAAGACCTCTTCGTTGCTGCCGGTACATGGATCAGGGCTAACGAGTCGGGTCCAACGGCAAACTTCTTTTTTCACAACGATGCTGGCAAGCGATTCAGCGACCAGACCGACGCCTACGGCCTCCAGAATTTCATGATTGTTAGCGCCTACACAGTCGTCGATTTCGATCGAGATGGCGACCTGGACTTTATTACCAATTCAATCAACGGCCCTCTATGGTTATTGCGCAATAATTCCCGTACCGGAAACAGCATCATCTTTGCGCTCCGCGATGAAGTCGGTAATAGAGATGGTATCGGGACCAAATTTACAATTCACTACGGTCCGGATTCCAGTCGCCACCAGCTACGCGAGCTGAAGTCCAGCGGCGGCTATTTATCGTTCGATGAGCCAGTGGCCCACTTCGGGCTGGGAGAATTCAAGCGCATTGAACGCCTCGAGATCAGCTGGTCAACCGGTGGCATGACAGTGATTTCCGGACCCTTCGAGGCGGGCTACATCTATTCATTGCACCGATCTGCTACGGCTTCTACGGGTCGCTCGTAACGTGCGATAACTTTATGATTTTGATGTTCCAGTCAGGGTCATAAAGTATGTGATATGTCGCGGAAAAATTACCCTGATTCAGTGCCAGTGACCGAGCCCGAAATATTTGGTCCAGATCGAAAGTGGCGAAAAGCCAACTGAGGTACCGAGCCGCAGGGCTGATCGCCGAGCATTGGTAGTGGTCCCACAGTGGCACCACGCCTTTCGTCGCCAAATACCTGGAATTGCTAGATGCACGGCGGGATCAATTCCCGCTCCCACCACTGTGAAGATTCCAAGCGCTCTCCGAGGTTCGTCCAGGGGGTGGGTCGACCATCGAAAGGCCGCGGCGGGAGCCGCGCTGGCCCTGATTCCACCTTGGCGACAAGTGGACGACAAGTATCGGTTACTTGGAATCCTTTGATTTCGGCCGCTTACGCTGATTCAACACGGCTTCGAGTCCCGTTGGGGACGTCACCATTCACGGCCATCCGGGAGGGCAGAGGCTTGTGCGGAGAGCCCCCAGCTAACAGAAAATTAAGCCCTCGGAATCGAAAGTTTCCGGGTTGTTTTGGCTTCTTGACTCATTGAAGGCTGGGGTCACTCTAGGATCAGTTTCAGCCAACCCACGCCAACGCAGACCACGTTTCGGAGTGCGATACTATTTCTCCTTTCACCTCGCGGGGTTTGCTGGCACTGTGCCAATTTCCTAAACCGGAGGCCGGAGGTTCGAGTCCTCCCGGGGGAGCCAGAGAGTGGATCTGGGGTAAACCGTGACCGATCTCAACACGCTCGCCAACCTGGCGGAGATTTTTGGTGCCTTCATTGTTGTCGGCGGGCTGGGCTTCGGCGTGGTCCAGCTGCAGCATTATCGCCAGCAACGTCGCGAGACTGCCGCCATTGAGCTACTGCGTTCATTTCACAACCCCGAATTCTCGCGCTCCTTGCGTGGGGTTCTCGCGCTACCCAATGGCGTGCGCAAACGTGACATGGGAGAGTGTAGCACTGAGGAGCAAAATGCCATCATGGTGGTCGTCCTGACCTTCGAATCCATCGGCGTCATGGTGTTCCGGGGCATCGTGCCCCTCGAGATGGTGGACGAACTGCTGGGCGGAGTGTGTGTCGAATCCTGGGGACGGCTCAATCAATACACGCAGGATTCCCGCGCTGAGAGCGATCGCAACACGATGAGCGAGTGGTTTCAATGGCTCGCGGAGCGCCTCGCAGAGCAGCACGCACGCTACGGGCGACCGGCTGCATACGAGCAACATCGCCACTGGCGATCTTGATGCCTGGACATGCCGTCGAGCGGCAGGTGGTCTGTTGTTTTTCTATGCTCCGGCCATGACGTCGATTGAATCGAACAGATCGGCCCTCACGAAGGAATCGGCCTTCCGGATCTTCAAAGCGCTGATTTTCCTGATCCTGATGATCAATCTTTTCTACTACCTGTTAGAAGACGTGACCGCGTACCTGTACCTCGCGCCGGGATCTACGTTATTCGATGTATTGGAGAGTTTTGCCGTCACGATCGACTACGTGGCGTGGATGGTTCTGATCGTCTTGTTCGAGATGGAAACGAGCGCGCAAGCCAGAGACCAGCTCGTGGGAACGCGCAAGTGGGTCATTGCCGGCCTCACCGTAGGCTGTTACGTGGTTCTGGTCTATGCAGCCTATGGCTACGCGGCGGGTCTCGGGGATGCCTATAACTTCGCGCCGATCGAGTCGGAGACGGTCTGCGAGCTCACAGACGGTCATTTCGCGTATCTGAATACACAGGCTCGGCCGATCGAGCTGACGAAGCACAACTGCGCTGTGATCGAGGAGAGCGAGGTTTTCAAGAGCCCCACTGACAATCTGATCGCGACGCATTTCAATCTGCTGGCGCTTCAAAAACTCGCTTGGATCGATGTGATCAACTCGAATGCATGGCTCCTCGTGGTCCTGCTGTTCCAGATCGAAGTTTCGCTCCAGCTCGCGAAGAAGCTCACGAAACGCCGACTCATCGCCACGAAGGCAGCGAAGGGCATCGCCTACCTCGCGCTGCTGGGCTGTGCGATCTACTGGACGGTGTACAGCGCGTTCATCGATTCCTGGGACGCTTGGCTGTGGCTGCTCGCTTTCCTGCTGATCGATCTCAACCTGCTCGGGCTGAATGAGAGCCAGAACCAACGGGCGAGCCGCGACGTCGTTGCAGGCTAGCTGCGATCAACCTTGGAGCAGGCCGAGCGATTGTACGATTCGGATGGCTCGGAGATTCAAACGGGGGTGCCGGATGCCGCACACGCGATCGGGCATAGTCTTCCAACGCATTGGGGCGTATTTCGGATTTCTGCTCCTTGCGGGATGTCCGCACGCGCTGGATCCGAGCCCGCTTTCGCAAGACGGCCAGGCCGCTGTTGCTCGGATCACCGCGGCGCGATTGTCCGGCCACATCGAGACGCTTGCCAGCGATGAATACGAGGGGAGGGGGCCGGCGACGGCCGCGGATCGGCGCACGCAGCAATATCTCGCGGATCAGCTCGCTGAGATGGAATTGCAGCCCGGGGGCCCGGATGGAAGTTGGCTACAGCAGTTCGACATCGTCGGCATCACTGCAAAAATACCCGGACGCTGGTCTTTCCAGCGCGGTGCGGAGACGCTCACGCTCGAGCACTGGGACCAATTCATCGCAGCGAGCGGCGTACAGCGTGCACTCTCGAAAATCGACGCTGCAGAAGTCGTCTTCGTCGGCTACGGAATCGACGCACCCGAGTACTCGTGGAATGATTTCAAGGGACAAGACCTGAGCGGCAAAGTCCTGTTGATCGTGAACAACGACCCGGATTGGGATCCCGAGTTGTTCGCCGGAGACACCCGGCTCTACTACGGTCGATGGGATTACAAGTACGCGACGGCGGCTCAGCGGGGCGCGGTCGGCGCGATCATCATTCACACGATCCCGTCGGCGGGTTATCCGTGGCAGGTCGTGCAGACCTCGTGGTCGGGCGAGCAGTTCGAATTGCCGGCAGAGGACGAGGCGCGTCTCGAGATCGCGGCGTGGGTCACCGAAGACGCGGCGGTCGAGCTCGTTCGAATCGCGGGTCGGGATCTTGCGGAACTCGTCGAATTGGCGAAGAGCCGCGATTTCCAGCCGGTGTCTCTGGGCGTGACGACCTCGCTGACGCTTCAGAACACCCTGGCGCAGGTTCGCACCGCCAACGTGATGGGTCGGTTGCCGGGCAGTGATCCCGCTTTGAGCGATGAGGTCGTGATCTACACCGCTCACCACGATCATCTGGGCATCGGCACCCCCGATGCGTCGGGTGACCGGATCTACAACGGCGCACTCGACAATGCGGCAGGGGTCGCGCAGGTTCTCGCGATTGCCGCTGCGTTTCAGGCGCTTCCGGTTGCGCCTCGGCGGTCGCTCCTTTTCCTGTTTGTCGCGGCCGAAGAGCAGGGATTGTTGGGCTCAGAGTACTATGCCGCGCACCCAACCTATGCTCCCGGCAAGATCGCGGCAAACATCAACTATGACACTGGAAACATCTGGGGCAAGACCAGGGACATCACTTTCATCGGGCTCGGCAAGTCATCGCTCGACGCGGTGGTCGAACGCATTGCCGCCAGCCAGGGGCGAGTGGTAAAACCCGATCAGTTTCCCGATCGGGGCTATTATTACCGTTCCGATCAGTTCAGTTTCGCAAACATCGGCGTTCCCGCGGCATTCCTCGAGGCCGGCACCGATTTCATTGGCCGCCCGGTCGGCTGGGGAGAGCAGCAGCTCGAGCGCTACGAAGAGGTCCGCTATCACCAGCCGAGTGACGAGATCGACGACAGTTGGAACTTCGAGGGAATGATCGAAGATGCGACGCTCGGTTTCTGGGTTGGCCTTGGGGTCGCCAATGCCGAAGCGATGCCAAGCTGGCTTGCGGGCGACGAGTTTGAGGCGGTGCGCAAGGCAGCACTCGAGGCGGTGCGCGACCGATAGATCGACTTCCTACCAGCCACAGGTCCGGCCCGCGTTCTGCTCGTTGAGCCAGACTTGTAGCGGGGCGAAGTAATCCCGAATCGCGGTGGCGTCGAGCTCGCGCTCGCCGGTGAGCGCTTCGAGCGCATCGGGCCACGGTCGGCTCATGCCCATTTCGAGCATTTCGTTCAACCTGCGACCGGCTTCCTCGCTGCCGTAGATCGTGCAGCGGTTGAGCGGCCCCTGGTAGCCCGCAATCTTGCACATCGCCCGGTGAAACTGGAACTGCAGGATGTGAGCGAGGAAATAGCGGCTGTAGGGCGTATTTCCGGGGATATGGTACTTGGCTCCCGGGTCGAAGAGATCTTCGGTGCGTTCGTTGGGCGGGCGAATCCCCTGATATTTCTCCCGCAGAGCCCACCAACCGGCGTTGTATTCGTCGCTCGAAATCTCTCCCGCGAAGACACCCCAGCGCCAACGATCGACGAGAAGCCCGAAGGGCAAGAAGGCCACCTTGTCGAGCGCATCGCGCAGCAACAAACCGATGTCCTTTGACGGGGGCGGCTCGCGATCGAGCAGGCCGAGTTCGACGAGATAGGCCGGCGTCACGGAGAGCGCAATCGCATCGCCAATCGCCTCGTGAAATCCATCGTTCGCACTGCCGCGGAAAATATAGGGTTGCTCCTTGTAGGCGCGCTGATAGTAGTTGTGACCCAACTCGTGGTGGATCGTCCGGAAGTCTTCGGCGTTGACCTCGATACACATCTTGATCCGAAGGTCGTCGCCATCGTCCACATCCCAGGCACTCGCGTGACAGACCACTTCGCGATCCCGAGGTTTGGTGAACAGCGAGCGCTCCCAGAAGCTTTCCGGCAGGGGGTCGAAACCGAGAGAGCTGAAGAAGTTCTCGCCGGACTCAACCAGTTTCAGTGGTCCGTAGCCGGCCTCTTCGAGCAATACCGTCAGGTCGTAACCCGGATCAGCGCCCTCTGGCGCCACCAGATCGTAGATGTTGCTCCACTGCTGAGCCCACATGTTACCGAGCAGGTGCGCCGGGATCGGCGCATCGAGGGGCACCCGATCCTCGCCGTAGAACTCGGACAATTTCGCGCGGACGTAACAGTGGAGCGACTGGTAGAGGGGCAGTACCTGGGCCCAGAGCCGGTCGACCTCGGTCGCGAACGCATCCGGAGACATGTCGTAGTTCGAGCGCCAGAGTGCGCCGGTGTCCGGGTACCCCAGCTCTACCGCGCCCTGATTGGTCAGCTCGACGAAGCGCCGGTAGTCGTCGCGAATTGCAGGTGAAGTGGTGCGCCAACCGACCCAGACGTCGAGCAAGGCATCGGGGTCGCGACTCTCGGTGTGGATCGCGCGAATTTCGATGATGTCGAGACAATCGTCGCCGTCGACGCCCTCCGGGCAATATTGTGCCTTGCCGTAATTGCTGTCCATTCTCGTGGCAATCTGGGTGAGTTCCTGGGTGAGCGCGCGGTCGGCGGGAGCGGGCATCGTGATCGCACGTTTGAGGATCTCCAGCTGGCGACGGGTGCTCGCAGCGAGTTCGAGGCCGTCAAATTGCGAGGCCTGCTTGGCGAATTCGACGCTTTCGATCAGATAATTTTCGTACGCCTCGGCGGCGATCATCTCGGTATCGGCGGTGATGAAGTTCGCTTTGACCCATTCCGCGCGCGCCGCGCGGACACCGAGAGGAGAAAGCCGGGCGTTCGCAGCCTCGATGAATTTCTGCGCCCCATTCTCAATGGATTTCTGCGTCCCATCTGGTTTGGGCGTAGGCGCGAATCCATGCGTGCAGGCGGTTGATAGGAGCAGTGAAGCTCCGAGTACCGCAGACAGCACAAATTGGTTGTAGCGAGAGTGAATACGCATGGGCCTCCTCTGGCGCCGCGAGTGCCGGACAGCTCAGGCCGACCAATTTAGCTTGATCCGGAGCCGGTTCCGCGAGACTTTGGCGGTCCGGAGGCCTTCCGAACCAGGGGTAGCGCATTCCAACCTTCCTTGACCAGCCAGAGGTGAGCGGGCGCGCATCAGTGCTCGGCTATGGCTTTGCGCGAATGAACTGGGCTGCGCGATAACCGATCAGCATGGCCGGAGCGTTCAGCGCGGCGACGGGTGCCGTCGGGATTACGGACGCGTCAGCGACTCGCAGGCCCCCGATGCCACGCACGCGCAGAAAAGGATCGACGACTGCATTCGGATCGCTTCCCATCCGACAGGTGCCCGCGAAGTGGTACGTCGCCATCGCGTTTCTCGCGATCCAGCGTGCGATCTTGGTTCGCGAAGCGTTCCGCTTCCCCGGTGTCAGCTCTGCGTTTCCCCACGCGGTCAGCGGCTCCGCCCTGCCAATCTGCCGTGCCAGCTCGACCCCGCGCACCATGGTCTCGATATCGACCGGATCTTCGAAATAGGCCGGATCCAATCGCGCCGGTTCGCGAACGTCTGTCGAGGCCAATCCAAGGCGACCTCGACTGCGGGGCTTTCCGAGGATCAGCACGATTCCGTACAGGCGTTCGACAAACTTGCGGAGCGGAGGAAGTGCGAATGCAAATTTGACCAAGGCCCGAATTCCGAAGCGAAGAGCGCGGATTTCGTAGAGAAAACGAGGCAGGAGAATTCCGGGTAATAGTCGCAGCATGGCCTCGCGAAGCGACGAGCGCGCGGGATAGAAGACGTAGCAGGTATCGCTCTGTCCGACGGGTAGGTCCGAGTCGAGGTTAGCACGGTGGAAACCGTAGAGCTGAGGATGATTGCAGTCCACCGGGCGCTTGCCGTGAAAAAAGAGCGTTACGTTTGGATGATCGTGCAGGTTCCGACCGATGCTCGGAACATCCAGCACCAAGGGGATGCCGTGCGATTCGATCTCCTCGCGCGGCCCGATCCCCGAAAGCATCAGAAGCTTGGGGGTCTCGAGGGCGCCCGCGCAAAGGAGCAGCTCGTGTTGGATGCGCACCGAGAGCGTCGCGCCTTTCCGCTCGTATTCGATCGCGACGACACGCATCTGTTCGTCCACCACGATCCGTCGCGCGCGGGCGCCGGCTTCGATGACCAGATTGTTACGCGGTCGGTCCTTCAGGAAGGCGACATACGAACTGCGCCGCGTATCGCGCTCGTAGTTCATCCACTCGTAGCCGAGGACACCGGATAGATCGCCATCGTTGAGATCCAGCTTGCGGCGAAATCCGGCGGCCTCCGCGGCGGCAATACAAGCTTCTGTGAATTCGGTCTCCGCTCTGCGCCGGATCCCGAGCCTGTCCTCCAAGGCTTGAAAATGCGGCTCCAGATCGTCCCAGTGCCAACCCTCCGGCCACTCGGAGAAATCCTCCCGCGCTCCGCGCGTATAGACCATTCCATTGACGGAACCGCTTCCGCCCAGGCCCCGGCCGGAGCCCATGAAGATGCGCCGCCCGCCGCAACCGCGCTGAGGGATCGAAAACCGCTCCCAGAGCAGCCGATCGTTCGCGAAGGCGTCCTTGTAACCATCGGCGCGTAGTGTTTCTGGGTTGTTCTCGGCCGGCTCGCCGCATTCGAGGAGCAACACCGATACCTGTGAATCCTCAGCGAGCTCAGCCGCCGCGATGCACCCCGCCGATCCGCCACCGACGACGACATAGTCGTAGTCATGCCCCGGCATCAGGGGCGGTGGCGCCATCGCGTGAGGGTGTGCTTGGCGATTTCAGCCAGCGCAGAAACGCGGCCTGCGATCCGCTTGCCGTAGAGCAGTCGAATCGTATTGAGAGCCAGATCGTAATCCCCCTGGCGCACCGGGAAGAGCCGATTGGCCCGATGCATCGGCAGACGATCCGAGAGCGTGGCCTTGATGTTCGTGCAAGCCCGCAGGCCATCGCGTCCGTTGATTCGTCCGAATCCGGAACTCTTGGCTCCGCCGAAGGGAAGATCCTGGACCATATAGCAAAGACCAAAGTCGTTGATGCAGGTGCTACCCGCGATGATCTGTTCTGCAATCCGCTGAGCGCGTTTCGAATTTCTGCTCATGACCGTGGATGAGAGGCCAAAACGGGTTCCGTTCGCAATACGCACGGCTTCTTCTTCATCGTGGACGCGATGGAGGATCATGACGGGGCCGAACAATTCCTCCTGCATGATCGCCATCGTTGGCGTCACATCGGTGAGAATCGTCGGTTCGAAGTATTGGCCGCGCTCGCTGAGCGTGCGTTTTCCACCGATCAGCACCCGTGCGCCGCCGGTGACGGCCTCGTTGACCATGCGCTCGATCCGATCCAGTTGAATCGGGGAAGCGATGGCACCGACATCGACCAACTCGTTCTCACTCGATGCGCCCTGGCGAAGACCCCGCGTGAGCCGGACGACGCGATCGCGAAATTCATCGAATACGCCGTCGAAGACGAGCAAGCGCTCCGCCGACATGCAGTTCTGCCCCGCGTTGATGAAGACGCCATTGACAGCCGCATGAACGGATTGGTCGAGGTCTGCATCGTCGCAGATGATCATCGGGTCCTTGCCGCCGAGTTCGAGGATCACGGGCGTGAGGTTCCGGGCGCATTCTTCGAGTACGCGGCGACCATTTTCCACCGAGCCGGTAAACAGCAGCGAATCCACACCCGAGGATACGAGCGCCTTGCCGGTCGCCGCGTAACCGTTCACGATCTTCACGAGGTCCGGCGAAAAGCCCGCAGCGGAAAGCACCTGATCGAAGATCTGTTGAAAATAGAGCGAAGACCAGGCGCTCCATTCGGAGGCCTTGACGACGACCGCATTGCCGGCCATCAGCGCTGGAATCGTGGGCCCGAGAATGTTCTGGAAGGGGTAGTTCCAGGGGCAGATGACCCCGATCACACCGAGTGGGTGGAATTCGATCACGGCTTTTTTGTGAAGCATGAGACCCGACGAAACCCGCTCGGGCCGAAGGTGTCTCTCGCCATTTCGAATCGTCCAACGCAACTTTTCGCAGACGGGCCAGATTTCTCCGAGCATCGCGTTCTCACGCGTCTTTCCGGTGTCGGCCACCACCGCGTTACAGATCTCGTTCGCATGCTCGAGGATGAATTCGAGAAGCCGCTGCAGAACCTGCCTGCGCGTGGCGAGGCTCGTCCGGCCCCAAACGCGTTGCGCGGCACGCGCCCCTTCGAGCGCCCGGGCGACGGCCTCCGGCGAGTCCACCTTTACCTGGCCCAGGGGTCTCCGGCCGGCGGGGTCGACGCAGTCGATGGTGGAAATCGGCTGCTCTTTCGCGCGGTACGGGCCCACGGTCTCGTGGTCGAGCGTGCCCATCGCGTGCCCTCTTGCATTCGTTCGACGCATCCTACATCAGACCCCAACGAGTCCGTAGCGATTGCGGAATCCGGCTCGCCCCGGGATACTCCCGCGCGCGGACGCAATTGGTAGGGATCATGAATCATCGAGTCGCCCTCTTCGCAGCATGGGTCGCGATGCTCCTGACGGGTTGCGTGAACGCCGAGTCGGGCTTCGAGCGGGAGTCCTTCGAGCCCGCATCCAGCGTCGCTGAGACCTTTCGCTGGCACCGCGCTCTCCCAACGGCCACCACCGCCTGGTGGGACGTCGTCGGTGAACAACAGGCATGGTATTTCAAGAACCTTCAACAGCTCTATCCGAGCGTCACCGTGTACCGCGATGGCGCCGTCCGAGAGCTTGAATACCGCTTGCTGGACGAAATCGCCGATTATCCGGTGAAGACGCCAGCAGGCACGATGCGCTACGTGGATTTTCTACACAGCGACGACTCGACGACGATGGGACTGGTGATCTTGCACAAAGGCAAGATCGTCTTCGAGACCTATCCGCGGATGGAGCCGTACCAAAAACCGATCTACTGGTCGATCACCAAGATCTTCGTGTCGACGCTGGTGGCCATCCTGGAGGATCGGGGGTTGGTGGACGTCACCAAGCCCATTGAATTCTACGTTCCGGAATTGAAGGATTCGCAGCTGGCCGGGATCCGCGTGCGTGATCTCCTGGACATGGCGTCCGGCGTGGATTGTCCGGACGACTACGAAAACTTCGAGGCCTGCTACTACCAATACGAGACCTCGCTGGGCGATGGATTCAGAACCGAAAACAGCCCCGACAATCCCTACCAGATGATGATCGATTTCGATTACGGCTTCTGGGCCGAGCCGGGTACCGGCTACGACTACTCGGGCATCAACGCCTTTCTGCTTGGCTGGATGGTGGAGAAGATCACCGGAATGCCGTTTCAAGACGCCCTGACCCGCGAAATCTGGAGGCATATCGGCGCTGAGGCCGACGCCGCGATCTTTGCGGGTCGCTACGGAGTGCCTCTCACCAGCGGAGGGTTGATCGCAGCGCTGCGCGATGTCGCTCGTTTTGGTCTGTTGTTTACCCCGAGCTACGAGGTGGTCTCCGAACAGAAGATCATCTCGGATCGCTACCTCGATCTGATTCTTGACGGCGGTAGGCCCGAGATCCTCGCAAATTCCCGTTTCCGCCCGCCACCGGATGGCGCCAAACAGAACGTCTACCTGTGGGACCTCGTTTTTGAAGGCAACGATTTGTACAAGAAAGGCTGGGCGGGGCAGGGCCTCTTGATCAATCCGGACCGGGATTACGTGGCGGTCTACACCGGTTATTTCAAGGACGCCGCACACAGCGAGGTCGATCCGCTTCCCGTGCTGCGCGAGGTACTCGAGGGCGTCTTCGGAAGCCCGCAAACGAGCGCGCCCCGGCGGCCAAACACCCGCTGACCGCTTGGGGGCGCACTACGAACTCAGCCCGGGATCGGATCCGCTTTCCCACGGTAGACGCAGCCGCTGTCGCACGTCTCGCGCACGACCACCCGGGACAGGCCCCGGATCGCCGGCGCGACCCGCTCCCACAACCAGCGCGAGAGGTTTTCGCTGGTAGGATTCTCGAGGCCTTCGATCTCGTTCAGGTAGTGGTGGTCGAGCCGATCGAAGAGCGGCTGAAAGGCCCGATCCACATCGAGAAAGTCGATCAGCATACCGGTCTCGGCATCGGGTTCGCCCTCGATCCAGAGTTCGATCCGAAACGAATGACCGTGCAGCCGAAAGCACTTGTGGTCTTCCGGCATCCCGGGGAGTCGGTGCGCGGCTTCGATCGTGAACTCGCGGAAGATTTCCATGGAGCCGCCTCTCGTCGCTGCGCGCCGCGGTGAGCGAGGGTGCGGGCGGGTGCGCGCAGCGACGTGCGAGCCGGGAGGGTATCAGCCGATTCGCCGCCCTCCAGCGCGGACCCCAACTCCTCGAGAGCCGGTTTCTTCCGGCGGGATCCAGCAGCCCCGAAGGCGGCGCCGGCGGGCCGGATGGATGGTTTTCGCCACAAGCCTGAAGCGGCCGCTCAAGGCGCTTGGGTGTTCCCCCGATAACGGCGGGTACTACAGGTGGGCCCAGATCTCGTGCCAGCGCCGGCGAAGGGGGGTGCGGTCATGGCGAGTCGATCGAATTCAGCGCAATGCCTGCTGCGGTTGCTGGGCTGCTGCTTCGCGCTGGCGCTGACCAATTTGTTCTCGCTACCCGCTTCGGGAATGCTGGTCGCGTATTCGGGAACCTTCGAGGACGACGGGTCGAATCCCGACAACGAGCCTGACGATTTCCGCCTTACCAACGATGCGACCTCGACTGAAGACATCGTCATGGTGGTATTCGATCTATCAACCGCATCGATTGGAACGATTTTCGATCCGGCCGACTGGGATTTTGCCTTCAACCCTGCCGACGCTACAGCGACTGGCTTTACGGGATATGTTGTCATCGGCACGACGCTCACCTTGACATTCACCGATTTCAACGCGGGTGAAACGTTCCGTTTCACGATTGACGTCGACGACGACGACACCGTTGTAGAGGGCGCCAGCATTGCGGGCAGTACGGTCACGGCAACCTTCGCGACCTTCGGGGACCTCACTAGCGTGATGGCAGACACCGGTGGGGACACCGCGGACTGGTCCGGAAGCGCGGTGCCGGAGCCCGATACGGTGGTGCTCCTCGCGTTGGGCATGGCTGGCCTTGCCTGGGGAGGCCGCCGCCGCCGACCGCGAGCCGACCGCGCTACCGCGACACCTTGCAACCCGACGCCAACCCAGGGCGTTCGAGCAGTGAGGCTTCTGACGGCCTTGAGGCTGGCTCGGTTGGAAAGGGCCGAATTTGGGGACGGCCCCGCGAGTTCGAGGCGCTCCTGGCGCCATCCGCGCGGTGCGGCGCCGCGTTCATTCTGGCACCGCTACCGCGGTCCGAACGCGGCTGACGAGATGCGACTCGTATCGAAACCCTGAACCGCTTTAGCCAGCGCAGCAGCGGACAGCGCAATCGCACGCGGATTCCAGTGAGAATCGTCTGGCTGGTAGAGGTAGGGCGACTTGTTGGCCCGGAAAATCGGCCGTAGGTCGACCACGTGGACGCGCTGTTCCCGACTTCCATCGATCAGCCGGTCCAGAAAGCTCGGAACCGCGAGCGCCTTGCGCGCTTCTCTCGGAAACAGTTCGGGATAGATCGTTCCCGATTCGGGCAGCGGGCAATAGATCAAATGGATGCCGTGCTCGGCGAGGAACTCCGAGAAGGTCCGCACCATCGCGATCACGGTCTCGACCTCGCGCTCTTCGGCCGAGACGGTGAGCTGCTGGTCGCCGAGGTCCAGCGCCAGAACCAACCCCTCCGGCGTGTCGATGAGATTGGGATTGCCAAACCAACGGTGCTGAAGTTCGTTGTGGAAGTAGCGCGCCCCGTGCGTGAGACCGTTGTCCCGGTTCAGTCGCTCCTCGAAGCGTTCGAGCCCTTCGCCGACTCGCCGAATCCAGCGCAGAGCACGTTCGCCATGGCTGACGGGATCATCGGCGACATCCGGAAAGAAAAGGGGGCGCGGGCGAATCAGTCGCGCGACAGGAGCCCAGATCACGATCTCCGGGGGGGTCTGCGCGAAGCGCGAATCGCGCAGGAAGAGCCCCGGCACGTCAATCGATTGGACGGCAAAATTGTAGATCGGTTCGCGAAGCTCCCGGCTCATCGCAACCGTGAGCGTCTCGCGGTCTGAGACGCTCGAGCCCGCCACGTAGCTGTCGCCGAGAACGACGACCCGCGGGTGCTCGATCTCGACCGGGTTTCGCAGCCCCCAGCGGTCCGTGGTGAACACCACCTCGCGCCGAACCTGGAGGCTCCGATCCCAACTCAATCGGCCGAGATCGCCAATCTCCTCCATCACGACCCGTCGATTGCTCGCAAATCGCTGGGTCTCCTCGTCCTTGAGGATCTCCCAGGCCCGGAATTGGGGGCGCTCGAAGAACGAGGACTCGACGAACAGCGCTGTCCAAATCACCAGCATCAGCAAGAGAAAGCGACGTGATCGACCCATCATTCTAGAACCGGAAGTAGAGGAAGGGCGAGATTTCCGCCCGACCGTATCCAATCAAGATTGCGGAGATGAACAGCGCGCTCGCATAGGCGACCTGGGGCAGATCGAAGCGCAGATCCCAGTCGTAGATCCGGCGCGGAAGCCAGACCAGCAGCAACAGCAGAGCGACCGCTGCGGTTTCGATGAGCCCGACAGATCCGACACCGGAACTCCCGAACATGGCGCCCCACCAGAGCAGGGTCTCCGCGAACGCTTCGAACTTGAACGGAACCCAGACGGCGGTTACCGCGAGGAAGACCATCGCCTGGCGGACGGCTTTCGGCGGAACGGGCAGCCGGCCGCGGCAGATTCGCTCACCGCAGAGGAGGGCCCCGTGCACGCCGCCCCAAAGCAGGAAATTCCAGCTCGCGCCGTGCCAGAGGCCGCCGAGCAGCATGGTGACGAGCAGGTTCAGGTGCGTCCGAAGCGCGCCGCTGCGGTTTCCGCCGAGCGGAATGTAGAGGTAGTCGCGCAGCCAGCTCGAAAGGGTGATGTGCCAGCGGCGCCAGAAATCGGCAAAGGAGGTTGCGCGATAGGGGGATCGAAAATTCTCGGGGAACTCGAACCCGAACAGGCGCCCGAGGCCGATCGCCATGTCGGAATAGGCGGAAAAGTCGAAGTAGATCTGCCCGGAAAACAGCAACATCGCGATCCAGGCATCGCAGAACCCCGGGGCAGCCTGCGCGAAGAGCGGCGCGCTGATTTTGGCGAGCGTATCGGCGATCAACAATTTCTTTGCCATCCCGACGACGAACAGGTACACGCCGCTCGCAAATTGATCCGCACTGTGCTCGCGCCGGGCGAGCTGGGACTCGAGATCCGCGTAGCGCACGATCGGACCGGCGATCAGTTGCGGAAACATCGAGACGTAGGCCGCGAAGTCGCGGAAGCTGCACGCCGGCTGAATCCGGCGCCGGTAGAGGTCGAGCGTGTAGCTCATGGACTGAAAGGTGTAGAAAGAGATCCCCACCGGTAGCGCCGCTTCCAGCAAGGGGATGCGTTCGTGTCCGAAGAGATCGCCGAGCCCCGAGGTGATCAGGCCGAGATACTTGAACCCAGCGAGCGCGCCGAGGTTGGTGACCAGCGATACGAGCAGCCAGCGCTTCCGCGCCGCCGGATCGGAGGTGCGGGCAATTCGCCCCCCCGCCACGAAGTCGACTGCGATCGAACAGAAGAGAACCGGCAGAAACATCCAACTCGAAAACGAGTAGAAGACGCAGCTCGATACGAGCAGCCAGCTGTTCCGGGCGGAGTGGGGCAGCGTGAAGTAGACCGCCAGCACCAACGGCAGAAACACGAATAGAAACGAGTACTCGAAGAAGAGCATGGGCCTCTGATCGGCAGCGGATCCCAAGGGGGGTGAGCTTGCTTATCGTCCCCTCGTGGTCGGGCCTGAGACTCCCGCTCGAGGCCTTGAATTTCGGTAGGCTCTCGGACCATTCGCGATCGACCGCGCGGACGCCGATGAGCGGTGCGGGCGACGATGGGGAGCGGCGGAGCCGCCGCCGACGGGCGGGTCAGAGCGAGAGGACGGCGGTGGGAGCGATCGAGCAGACGTCGAAGAGTCCGCCTCCGGGTCGTCGCGAGGGCCACGGATGGGGGGCGTATTTTCTGCCCTACGTGGCTTTTCTGCTGCTGATTTCGATCGGCGAGAAGCTGCCCGACGGACTGCGCGCCTACGTGCTTCCGCTTCAGGTTGCGGTGCCACTGGGATTCCTGCTCTTCTACTACCACCGCGGACATTATCCCGAGCTGCGCGGCTATCCCTTCGGGCTCAAGGGGTTCGCGATCGACTTCGGGGTCGGAATCGCCGGGGCCGCGCTTTGGATGGCCCCGTATCTGTGGATCGAATCGATGCGCCCCGACGAGCCCGGCTTCGATCCCGCTCTCTGGGGCGCCTCGCTGCTGCCACTCGCGCTGTTCGTGCGCACCATCGGCTATGGCATCGTGACTCCGTTCATGGAGGAGCTCTTGATCCGAAGCTGGTTGGTTCGGTATGTCGACGTCTGGAACAAGCGCGACGACTTTCGCGATGTTGCGATCGGTCTCTTCCGCTGGCGCAGCTTCGCAGTGGTCGTCATTTGGTTCACGGTCTCCCACGTCGCGTGGGAACGGCCGGTCGCGATTGCCTGGGTGATTCTCACGATGCTCTGGTTCTACTATCGCAAGAACCTGATGTCCCTGGTCATCACCCACGCGGGGAGCAATCTGGGAATCCTTGCCTTCGTGATTTTGCAGAGCGGTCGCTGGTCCGACGCGGACGGGAATCCGATCAGCCTCTGGTTTTTCGTCTAGGAGCGCAAGCTCGCGAAGCGCAGCTTGTGCGACGCCGCAAGCGAATCCGGAGGATTCGCCCGCTAGGAGCGCAAGCTCGCGAAGCGCAGCTTGTGCGACGCCGCAAGCGAATCCGGAGGATTCGCCCGCTAGGAGCGCAAGCTCGCGAAGCGCAGCTTGTGCGACGCCGCAAGCGAATCCGGAGGATTCGCCCGCTGGTACTGCAGATGCGGGATGCTGGAGCTGCTGTTCAGATCGCCCCGCGGTGGCCCATACGGATCCGCTTCGCGATCTCGGTGAGATCGATGAGGGTCTCTCGAACCTGGTCCACGCTGTCGGACAGACAACAGCGCTCTAGATCCGACGCCGATGCGGCCAGCAGATCGAATCCAAGTTCGCTCGCGCTGGTGCCGAGGACCTGTGCGGTGGTCGCGAGCTGGTCCAGGTTGCTCTTGAACTCGGCGTCCTGAAGATCGTCCACGCACTCGGCGAGGCCCACGACGAAGTCCTCGATTTGTTTGGCGACCTCGGGCTCGTCGGATCGGCTGGAGAGGATCGGTTTGCGCATCGTTACGCTCCGCATTCCGTATCGGAGCCGCCGGGTAGAAACTGAATTACCCGATTGAGTGAGGCGGTTTGCGGGACCCGAAGCCGCTCGCGGGCGGGAGTTCCGCGGGGAGCGGGGGGCCGCCATGGCTTGACAGGAAGCTCGGGGCTGGCGCAGTCTGCGGGTGGCATGGGTTGTTTTTCGTGCAACGCGGCGGTCGAACTCGCGGCCGGTGAGCGGATCGGGTTTCGCGAGACCTGCGAGAAGTGCGATTCCGATCTCCACGTCTGCCTCAACTGTATCCACTACGACCGCAATGCCTACAACCAGTGCCGGGAACCGAACGCCGAATGGGTGTCCGATCGCGAGCGAGCCAATCGCTGCGATTACTTCGCGTACGGAGACCGACCCCGCGATTCCGCGGGCGCCGAACCAGCGCGCGCGCGTGCAGCCCTCGACGAACTTTTCAAGAAGCCCTGAGTGACGGGCCCGCTCAGCCGTTCGCGCCGGGAGTCCGATAGGAGCGCTATGCCCGATCGACAGTCCAAAGACACCTGGAGCGTGTTCAAGATCATGGGCGAGTTCGTGGAGGGTTTCGAGACCCTTCGGTCCGTGTGGCCCGCGGTTTCCGTCTTCGGAAGCGCCAGGGTGGGGCGCAATCACAGTTACTACCAGAACGCCGTCCGGGTCTCTCAGACGCTGTCAGAGGCAGGCTTCTCGATCATCACCGGCGGTGGCCCCGGAATCATGGAGGCGGCAAACCTCGGCGCAAATCGCGGAGAGGGCCGATCGATCGGGTTGAACATCAGGTTGCCATTCGAGCAGGAGCCCAATCAATACGCCGACACCATCATCCACTTCAACTACTTTTTCGCCCGCAAGGTGATGTTCGTGAAATACGCCTGCGGGTTCGTGGCGCTTCCGGGCGGTTTTGGAACGCTCGATGAAATCTTCGAGGCCCTGACCCTCAAGCAGACCCGCAAGATCCATGACTTTCCGGTGATTCTCTTTGGAACCGCCTACTGGGGGGGATTGGTCGATTGGCTCACGGACCGACTACTCAACGATAAGATGGTCTCGAAGCGCGACCTCAAACTCTTCTCTGTCACGGATGACCCGGACGAAGTCGTCGAGACCATTCGCCACCACTACAAACGGCGCCGGCGATCGCCCCGGCCCACGGATGGTCGCGAAACGCCGTGAGCGCTCGGCAGGATGACGCTGAGAATCGCGGTACGAGGTTGGATGAATTCATCGCGGACTGATCAAATGGGGAGTTTCGCAAAAATCGATCGGGGGATCAGCTGGATTGCAAGCGCGATCCAGCGCCAGAACCACGGGGTGTAGACCACGGCGTCGCCGGAAGCCATCGCCCGGTAGACGCGCTCGCCCACTGACGCAGCAGTCGCAACGAGTGGCTTCTTCGGCAGGTGCGCGGTCATCGGCGTTTCGACGAATCCCGGACGGATATCGACGACGCTCACTCCGGCTTCGCCCATTCGGCCGCGCAGACCCTCGAGGACAGTCGACACGGCCGCCTTGGCGGCGCCGTAGACGTAGTTGGTTCGGCGCCCACGCACCCCGGCGACGGAGGTGATCACGGCGAGGCAACCGCTGCGCTGGGTTTCGAAGTGGGCGGCGGCCCGAAGGAGCAGCGTGATCGGCCCCATCGCGTTGAGCGAGAGTTCGCGGAGGGTCAGTTCGGGGTCGACTTCGCACGCGGCCTGGTCGGGAAGCGTTCCCTGCGCAACCAGCAGCGCGTCGAGCCCTCCGAGCCGCTCGACCGCTTCGTCGATCAGCCGCGAACAGCGTGCGAGGTCGAGCAGGTCGACGACCACGGTATCCACTTCTTTTGCGCCGCGAGCGCGCAGGTCGTCGGCGACGGCAGCGAGCTTGTCGGGATCGCGACCGACCAACAGAAACGCTGCGCGGTCGGCCGCAAAATGCCTGGCCGCCTGCTGAGCGATCGCGGAAGTGGCACCGGTAATCAGGATTCGGTTCATGATCCCGCACCCGCCGTCACGCGCCGCCAGAAGGAGGAGGAGAACCGGGGATCGAGTGTGTGCGAAAACTCCTTCCACTGCGGGTAGTAGCTTTGGAAACTCGCCGCCGACATACGCGCGTCCTTCGCGGGGTAGACGCAACCGCCGGCTGCCCGGACGACGTCGTCGAGCTCTTCGAGCAGGTCGAGCGTGGTCTGTCCGCGGTTCGGGAAGTCGAGCGCGAGCGTCAATCCCTCCCGTGGAAACGACATCAACCCCGGCGAAGCGATCCTGCCGAGTCGCTTGAGGATGGCAAGGAAGGAACCCTGGCGCGAAGCGCTGATCCGGCGCAGGATTTCTTGGAACCCGCCTTCCGCATCGTTGGGCACGAGGAATTGGTACTGGTAGAAGCCTCGCTTTCCGTAGATCCGATTCCAGTCGAGTACCCGATCGAGCGGATAGAAGAAGGGCGCGTAGTGGGTGACGCGCGAGATGCGATCCCGTCGCTGCAGCTGGAAGATCGCCTGATTGAAGCATTTCACCACGGTTGAATTCAGCGCGAAAGAGGGCATGTCGAACGGAACGCGAAGCGGCCGCCGGATTCCGCGCGCGCCGCCGCCCGCTGAGAAGTTGGCCCGCTGAAACAAGCCACGCATCGGACCGGATCGCAGGCAATCGACCCAGGAGACGGTGTATTCGTAGTCCGCGCTCGATTCTTCCTCGAGCGCGAGGTACTCCTCGAAGCTCCGAAATCGGATTCGCTCCATCTGCAGACACGGGCTCGCGATGCGCACGAGCTGGATCTCCACCCACGAGATCAGACCCGTGAGGCCCATTCCAGCGATCGTCGCCCGGAAAAGCTCGGCGTTCTCGTCGGGCGAACACTCCCGCCGCGTGCCGTCCGAGCGCCAGAGCTCGAAGCGCCGGACATGGCAGCCAAAGGTCCCCGCGCGGTGATGGTTCTTGCCGTGAATGTCGTTTGCGACCGCGCCTGCGAGCGTGACGAACTGGGTGCCCGGGCTGACCGGCAGGAACCAACCGCGCGGAACGATCACCGCGAGCAGCCGCTCGAGGCTGATCCCCGCCTCGGCACGCACGATCCCGCGCTCCGAATCGAAGTGGATCAATCGCGAGAGGTGGCTGGTGTCGATCAACACCCCGCCGTCGTTCAGACAGCTATCGCCGTAACTGCGGCCGAGGCCGAACGGGAGGACGGGCGGCGTCCCGAGATCGAGATCGACCAGCTCACTGCGCCAGTAGATGCGGCGAACCGCAGCGGGAGTCGCCTTCGGCAGTCGCCCCCAGCTTTGGTAGCTCGGCATTGCTAGAGGCTAGCTCTCGGGTTAGCGCTGCACCGCCCTTCGGGCGGAGACAAAGGCTCCTGAACAATCGCGCCCGACGGCGCGTTTTCTCAGGAGCGCTGCACCGCCCTTCGGGCGGAGACAAAGGCTCCTGAACAATCGCGCCCGACGGCGCGTTTTCTCAGGAGGACGCGCTCGAGCTGGCCTTGATCAGAAAGCGAAAGCGAGTGTTGCCGATCTCGATCTCGTCGCTATTGGCGAGCTTCGCCGAGCGAATCCGCTTGCCGTTGACCTTGGTGCCGTTCGACGACTGGAGATCCTCGATCGTGTAGGTCCCGGTTTCCTCATCGAGCAGAACGATCGCGTGTTCGCGGCTGATGTTTTCGTCGAGAAGCGTGATGGTGGTGTTGGGATTTCTGCCGATCAGGACCTCGTCCGAGGTGAGCTCGTATTCCATCCCCTCGAATCCGCCATCGCAGATGACCAGTACACCGCGTGCCTTGGGCTTGTCGCCGTCCATCCCGCCCCTCCAAAGCCGGCGCGTCGCGCGCTGCCTGGATAATCGGCCCTTGCTGCTGTGGCCTTGAGGCGCGGGGCGCCCGGCGAGCGGATCAGAGCCTCCGGTGGCGCAGCGCGGGAAGACTGGCTCGAACGCGCTCCAGCTCATCGGGTTCGCAGTCCGCGACGACGATGGTGGGTTCGTCACCGGCTGTGGCGAGGATGCGCCCCCACGGGTCGACGATCAGCGAGTGGCCGTAGCTGGCCCGGTCCGGGCTGTGCCGCCCACACTGAGCCGGAGCGAGCACGAAGGCCTGATTCTCGATTGCGCGCGCGCGGAGCAGGACCTCCCAGTGGAAATTGCCGGTCTCGGGCGCAAAGGCGCTCGGCACCGTGATCCAGTCGGCGCCCCGGGTGGCCATCTCCCGGTAAAGTTCGGGGAAGCGGACGTCGTAGCAGACCGAGAGGCCGACCTTGCCAAACGCTGTTTCCGCGACCACGACCTCCTCACCGGGTGCGGTGAACGCCGACTCCCTGAACACGCCGCCGCCGCTCTCGCCCAGGTCGACGTCGAAGAGGTGGATCTTTCGATAGACGGCCGCGATCTGGCCGGTCTCGGAGATCAGCGCACTCGTGTTGTAGACCCGCTGATCGCCCTCGATGAGCTCGGCGAAGGTTCCTGCGAGAATCGGCAGCCGATGTCGGCTCGCGAGTTCGCGCACGGTTTCGACGATCTCGCCATCGAGACTCTGTGCGCAGGGAATCGGGTTCCCCTCGCGGCGCAAAAAGGCGAAGTTCTCTGGCAGCGCGATGAATTCGGCGCCACGATCAGCGGCTTCGCCCACCGCGCGCCGCGCGGATGCGAGGTTTTCCGACAGCTTGTCGGTCGAGGTCATCTGCACCAGGGCGACGCGCATGGCTGCAATCTACCTTGACGGTTGGAGGGTCGCCGCCAGTCTATGGGTCGGCTGCGATAAATCGAGCTGGGGCGCTGCCCGGCGGCGGCCGGAAAGGGAGAATGCGGTGACGCGAAGCAGGGCAGGGTGGGACATCCACTTCGACGCCGGAGGATCGCTCGCACCCCCCCTGGCCGGCTCCCAGGGCGTTGCGCGCGCCGAGGTACGAGCGGAGCTACGGCGTTGTCGCGAGGTATTGCCAAAACTCCAGGGATCCCACCCACCATCGGGTTTCGTCCGGGTGCTGAAGCGGACCGCCGCGCTGCGCGCCGTCCAGGCTTCGGTGGCCCGCTGGCGCGCGCGCAAACCCAATGATCTGATTCACATCGGCATCGGCGGTTCGTCGTTGGGCGCCGAAGCGCTGCTGCGGGCCAGCGCGCACCCGCACCACGGCTTGCTATCGGACCGCCAGCGCGGCGGGCCGCGGGTCCACTTCGTCGACAACGTCGATCCAGAAACCCTGGGTTCTCTGCTCGAGGTGGTCGATCTGCGTCATTCGCTGGTGCACGTCGTCTCAAAATCCGGCAGCACCGTCGAAACCGCTGCGGGTTTCCAGGTGCTGCGAGACGCCCTCGAGCGAGTAGGGCGAGGAGTTCGTTGGGCGGATCACTGCGTGTTCACGACCGGACGCGGCGCGCTTCGCGAACTGGGTACCCGCGAAGGTGTTGAAATCCTCGACTTTCCAGCCGATCTGGGCGGCCGCTTCTCGGTTCTCACGGCACCCGGCTTGTTCACGCCAGCCGTCGCTGGCGTCAATGTTGGCGCCGTCGTGCAGGGCGCACGGCGCTATCTCTCGCGCATTGCGAATGCCGCGCTCGCGGACAATTCCGCTGCGGTTTCGGCAGCCATCGCGTATCTGATGGCAGAGCACAAAAGGAAGAGCGTTCACGTGCTGATGCCGTATGCGGATGCCCTCGAGCCGCTGGCGCGTTGGTACGCGCAGTTGATTGGCGAGAGCCTCGGAAAGCGCGCGCGCCGTGGAGCGCGGACGACGGGCGTCGGTCCGACACCGCTTCCCGCTCGCGGCACCACCGACCAACACTCGCAGGTCCAGCTCTTCGTGGAGGGGCCCGCCGACAAGTGGGTGAACTTCGTGACCGTCGAAAAGCCTCGGCGCGTGCAACGGGTCGCGGGTGACGAGCCCGCCGACTACCTCGAGGGCATCGATCTCGGCACACTGCTACGAGCCGAACAGCGAGGCACCGCGATCGCGCTGGCCGCAGCTCGCAGACCCAGCGCCTGTTGGATCCTCCCCGAGATCCACCCGCAGAGCGTCGGGCAGTTGTTCTTCGCGCTGGAGTTGCAGACGGCCTATCAGGGCGCTCTTTACGGGATCAACGCCTACGACCAACCCGGCGTCGAAGCCGGCAAGATCGCCGCGTTCGCACTGCTCGGAAGGGACGGCTACAAAAAGGAAAAAGCCGCCATCGAGGCGAACACGCCCCCCAGCTGGCGCATCTAGCCCGGACAGACCATTTCTGGTGTGAGATAGCACCACTGGCCGGGGCCCAGTTAGCCGGGTCAATCCGTATCGGAAAGCTATCGATTGAGGGGGCAGTAGCCCCCGGCCAGTGGAGCCGTCTCATTCCAAAAGCGGCCTGTCCGGGCAACCCCCTGACCCGGCCAACTGGGCCCCGGCCAGTGGAGCCGTCTCATTCCAAAAGCGGCCTGTCCGGGCGTTCAGCGGAAGTCGGTCGGATCGACGCCGGTTCGCCGGATGACGTCGTAGAAATCTTTGCGGTCTTTCTTCGCGAGGCGCGCTGCACGGCTGATATTTCCGCCGCATCGGCGCAGCAATCCCACCACGTAGCGGGTTTCGAACGCGCGCTTCGCTTCTTTGAACGACGGCACATCCTCGAGTTCGCCCGCGAGCAGCAACGCCTCTGCGCTGATCGAACCGTCGCCCGCCAACTGCACGGCCTGCCGTATGCGCTCGGCGAGTTCGCGAACATTTCCCGGCCACGGTTCGACGAGCAGCGCTTCGCGCGCATCGGATGTGAAGCCCACAGGTTTCACCCCCACTTCGTCGGCTGCCAAGCGCAGCCAGTGCGCGGCCAGTGGAAGAATGTCCTCCGTGCGTTCGCTGAGCGGTCGCAATTCGATGGTGTGGCAGGGAAGATCTCCGAACGGCGAACGCTCGGGTGTTTCGAGGGCGGTGACGATGATTCGCGCGCGCAGCGCAGAAGCGGGTACACCGTCTTCGGGTTGAAAGGTTCCCTGCTTGATCGCGCTGACGAGATCGCTGCGCACACCGTCGGGAAGCTTGCCGATCTCGTCGAGCAGCACCGTGCCGGAGTCAGCGCGGGTCAGCGCACCGACGTAGGCCTCCTGAAGCAGCGGATGCACGCCCGCCGCACAGCCGAAGATCTCGCGCCTGAGCAGGGTGGCGTCGACCGCGCTGCACGAAACCACCACAAAGGGATTCGCGGCGCGGTTGCTCCAGGCATGGACGGCTCGCGAGATGTGTTCCTTGCCAGAGCCGGCGGGACCCGTCACCAACAGCGGTAGGTCGACCCGCGCTGCGGCCATGGCCTGGTCAACGACCAGCTGGCTCGCGGGTCCCACTCCAACCACTCGGTCGCTGCGGCGCTGGCCGGTCGGTCGGTCCGATAGACGAGTCTCGCTGCCGATCGAACCTTCCCCGTGGACTCCGATCTCACTCATGCTCGCGTCCCCTCCCGGAACTGTCAGCCGTGTTGCGCAATTTGCCTACGGTGGTTTCCCCACCCGCGCTGCCATTCTCCCTTTCAGCCATCTGGCGACCAGCCAAATCTATTGGGAAGCCGCGATGATTGTCAAGGTAATTGCGTGTCGCAACCGCCCCTCAAATTTAGCGCCGTTGACTCCGCCCCAGGGTGCATGATACAGGGCATAAGGGGGGCGATGTCCAGCGACGATTCACAGACCCGGAAGCGAGCTGCGCCGATCCGGCGCCTGAGCGGCGCATTGATCGACCTGATCGCCGCTGGGGAGGTCGTCGAGCGACCCGCCTCGGTCGTCAAGGAGCTGGTCGAAAACGCCCTGGATGCCGATTCGAGCCGAATCCGGGTCGAAATCCGCAATGGCGGCCAGGACTGGATTTCAGTCGCGGACGACGGCTGGGGGATGAGCCCAGCAGACGCCCGGCTCAGCCTGGAACGCCACGCCACGAGCAAGATCTTCGCCACGGACGATCTCACGCGAATCGCCACCTATGGATTCCGCGGCGAGGCGCTCGCGGCGATCGCCTCGGTCTCTCGCTTTTGGCTCCGCAGCCGCCCCCGGGAAGCCCCCGAAGCCACCGAACTCCGGGTCGAGGCGGGTACGATCCAGAGTCAGCGCGCCGTGGGGGGGCCCCCGGGCACCCGCATCGAAGTGAGCGATCTGTTCAGCGGCATTCCCGCGCGCCGCAAATTTCTGAAGACCGCGACGACCGAGTGGGGGCACATTTCGGATTGGCTGGCTCGCGCGGCGCTCTCGCTGCCGTCGATTCACTTCGACGTCCAGCGCGACGATCGACCCGCGTTCTCCTGGCCCGCAACCGACGACCCGCTGGACCGCATCGCTGCGGTGATCAGTGAAGCGGATGCGGCGGCCTTCACACCGGTTTCGCGCGAAGCGGGAAGGGTGACTCTAACTGGTTTCGTTTCTCGCCCCGAGCGGCACCGCTCGACCGCGGCCGGGATCTACCTCTACGTCAATCGCAGACCGGTGCGAGACCGCGTACTGCAACACGCGCTGGTCGAGATCTATCGCGACCTGCTGCCGCGGGGCCGCTTTCCGGCCGCCGTGCTGTTTCTCGACATTCCGCCCGAGCTGGTCGACGTCAACGTACACCCGACGAAATGGGAGGTACGCTTTGCGGACCCGCGCGCGATCCATCAGCTCGTCCGGCACGGGGTTCGCGATGCCGTCTCGGCGCGTCGCTGGCTTGCGGTCGACGGCCCGCCCGCCGCTGCGAAGGACGCCGCCAAAGACGAATCCACGTCGCAAGCCACCCTGGCCCGCGACGGCGGGTCGAGCGATTGGGTCTTTGCAGAGGGTGTCGACCCGGCGGACAGCGCGACCGCGCAGCTCGCAATGGATTCGCCCGGATTCCGCTTCGAAGACTTCCGCGCGAGCGAGGGTGGGCGCGCGGTCGCACCGCGCGTGCGCTTCGCGGACCTGCGCCTGCTCGGTCAGCTCCTCTCCACCTACCTCGTACTCGAGACCAAGGAGCAGTTGCTCTTGATCGATCAGCACGCGGGACACGAGCGCGTTCTCTTCGAGCGCCTGCGCGCGGAGTGGCTCGAACGCGCTGTCGAGAGCCAGCGATTGCTCATCGCAGCCACGCTGCGCGTCGAGCCCGCGCCGCTCGCGGCGCTGATCGAATCTCGCGAAGCCGTCGAGCGATTGGGTTTCGACTTCGAACACTACGGCGATGCCACCGTGGCGATTCGCGCGGTTCCCGCGCTGCTGGCCGGTCGAGACCCGGCCCAGCTCGTCCGAAATCTCGCAGAGGAACTCGCCGCAGCGGGAGCCGCTGCCGACGCGTTGCGCGCGGGATCCCGCAGCCTCGAGGCCGCCGACCGGGTCTTCGCATCGCTCGCGTGCCATTCGGCTCGGCGCAAGGGCGATGCGCTCTCTCCACAGGAGCAGCGCGCCTTGCTCGACGCGATGGACGCGATCCCCTGGGCACCCTGTTGCCCGCACGGGCGCCCCGTTGCGGTCCCGATCGAGCTCGCAGAAATCGAACGCCGCTTCTCCCGGCGATGACCCCATCGCGATACGCGGCGGAGAGGGAGGAGGGCGGATAGTCTCGGGGGATGGATCGGGACGAGCGGACGCAGAAGCCACCGGTGGTGGTGGTGACGGGGCCGACGGCTTCGGGCAAGACGCCGCTCGCGATCGAAATCGCCAAGCAATTTGGCGCTGAGATCGTCAACGCCGACTCGATGCAGGTCTACCGCTACATGGATGTCGGCACCGCCAAACCCTCACCCGAGCAGCGCGCGCAGGTCCGCCACCATCTGCTGGATGTGGTGACGCCAGACGTCACCTACAGCGCCGGCCGCTACGCGGAAGAGGCGCGCAAGGCCGCCGCAGAAATTCACGCGAGAGACAAAATCGTTGTATTGACGGGCGGAACGGGGCTTTACATTCGAGCATTCCTCGAAGGTCTTCTCGAAGCGGGGGAAGCGGATCCCGGGCTGCGCGCCGAACTCGAGGCCGAGTTCCGCGCCGCGGTCGACGCAGGCGACCCGCTTCGGCTGCACCGGCGCCTCGCCGAGGTCGATCCCGAAGCCGCAGATCGCATCCACCCGAACGACGCCCGACGCATCATCCGAGCGCTGGAAATCGCCGGGCGCCTCGGCGAGCCAGCTTCGAGCCTGCGCGCGCAACACGCCTTTGGCGACCGCCCGTATCGAACGCTGCACCTCGCGCTGGACCCGGGTCGCGAGGCACTCACCGAGCGAATCAATCGCCGCTGCGGCGAGATGATCGACAACGGGTTGCTGCGCGAAGCGAGAGCGCTTCGCGAGCGGGGTTACGGGCCAGAGCTTCGACCGATGCGCGCGATCGGGTATCGCCATATGACAGCCGTCGTAGACGCCGCCGACACGCTGGCCAACGCACTCGAAGCCATGCGCCGCGATACGCGGCGCTTTGCGCGCCGACAGCGCACCTGGCTGCGCAAGGTTCCAGATCTGCGCTGGCAGCGACCCGACGAGACCCGGGTGATCTTCGATGCCGTGGAGTCTTTCTTGAGCGACCGGGAACATCTTTGAACGGCCCGGAGCGCGTTCTGCTCCACCCGCGCCGCAAGCCCGCCAAACTACTGCCGTAGTTCCACTGAACGACTGGCAGGCGGGGCGACGTAGTTCACGCCGAACTTGATCTTCAGAGGCGGCGTTTGCACTTCGACCAGCGCGTCGTTCCGCTCGGCGGGGTCGTAGAGCGGATCGAGGTCGGCGTCGAAGAACAACAGTCCCAGGCCGGGCAGCAGTTCCAGCAGCCCCGCGATCTCGCGGATGGCGCCGCCGCCAATCTGGACGCCCAGGAGCCAACCGTAACCGGGAACCGGAAAGACGATCCGCACCCATCGGGAATCGTCGATCTCCCGCAGGTTGTTGTAGAGCGCCTTGCCGGCCGTGATGGGTGACGCGGCGATGTCCAATGGCGCGAAGAGGATGTTGCCCACCGAGCGCTTCAGGGTCTCGGGAGTCGCGGAAGCGGGCGTTGCGGCGAACAGGACGAGTGTCGAGCTGAAGAGCGCGAGCATCGAGACAGCGAGCGCGGGCGTCGACCAGCGAACGGGCGAACAGTCCCGCGGTCTCATGAGCCCCCAATCCGGTCGAAACCCGAGAAAGTCGCTGCGGTTAAAACCCGAGAAAGCCGCTGCGGCCGAAATCAGCAGATTCGCTGCGCGCAGCGCCCGCGGTCCGACGCGGTGCGAGCCTAAAGCGGACCGGCTGCCGGCGTCAAGCCGATTCGCCCGCGGGCGATTGATGCCGGGGGCGACCGCGTTACCCTGCGCGGCACGGTTCACGCCTCGCCACCGCATTCCATCCGGCGCATTTCGAGACCCCTTATGGCACCCGCGTCCAACCTCCCGATCGTCGCCATTGTCGGCCGCCCGAACGTCGGGAAATCGACGCTGTTCAATCGCTTTGCGGGCGTGCGTCGAGCACTCGTCGAAGACGTGCCGGGCATTACCCGGGATCGGATCGCGGCCGAAATCGAAGTCGGCGGGCGCCGGGTGTTGATCGTCGACACCGCCGGGCTGGACAGAGACGCAGAAGAGGGCCTCTACGGCGCGGTCCAGCAGCAAGCCCAGGCGGCGATCTCCGAGGCGGACGCGGTGCTCTTCCTGGTGGACGGCAAATCCGGATTGCTGCCCGAAGACGAATCGGTCGCGCGAACCCTGCGCCAGACCTCGAAACCCGTGATGCTCGCGGTCAACAAGATCGACCGACCGCAACATGAAGCGCGCGTCGGCGAGTTCTTCGGCCTCGGCTTCGAACACACGCGGGGGGTTTCAGCCGAGCACGCCACGGGGGCCTGGGACGCACTCGAAGAACTCGTCGAGCAGATTCCCGAGTCCCGCGAAGTCGGGCCCGTCCGCGACGAGGGGATTCGCATCGCGATCGTCGGCCGGCCGAACGTCGGCAAGAGCTCGCTGCTCAACCGCCTGGTCGGCGAGGATCGCGTCGTCGTGTCCGACGTGCCGGGTACAACGCGTGACGCGATCGATACCCTGGTCGTGCAGGGCGATCAGCGCTTCACCCTGATCGACACCGCGGGCCTGCGCAGGCAGGGCAGGCGGACGCGAAGCGCCGAAAGGGGCAGCGCGCTGATGGCCTTGCGCGCGTTGGAACGCGCGCAAGTCGCACTCATCGTGATCGACGCCAGCGAGGGTTTCGGCGCACAGGACGCGACGATCGCGAGCCTCGCCCACGAGCGAGGCTGCTCGACCGCGATCCTTGCAAACAAATGGGACCTGATCGAGAAAAGCGAATCCGACCGAGCGAAGGAGGTTCGCGAAGAAATCCAACGCGGACTGCGTTTCCTCGGGGGTGCGCCGCTGTGCCAGATTTCCGCGAAGACCGGCGCCGGAGTAGGGCGCCTGCTCGAGCGCGCGCAGAAACTGCAGCAGACCGCCGAGCACCGGATTCCGACCGCCGAGTTGAATCGCTGGCTGCAGGACTGCGTGCGTCGGCACGAACCCGCGATGGCACAGCGTGGAACCCGCAAACGCCCGCTGAAGTTCTTCTACGCGACACAGACCACCGTCCGTCCGCCCACCTTCGTACTGATTTGTACGGATCCCAGCTCCGTTCAGCCTTCCTACTGCCGGTTCCTCGAGAACCGACTCCGAGAGCGCTTCGGCTTCGACGGCATTCCGATCCGGCTGCGCCTGCGACCGCGGTCGCGCAAGGACGACGACCGCGAGTAGGGGGGATCGACTCGGAACCCTGGGCCCCCAGGATCTCGATGTCGCCGAAGCATCCGATACAATCCGCGCGGCACGATCCGATCAGCCGCACCATCTACAGGGAATCCCCGAAGAGAAAGAGAGGCAGCGTGGCCCGCAAGCACGAATACGAGCGATCGCACGTCATCGAAGAGATCGAATCCGTCGCCGAGCGCGCTGCGCAGTGGATCCGCAACCACCTTCCGCTGACCATTGCCGCGTTGCTGATCGTACTCGGGTCGGCCGCCGCGATCGGCGCTCTAGCCTCGCACCGGACCCGTGAGGCGGAGGCCGCTTCCGACGCGTTCGATCGGGTCACCGCCGAATACCTGCAGGCCATGGGCGCCGATCCCGATGCCTTGACGGTGCCCGAACTCGCCAATCCGGACGCGGCCGCGGCGATTCGAAGCGAGTTCGCGGGCCAATTCAGCGCCATCGCCGAGGACCACGCGGGCACGGTGGCCGCGGCGCTGGCGCGGCTTGAGCAGGGAAACCTGTCTGCGGCAGCCGGCGAATCCGACGCCGCCATTGAGATCTGGCGCGGCGCCATTGACGATCTCGGTGGAAACTCGAATCTGCGGGCGATTTTCGAACAGCGAATCGGCCAGGCCTACGAGGACGGCGCGCGCTGGCTCGAAGCCGCGGAATCCTACGCGCGCGCCGGAGCGGTGAAGCGTTATCCGCTCCGCCACTGGGCGCTCGCCGAAGCGGCGCGCTGTCTTCAGCAGGCCGGCGAAATCGAGCGCGCCCGCGAACTCGCGCTGAAACTCGACAGCGATGCTCCGGAGCTGATGCTGTCGCAGTACCTCAGCGCGATCCTCGCCGAACTCCGGCAGATCCCGGCACCCTGATCGAAGGTTCAGCGCCCGCGCAAAGACCCCCCGGGCCCCCCTAGCGGCCCGACACGGCGCCCGAAACCCGGCATTTCCAAATCGGCGAAACCCGGCATTTGCACGTTGCGCCCCCAAATATAATGTCCGATAAGTATTATTATGTTAAGTAGACGATCTGGGTTCGCGAGGCCCCGAAACTCCCCTCGATCCGGTCGATTTCGCCCTGCTTCAGGCTGCGCCTGCGCGCGGTTGGCAGGCCCTCTTTCCGGTTTGGTGTGGGCTGTGCTATAGGCGCGCGATTCCACGGGGGTTACACAGAACGCGTGCCGGGTAAGAACCGCGGACAGCAAAATTTCGAGAAAACACTCGGTCGCTTCCGAGATTACGGCCAGGATCGGGTTTTCCGCTTCTGGGATCGACTAGACGAACAGCAGCGGCAGAGACTCCTCGATCAGGCCACAGCGGTCGACCTGGCGACGTTGGAGCGCACCCACGCCGCGGCCACTGGCCGCACTGGCAGCCGCCCTCCAAAACTCGAGGCGGTTCCGATAGTGCGGCTTCCCAGCCATGGTGGCGATGCGGCGGCGGCCGAGCGGGCATTCGAGCGCGGCAGCCAGGGCCTCGCCGAAGGACGTGTCGCCGCGCTGGTGGTGGCCGGCGGCCAGGCCACGCGGCTGGGGTTCGACGGGCCCAAGGGGGCCTACCCGGTCGGCCCCATCAGCGAGCGGACCCTCTTCGAACAGCAGGCCCAGAAGATCCGCGGCCTGCGCCGTCGCTCTGGACACCCCCTCCCCTGGTACATCATGACCAGCGCCGCGACCGACGTCGCCACGCGCGCCCTGTTTGCCGACAACGACTCGTTCGGCCTGCCCTCGGAGGATGTGACCTTCTTCCAACAGGGCATGGTGCAGAGCCTGGACTTCGAAGGCCGTATGATGCTCGAGCGACCCGACCGGATCTTCGAAAATCCAAACGGTCATGGCGGATCGCTGACCGCCCTGCTCTCTTCTGGCGCCTTGGATGACATCGAGCGCCGTGGCGTCGACACGGTCTTCTACTACCAGGTCGACAATCCGCTGATTCGAATCGCGGACCCCACCTACCTGGGTTTCCATCTCGAGGCCGAGGCGGAGATGTCCTGCAAGGTCATCCGCAAGTGCGATCCGATGGAGAAGGTTGGCGTGGTCGCGCGGGCGGACGGCAAGATCGGCGTCATCGAGTACAGCGAGATCGACGACGAACACCGCTTTGCGACCGATGAAAACGGCGAGCTGGAGTTCTGGGCCGGCAATGCCGCGATTCACATCTTCTCGACCGCGTTCATTCGCCGGGTTGCCGAACACGCCGATGAGTTCCTGCCCTATCACGCCTCGGCGAAGCGGATCCCGACGATCGACGATGAGGGCCGGCCCGTTCAACCCTCCGAACCCAATGGGCGCAAACTCGAACGCTTCGTGTTCGACGCACTCGGCGCCGCCCGGCCCGTTTGTCTGATAGAGGGAGATCGCAGCCTGGAATACTCACCGATCAAGAACGCCGAAGGGACTGACTCGCCGACTTCCGCTCGACGCGACTTGATCGCCGCGTACCGCTCGTGGCTCGACACCGCGGGCATCGAGTTGCCGAAAGGCGGCGTCGCAATTGAAATCGACCACTCGCGGGTCGACGGCCCCGACGAAGCACGTCAGCTGGGAATCCGGCGCTGTGCCGAGGCCGGGGAGACGATCCGCGTTCAAGCCAGGGAGGACGCATGACTCCCGTGAAGAAGACAACCAAGGCGCGACGCCCCGCCAAGCGCACCAAGGCGAAGGCTCCGGCCAAGCGCACCAAGGCGAAGGCTTCGACCAAACGCACCAGGGCGAAGGCTCCGGCCAGGAAGAAGTCCAAGGCCACGAAAAGGGCGACGGCGAAGCCGAGGGCTGCGGCGCTCAAGGCCCGAAAGAAAGCGGCCGCCGCCAAGGCCAGCGAAAGGGCTGCGGCCATCAGCGCGAGGGAGCGCGCGGCCGCCGCCAAAGCGAGGGAAAAGGCCAAAACCTTCAAAGCCAAGGAACGCGCGGCCGCCGCCAAAACGAGGGAAAAGGCAAGAACGCTCAAGGCCAGGGAACGCGCAGCCGCCGCCAAAGCCAGGCAGAGGGCCGCGGCACTCAAGGTCAGGGAACGCGCAGCCGCCGCCAAAGTCAGGCAAAGGGCCGCGGCACTCAAGGTCAGTGAACGCGCGGCCGCCGCCAAAGCCAGGCAAAGGGCCGCGGCACTCAAGGTCAGGGAACGCGCGGCTGCCGCCAAAGCCAGAGAAAAGGCAAAAGCCCTCAAAGCAAGGGAAGCGGCTGCCATCGTCAAGGCAAAGGCTGCGGCAGCAGCAAAGGCCAAGAAGGAAGCCGCGGCGAAAGCCAAGGTGCACGAGGCCGCCCGGCGGAGCGTGTTCCAAGTCACGACGGCCACCGGTGCCGCCGCCTCGCCGCTCGGAACCCGCTACATCTGCTTCGTCTGTGCCGGGCGATTCTACGATCTGAACCGCCCGGAACCGATCTGCCCCAAGTGCGGAGCCAATCAACACGAGAAGCCCAAGGTGTCAGTCAAACCGACTCCCCGGCCAAAGGGGCGGAAAAAGCGCGCGGGCGGGATGGCGCCGCTGCTCGAAGAAGAGGAAGACGAAGTCGTCGTATCGGACGACGATGAAATGGAAGTGGGCTTCGGAGAGACGCTTCTCGAAAAGCGCGGCGTCAGCGATGACGACACCGAGGATCCCTGAGAGCCGGGCAGTCGGCGCCGGCAAGCCGAGCCGTCAAAAAGTGGTCAACCGCCGGAAGATCATCTTGTAAATTGGCCGATTCCTTTCTCTTGTGAGTCGCTCTGTGGCGAGCTGTTCGACCAGGATCTGGTTCTCGGTGACCTGGTAGGCGCTCTCCTTGCGCTTTTTGCTGAGTCGCTGAACGCGCTCGAACTCGTCAATCCGGTCGTCCAGCAGGCCGCCACCCCGGACCGCCACTTTTTTTGCGACCGAAGAATTGCGGTAGCGCGCCATCTGGATTTCGACCTCATCCTGGTAGGCCGAGATCATCTGATTGAGTTCCTGGTCCGAGTAACCGCGGTAGGGCCGCGGCGCGGCGTCCTCGATCACCGCGTTGCGGTGATAGTTCCAGCCGCCGGCGGCGCTGAGAATCACCAGCAAGATCAGCGTCTGGCCCAGGCGTACATCGGATCCGCCCGCCATGGATTCACCTCCATCATCCGTTGCTAGAAGCGGTTCGGCAGAACTGGCTCAATACTTGGGTCGATTCCAGACCCGGCTGGGCCAGCGGTCTCAGTAGAGCGCGCGGTAGACGTGAAGGCTGCGTAGGACGCGCTTTACATACTCGCGTGTCTGATCGTAGGGGATTGCCTCGATCCACTCGTCATCTTCGGACGGGCCTGCGGCGAGCCAGCCCGACACCGCCTCCGGGCCCGCGTTGTAGCTGGCGATGGCCGCCGATCGCCGACCGTCGAATCGCGTCATCAGCTGCTCGAGATAGGCGCTCCCGAGTCGGATATTGATGCTCGGGATGAAGAGATCATCGGGCGAAAACTCCGAAAGGGATTCGCGGAGCGCGAGGCGCTCGCCCGTCTCGGGCATGATCTGGAGCAATCCGCGCGCACCCGAAACCGAGACGACGTCGGGGCGATAGCCGCTTTCCTCGCGCATCACCGCGTACACGAGTCCGGGCTCGACACGGATGCCGCTCTCGGCGGCCTCACCAAACAAATCGACGAACGGAGTCGGCCAGGCGTGCCACCAGACCTCGAGGTCTCTCGGCGCCGGCAGTCCGGCCAAGCGCGCGCTGTACGCGTCGACCATCAGCCGTCCGGGGCGGTAGAAGTCCCCGGATTCGGCGTAGAGCTGTGCGAGGTTGAGACGATCCGCGAGTCCTCGGGCACGCGGATAGAGCAGCTCGAGTTCGGCGCGCGCCTCCGCCAGCATGCCGGCTTCCAACAAGATTCGCGCTCGCATGAGATCCCGCTCCGCGAGCTGGGGAGAGCCCAAAGCGATCGGCTCGGGATCCGGCCCCTCGACGGGTTGAATACGAGCGGCCGCTCGAAAGCCGTAATAGGAGAGCGGGTACTCGAAAACGAGCGCCCGGTACTCGTCCTCGGCGCCGGCTCCAGCGCTCTGATCGAGGGCTCGGGCTCGCCAGTAGCGCGCTCTCTGCGCCGAGGGCGCGTCATCGTCAACAATCAGCCGATCGAAGTATTCGATGGCCTCGGCGAACCGCTTCGCGCGGTACCGCAACCAGCCGAGCTGCCAGCCCGCTACAGCTGAGACGGTTCTCGATCTTCCTCGGAGGGCCTTCTCGAAAAAAGCCTCCGCCCGCTCGTGCTCGCCTTCCCCGTCCGCAAGCAGTCCCGCCAGCAGGTTCGCGCGCGGCGCGTGCGCGCTGCAGGCTCGCGCGCCAAGACTCTCGAGTTCACGTATCGCGCGAGGAACATCGCCGGACCGCGCGTAGGATCTAGCCTTTTCGATCTGGATTTCATCGTCTGGCGGTAGCTCCGCATAGGCGATCGCGGCTTCCCGATAGCGGCGCAGGCGAAATGAGGTGTCGGCGCGCTGTCGCTTCACGCGCAGGCGCTCGCCGCGATCCATCCCGCCGAGCGCGAGAGCGCGATCGTAGGCGGCGAGTGCCTCTTCGTTGCTGTGCTTGCTGTAGAATGCGTCACCGCGCTCGAGGTATTGGCGAGCGCCGCGGCGCGGCTCCTCCAATGGTTCGCGCAGGCTGTTCAGTGCTTCGTCGGCGACTCGAGCGGGTTCGGTCCAGGGATAACGGGTCCAGACCTCGAGGTATTCTTCCGCGGCGCGTTCGCGCTCCCCCGACCGCTCCCACGAGGCCGCGATCGAGGTGCGAAGCGCCGCGATCTGCTCGGGATCGCCGGAGGCCGCCGCTGCGCCGGTCCAGGCCGCACGCGCCGCGCCTTCATCCCCCTTGGCGGCGTGTGCGCGACCGAGAAGCGTGAAGAACGCGGCTTCGAGTGGCGAATCGCGCGCCTCCCAGCTCGCGCGCATGGCGATCGCCGCATCGCTCCTGCCGGATTCGACTCGCGCGCGCATGCGCAACAAATCGGCGTGGTCGGCAATCAGCGGGTGTCGGCTCGCGATCGCTTCGAGCAGCGCCTCCGCGGAGCGAAGCGCGCGCTGGTCCAAGGCTTCGCGTGCTACGCGAAGCGCGACCCCGGGCCGCTCCAGCAGATCCAGCGAGATGGCGCTCTCAACGGGCGACGTCAAAGTGTGTTCGATGCCGGTCGCACCGGTCGCCTGGAGCGCAACGATCAACACGACCCACGAACGGAAATCAGCGATTCCGCTTCTCAGCACGCCGCGCGCAGCCGTTCTTCTCGACATTCCCGATTGCACCCCTCACCCCCACCCAGTGTGCAGAAGGCGCGAACGCTGTCAACGCGTGCCATCGCTCGGCTGCCACCGCGGCCGACGCGGACCGCCCTCGTTGTGGCCGACAATGCCGTCGGTTAGCGTGTTGCGTTCGAGGGTGTCGACATCCCATCTGTCAGCGGTGCCCGACCGCGCAAGCCATCCGGAGACCTGGCTCACTTTGTGGACCGCCCGTTTCAAGCCTTCCCGATGCCTTCTCGTTTTCCTCCTCGCCCTGCTGGCGTGCGGCGAGGAGCCAACGCCGCCGCTCGCGACAGATGAAGCAGCCGAAATCGATCGGCGCCTCGAGGGCGGCAGTCCGCGTGGGCTCTGGGTCTTGTGCGAGGGAAGTCAACGGGTCCTCGAGCATCCCGAGCGCCTCGATGAACTGATCGCGTACGCCAGCGCGATCGGCGCCACGGATCTTTTCGTGCAGGTCTACCGCGGCGGCCAGGCGTGGTTCGATTCGAGCTACGCCGGAACCGCGCCCTACCAGCGGATACGCGATTCGACCGGCGTCGACACATTGAACACTCTCGTCAGACGAGCCCATCTGTTGGGGATACGCGTTCACGCCTGGGTCAACGTTCTCTCGCTCGCGAATCATCGCGATGCGAAGATCATCAGCGAGGTCGGCCGCGACGCAGTGCTCGTCGATCGGCGCGGACGCTCGATCCTCGATTATCCGAAACTCGAAATCCCGGAGCCGGATCGCAGCTACTACCGAATGGGCACGCCGGCCGTCTGGCTCGACCCCGCCGCACCGGGTGTCGTCGAGTATCTCGCCGCAACCTTCGCGGAGCTGATGGCCCGCTATCCCGAACTCGACGGCCTCCACCTCGATTACGTGCGCTACCCGGGCGTGTTGCCGTTTGCTCCGGGTTCGCGATTCGGTGTCGGATTGGACTTCGGCTACGGCGAACCCAGCCGTGCGCGCTTCCAGACGGATACGGGTCTCGTCGCACCGCTAGGCGACAACCTCCAGAACGCCAACCGCTGGGACGAGTGGCGTCGCGATCAAATGAACGCATTGGTGCGCGCTTTGCGGACAGCGGCGCGATCGGCGCGGCCCGAAGCCCCGGAGAGCGAACAGCCCCTGCTCTCGGCCGCGGTCGGAGCCTATGCGGAGCGCGTCTATCTGTCCGAAGCACAGGACTGGAAGCGCTGGATCGAAGAAGGCCTGCTCGAGTTCGCGATCCCGATGGCGTACACGCTCGACGACCGCATGTTTCGCTACCTGGTCGACGGATTCGCGTCGGGCCCGCGATCGGATCGGATCTGGATCGGCCACGGAACCTGGCTCTTCGCAAAGCACCCCGAAGGCGCGCTCGAGCAGCTCGAAGTGGCGCAGTCGGCGGGCGCCCGCGGCGAGGTCCTCTTCTCCTACGATTCGATCGCCGAAGCCCCCGTGCTACGCGACGCGCTGCTGGCGTATTTTGGAGCATCCACGGGTGAACGTTGACGACCTCTCCCAGTTCGACTTCGCACTTCGTGCGGAGCAGATCGCCCAGCACCCACCCGCCGAGCGCGACGGCGGCCGGCTCATGCTCCTCGATCGCAAGACGGGGAGCGTCGCGCACAGCCAGATTCGCGCCCTGCCCACCCTGTTGCGCGACGGCGATCTACTGGTCACCAACGCGACTCGCGTGTTGGCCGCCCGCTTGCGCGGCCACAAGGCGAGCGGTGGTGCCGCCGAGGCGTTGTTGCTCGGCCCCGCCGAGAGTAAGGGCCGTTACCGCGCGCTGATTCGACACAGCGGTCGGTTGCGGGTGGGCCGCAAGTACCGGCTGGGAGCCCCTGCACTCGACGCCGAACTGCTCTCGGTCGACGCCGATGGAATCGGGATCCTCGGCTTCGAGCCCGGCGTCGATCCCTACGCGGCGGGCGAGACCCCGCTGCCGCCCTACATCCGCCGCGACACGGCGCGGCGAGAGGACGCGACCCGCTACCAGACCACCTTTGCACGCGTACCCGGGTCGGTCGCCGCACCGACTGCTGGGCTCCACCTCAGCGAGTGCCTGCTCGCGGATTTGGAGCAGCGCGGAATCGAGCGCGCCGAGGTCGTCCTCCACGTCGGACTCGGCACCTTTCGCCCCCTTCGCCGCGAAGATCTGGCCGACCACCGGCTGCACGCGGAGCGCTTCGAACTGCCCGAATCCACCGCTGAGGCGATCGCGAGAACCCGCGCCCGGGGTGGACGGGTGGTCGCTGTCGGGACGACGGTTACGCGCGTGCTCGAAACCCGCGCCGCGGACGATCGAAGCGTCCGCGCCGGTTCGGGCACGACGGATCTGTTTCTCGCGCCGGGCGATCGATTTCGCGCGATCGACGCGTTGCTCACCAACTTCCACCTGCCGCGCTCGTCGCTGCTGCTGTTGGTCGCGGCGTTTGCGGGCCGCGAGAACGTGCTGGCCGCCTATGCCGAAGCCGCGAGCGCGGGGTACCGCTTCTATTCTTATGGCGACGCCATGCTGATCCAGGCGAACTGACCGCCGCGATGGCGCCAGGCTTCTCCTTTGCGATCCATGCGCGGGACGGCAGCGCGCGCGTCGGCGAACTCTCGACCGCCCACGGCGCCATCGAAACGCCGGCCTTCATGCCCGTCGCCACCTACGGTGCGGTGCGCGGCGTGAGCGCGGATGAACTCCGGGCGGCGGGCGCGCAGATTCTACTCGCGAACACCTACCACCTGGAGGAGAGGCCGGGCTCTGAAGTCATCGCCGACCAGGCTGGGCTGCACGGTTTCACGGGATGGCGCGGCCCATGGCTCACCGACAGCGGGGGCTATCAGGTGACCTCGCTCGCGGGCCGGTCGCGGCTCGACGAGCAGGGAATCACCTTCGAGTCGAGCGTCGATGGCCGCCGCCGCCTGCTCACGCCCGAAACGGCGATCCAGATCCAGGAGCGGCTCGGCTCCGACATCGCGATGGTGCTCGACGAATGCCAACCCAACGGAAGCGACGCGGCCGCCAGCGCCAGACTTCGCACCGCGGCCGAACGGACGCTGCGCTGGGCCGAACGGTCGGCGCGCGCGCGGCGGCGAGCCGACCAGGTGGTCTTTGGCATCGTCCAGGGCGGTACCGACAGCGCCCTTCGCCGCACCAACGCGCGGGGCATAGCCGCGCTCGGCTTCGAGGGATACGCGCACGGCGGACTGGGTCTCGGCGAAGAGCCGACGCAGCGGGCCGACCTCGTTGCAACGACCAACGAAGTGCTCCCCGTGGCCTCACCGCGCTACCTGATGGGGATCGGCTACCCGCCCGACCTCGTCGACGCCATCGCGGCCGGAATCGACCTGTTCGACTGCGTAATCCCCACGCGTCACGCCCGACACGGCGTGTTGTTCAGCCGCGAAGGCGTTCTCAAGCTGCGAAACGCGCGCTTCAAGCAGGACGCCGCCCCACCCGACCCGGGCTGTGACTGTGCGACCTGCGCGCAGCACTCTCGCGCCTACATTCGCCACCTGCTGCGAGTCAAAGACACCCTCGGCGCGCGGCTGGCCTCGGTCCACAACCTCCGCTTCTACTTCCGGCTGCTGGAGGAGGCGCGGGCCGCAATTCGGGCGGGGACCTTCGGCTCGCTGCGCGAGAAGGTCCGCTCGATTCCCGTCCGGTAGCGCTCCCGTCGGAAACCCCAGCCGCGCGTCGAATCCGCGGCTGGATTTGCGAAATCCACGGCACGAGCCCTCAAGCTGCCGGTGGGTGACGCCGATCCTCCACTGAGGTCTTGGATGGGGAGATCTGTGCGGTGAATTCGGGAAATCCGGTCTCGGCGAAGGCCTCTTGGGCGCCTTCCGCTCGAACCGCGGCGGCCGCGCTTGCAACCGGTGCCATCGGCCTGTTCGCTTACCACCTGACGGGAAATTGGCTGACCGCTGGCGCCGCGCTGCTCCTGGCCGGCGTGCCAGTCGGGCTTCTCGAGCAACGTGCCAGCGCAGCGCGCGCCCGTCAGCGAGCAGACATCCAGAAGGCCCTGCTCGCGGTACTCGGTGGGGATCGCTCGGTGCGGCTCGAGCCCCACGCGATCGGAGAATTCGCGGAGGTCGCAAAATCGTTCAACCAATTTATCGAGTATCTCCAGAATTCGGGTGAAAAGATTGATGATCTCGCGTCGAGTCTTTTCGAAATCCCGGCCGGGATCGCGGTTGCGATGTCCGAACTCAACAAGGGCGCGGAGGATCAGGAGGCGTCGGTGGAAGAGACCTCTTCCCTGCTCGCCAACATCAATACCTCGATTCGAGGGATCAACGCCGAGATCGTGAATCTCGCGAACTCGAACGAAGAGACGGCTTCCTCGATCATGCAGATGGGAACCGCGATCGACCAGGTCGCGACCAGCTCGAATGCACTTAGCGAAAACGTGGAGTCTTCCACCTCGGCGGTCCACGAGCTCAACGCCCAGATTCGCCGCGTCGCCGAAAGCGGCAGCGCAGTCCAGGAGGTAGCCGAGGAAACCGCGGCATCGATTTCGCAAATGGACCACGCCATCCGCGAAGTCGGCAGCCACGTCCGGTCCGCATCGGAACTGACCGACCAGGTCACGCAGAGCGCCGAAGAGGGCTCGCGGGCGGTCGGTGAGACCATCGATGGCATCGCCCAGATTCGCGACTTGACGCAGGATGCCAAGACCGCACTCGAGGGGTTGGCGGATCGAATCGGCGCGATCGGCGAGATCGCGAGCGTGATCAATGGGATCAGTGACGAAACCAATCTGCTGTCACTCAATGCCGCGATCATCGCCGCACAGGCAGGTGAACACGGCAAGGCGTTTGCCGTGGTCGCCGAGCAGGTCAAGACCCTCGCGCGGCGAACCACCGTGAGCACCAAGGAGATCGAATCCCTGATCGAGTCGGTCCAGGAACAAAGCGAGAACGCCGTGCGCGCCATGGCTGCCGGGATCGACGCCGTCGAGCAAGGCGTGAAGCGCTCGAGGGGCGCAGGAGAAGCGCTCGACCGGATCCGCGACAACGCGCACGATGCGAGCGGCAGGGTGTCGGAGATCAGCCGCGCCGCCGAGGAACAGGCGCGCAATTCGCGGCACGTCGCCGAGTCGGCCTCGACGACCTCGGCGCAGGTACAGCAGATCTCGGCGGCGCTTGCGGAACAGAGCCTCGCGACCGAGCGGATCCTGAGCAACGCCACGCAATCCCTCAATATGTGCCGCCAGATGACCAGTTCCACCGAGGAGCAACGATCCTCCAGTCGCTACATCACCGCCAACATCGCCGCGATCACCGAGTTGATCGCATCGATCCAGAGCAAGACCGCGTCGCACGAACAGGCCAGCCAAGGTGTTGCCGAGTCGGTCGTTTCGATGCTGGAGAGCGCGCGAAAAAGCAGCGAGCGTCTGCCCGAAGTGGCGCGCAGCATAATCGCGATGAGAGACTTCTCGGAACAGATCAGCAGGCAACTCCAAGGCGATTCGAGCGAGAACCCCGACAACTAGCTTCACGCCCTAATCCGAAAGACTCCCTGCCAAACCGTCGATCGCCGCACACACACCCGCGTAATACGGGAGTTTGTCGCCCAGGCCGCTCGGAACGATGCGCATTCCATCGCGGAGGGTCGGCCAGACCTGGGCATCCACCAACGCGCGGACGGGTTCGAAACAGAGCTTTTCGCCCGCCGCCGCCGCAATCGTCCCGAGCACGACCACTTCGGGAGCGAGCGCGAAGGTGAGCGCGGCGATCGCGCGCGCCAGGTAGTGGTTGAAGCGTCCCATCTCCTCGCGCGCGAAGGCATCCCCCTCCCCCGCTGCCGCGACGACGTGCTCCGGCAGCACGAGCCCGCGATCGCCCGCGAGCACGCAAACTCGGCTCGTCGTGGGTGTGATTTCGCGCAAGCGCCGAGTCCAGGCCGCGCCCCCCAGATACGCCTCCAGACAGCCGCGCCGGCCACAGCCGCAGCGTTCGCCCTCCCACTCGACGCAGGCGTGCCCGAATTCGCTCGCACGGCCCCGATGACCGCGATACAGCCGATCATCGAGGATCAATCCAGCGCCGACTCCGGTCGACATCGTGAGATAGACCAGGTTGTGAGCGCCCCGGCCCGCGCCGTAGTGCCACTCGGCGAGCGCGGCCGCGTTGGCATCATTTTCGAGTCGCACGGGTAACCCGAGGAGCTCGCTCATCCGGGCTCGAAGCGGCACCTCTTGCCAGCCGGGTAGGTTGGGAGGGTCGAGGATCGCACCGCGCTCGTGGTCGATCGGGCCCGGCACCGAAAGCCCCGCCGCGTCGAAATCCGACGCGGTCAGGCCGCTTTCAGAGACCAGATCCGCGGCGTCTGCCGCAATCGCCGAGAGGTCGGCTTCGGGATCGCCGCTGAACCGGCTGGGTCGCGTCTTGTGCGCGATCAGCCTGCCGTCCGGGTCCGCGATGGCGATCGCGAGTTTGCTGCCCCCGAGATCGATTCCGAGTTGGAAGCCGATCGGAAACCCCTGGAAGAATCGCTGGTGATTGCGGCGGACCGGATGGTAACACACCCCACTCATGCCAATGCGCAGATGGGCCGATAGAAAAAGCTGCGCCGGATCGATCGTCTCGAATCAACTCTGCCGGTTTGGGAAGGAGGGAGCGGTATGCGGTTAGCGATAGGGCCCCTGCTCGGCTTCGCGTTACTCGCGACGCTCGGCTGTGCGATTGCGTCATTTGATTTAACAGGCAAAGAGAGAGCGCTCAAGGATGCACAACGCCGTTATACGGAATTGGTGCGTTGGGGCGAAATCGAGGGCGCGAGCGCCTATGTCGATCCCGCGGTAGCGACCGACTATCTGAACATCGCCGAGCGCTTTCGGGACATCCGCTTCAGCGATTTCGAAACCGGACCACTGCAATTTGGTGAGGGCTCGGACACCGCAACCGTAGACGTCGTCTACCACGCCTACTCGATCAGGACGTTGGTCGAAAAGAGGATCCGCGAACATCAAGAGTGGTACCGCGAGGCGAGCGCCGCGAACGCCTGGCGGGTGCGCCCCAATCTGGATGCGATTGCGAGCGAGTTGAACGGCTCACGATAGGCGGGTCGGAGACCGGACTTTGGCCAGGAAAGCGCGCAAAAAGATCCTCGTCGCAGATGACACGGCAGTGTTTCGCGAGCTCGGATCTGTCTTCCTCGCACGATTGGGAACCGTCCTCACGGCGTCGACCGGAGGCGAGGCACTCGAAATCGCGCGGCGAGAGCGACCCGAGGTGATGATCGTCGACTTCGATATGCCGGATATGTGCGGCGACAATCTCTGCCGCGCCGTCAAGGCCGATCGCGATCTGCATCGGACGCCGGTCATCCTGGTGATTTCCGGCCGAGACGCCGAAGACCACGCCCGCGCGGTTCGCGCGCAGGCCGACGATGTTCTCACGAAGCCCTTGAGCCGGATCCAGCTGGGTCTGTCGGTGTCACGGCTGCTCGGCGCCGACCGCCATCTGGCACTTGCGCGGGCTCCGCTCGATGAGGACGTGCGCGTCCGCCTGATTCGCGCCGATGCGCCCGCGTGGGGCCTGATGCGCGATCTTTCGCGGGGCGGAGCCTTCATCGAGTCGCTCGGGGGGCTCCTGGTCGACACCGAGCTCACTCTCGACTTCAAACTCCCGAACCTGCGCAGACCGCTGCGGCCGACCGCACAGGTCCGCTGGACGGGTCGGCATCCGAAGACCCGTGCACCGGGTGTGGGCCTTCGCTTCTTGGCGCTGGATCGGTCCAGCGTCCAGCAGATCGATTCGTTTGTCTATCAATTCACCAGCCCCCGCAGCGGCAAACTCGCCACAACAGGCGTCGCATCATGATTCGAGGGGCTCTGCTCGCCTGCTCCCTCGCTCTACTGGCGAGCATCAGCATCCCGAATCTCGGCACCGCGCAGGAACCGGAACTCGAGCAGCCCCAGGGCCGCACGCAGTGGCGAGAGCAGCTGCTTGCCGCGAACCAGCAGGTGGCGATCGCCCAGAAGCGCAATGCGGCTGCGCTCAGCGCCTACGAGAGCATGCGGCATCGGCGACGCCCACGCGGCGACGCCAAGCAGGCGATCATGGATGAACTCGAGTTCTCGCACGAAGAAATCGCCAGATCCCAGCAGAACCTCGAGAAGCTCGAGAGAGCGGCGCGCCGCGCGGGCGCGCCGCCTAGCTGGTTGAAGTTCGATCCCGCCGAAATCGACACGGCGACACAGGCTCCGGCGTCAGCGGGGCCCTAGCGGTAGAGCTCGAGATCGGTCTCGTCGAGGACGTTGGCTGCGCCGTCGACCTCGCCTTGCTGGTTGCCTCGGACGATGGCGAGTGGCGTACCCCCTTGACTCACGATCGTGTCGTGACGGGTGGCGATCTGGCCGGATGATTTGACGCGCAATTTCTCGATGATGATCGGCGCGCTCGTGTCTGCAGCGGGAAGCCGCAGATCGACCCCAGAAACCGTGATCGACGCGACTCCGATGTTCTCGGCAGCAGCGGGTGCGGCCTTGCGCTCGCTGTTCAACCGGCGAAGGGTTTCGAGGCGCTTCGCGAGTTGGTCCGAGTAGCGGGCGGTCTCCACGGAATCTTCGGCGGTAAATCGCGCGTAGTCTTTGATCCCCTGGGAATTGCGCACCCGCACCTGGTCGCGGTAGCGCGCGGGGATGTTCTTCGGGTTGTCGGTGAACGCGACATTCCCGTCGGCCGTTTCCCAGGAGTAGAACTCCCCGGCTACGGCGGATGTGGCGATCGCGAGCCCGAACCCGAGCACAGCGACCAGAACGACCGCGAACCCAGCGGGCCCGCAGCCACTTCGTTTCAGCAGAATCGGCATCAGCATAAGAGCCTCCATGCCCCATTCTGGCACCAAGTGACAAAATTTGTCAACCAAGGCAACTACTTACGCGTGCAGCCCCGACGCAGCCCAGAGGCAATTCCCCCCTTTTGACAGGCCTCCGATCAGCGGATATATACGAATGCCGGATTTGTTGCGGGGTAGAGCAGTCTGGTAGCTCGTCGGGCTCATAACCCGGAGGTCGGGGGTTCGAATCCCTCCCCCGCTACCATCTAAGCCCGCGGAATCGAAAGGTTCCGGGGCTTCGCCGTTTCAGGCTTTGGCAGCGGTGTGGGGACTTTGTGGGGACTTTTCCGCGAGACGGGAGAGCAGATCCGCAGGCACTTCGTCCTCACGTACCTCTAGCGGGCTCCGATAGGCGTCCCCACCAGCCCAACGCGCGTAGTGGCGGGCGGTGACGCTCACGTCCGAGTGGCCGAGTTGGCGACTCACGTAGCCAAGCTGGACACCCGCCGTGAGGAGCTGGGACGCGAACGTGTCCCGTAGGTCTTTCGGAGTCCGGGGTCGGGAACTGCCGTCCGCCTTCAAAGCCAACCCGATGCCCGCCGCTTCGCAGATCTTCCGAAAGTGGCGGTTGCGGTAGTTGCCGTGGTCCACCGGAGCGATCTGTCCAGACTCGGGTCTACCCTGCGCGAGTTGATGCGCGAGCAGCGCACTCCGAAGTCGTCGCGACATGGCGACAGTCCGTTCCCTGCCGCTCTTTGTTTTGCCCAAGTACATACCCCGCGACCGGCTCGCTCGAACTCGCACCGAGCGCGTCGTGTCATTCGCGTCGCGCCCGAACGAGCAATCCTCCCACCGCAGCGCCGTTGCTTCCCCGAGACGTAGCCCCGCATCGAAGCAAAGCAGATCCACGATGTGAGCGGCACCGCCAACCTTGCGCGATTCAGCAACGAGCGCGTCCAGCTCTGCGGGGTCTTCGATCGGACAGATGCTCGCTGTCGGGTCGCTCTCTGCCCTCCCCTTCTGGGTTCGGTTGCGCCGCCGGAGGACCGCCCGAAAGCCGTCCACCGGATTCGCCTCGAGAACCTCGGAATCCACCGCAAGAGCGAGAACACCGCTCAAGGCGTCGAGGTAGTTGCGCCCGGTTTTAGACGCACGCCCCCTGCCTTCCACCTCAGCGGCCCACCACTCGAGAAGTAGCGGCTTGCGTATCTCGTCCACCGGCAGTTGTCCGAAGTACGCGCGCAGCGCACCTTCCGGGCGCTTCGAAGACGCAGTTCGCAACAACGTCCGCCGGTCGTCCTGAGTGGTCGGAGCGAGGTGGGTTGTCCACTCCAGGTAGCGGTCGGCAAGGTCTGCAAATTTCGGCACTGTGAGCCCACGTAGTCGGGAAGCTCCCGTCTGCCGGTCGTACTCATCGCGGACGGCCGCAGCAACATCCCAGTCGTTCGTCTTGCAGGAGCGCCGAATTCGACGCCCATGGACGAGCTTCTCCAGCCAGATCACCTCTTTCCTCGCGTAGAGGTTCCGGTACTTCCGACCCCTCGGTTTGTTTTTCATTTTGATCTCCTCCTACGCAGCGACCGCACCACGATTTTGTGCAATGCGGTGCTCATCGAGAGCCCCTGGAACTCGGCGAGCCGCTCCAGGTCGGCGTATTCGCCGGGCGTGACCATCACCGACACCCGGACGCTTCGCTTCTTTGCGGGGGGCACCGGAGGTCGCCCTCGTCGGGGCTGATTGCTGCCTCTCATGAGAAGATCATAGCATAATAAACATGGCAACTAAAAGAGAGTTGAGGGGGACCGCTCCGGGCGTGCGCCCCGGAAGTCAACCGAGGAATCCCGCGAACTTGCAGATCAATTGTGGGGGATTTTGTGGGGAGGGGGGAGTGTGGCGCGAGAAGGAAGTGTAGACTGGGCGCCCGTGACGAACGAGTGGTGCGCTGTAGCCCCCCTGCTTGGCTTTGATGAGCGCCTGACGCAGGATTTCTCGCTAGGCAATGGGGTGATCCTCGGCCCGACTCCCGCCTGGTTGCGTGAGGAGCGCGCCACAAGACACTACGGTGCGCTCGAAACCCTTTGGGCTACCGGCGCGGTAACCGCTCTCTCGACCCGGTATGAGGCCACGCGGGTCGAAGAACCGGATCCAGACCGAGAAGGCTTTTCCCTCCAAGATCGAGCCGACCACGCACTGGAACTTGCAAGTCTAGCTCTCTGGCTCGCGCGACCGTCCCAGGTCGGGATTCGGATAATTCTTCATAGCCCGGAACCTAGGGGAAACGGAGAGGGTGAGCTGCATCGAGTCATTCCGATCGGCGTGCACCCCGCCGACGACGCGACCCACGCCCACGACGAGCAAGACCTCGAGGCAGCCCACAGCTTGCACGAGGCGATCGCCAGCCTGAAATCGGGGGGCACAACCGAGACGGCTATCTTGTCCTTGCTCAGCGCGCTGCAACAGAATGCCTGGGTCCCGCGCTATGCAATGCTCTGGATCGCCCTCGAAGCTCTCTTCGGTCCACAGGATGCCCGCGAGATGCGGTTCCGAATGGCGCAAAGGGTTGCGCTTTTCCTTGAGAGAGGCGAAGAGGCCAAGACGCTCTTCGACGCCGTCAAGAGCGCCTACGATCTTCGATCTAAGGTTATCCACGGTGCCCGCATAGCCGGCCTAACCCTAGAGCAGAGGCTTAAGGTTCAGAAAGACGCAGAGGATCTGGCGCGTCGATCAGTCTGCAAGATCCTATTCGACCCGAGCCTGCCAAGTGTCTTCGACGGCAAAAAGCGCGAAATCTTCTTCGATGAGAAGGTCTTCGCGTAACGCTCAAAACCGCGATATCTGAAATTACTCGAAGTGATGCCGTCGTTACCGATCTAGGGAATTATGCTTTGATGAAGAGGTTTACCTCGGGAAACTGAGTGAATGTTTCGTTGTCAAGAATCGTTCGTTGAAAAGCAGACTCAACTTCCTGACGTTTCTCTGGCGTAAGTTCGTTGACCAACGCCGGAGCTAGTGCCAAGTTTTCGATATTCATAACAACGAACTTACTTATCGCGATTTCCCGCTCCTCACGAGGCAATGCTATGAGCTGATTCAGGAACGGAGCCAGACGGTTGGCGTGCCGTTGATGATATGTGACTACGACCCATTGTGATCCGTTAGAGGGGAATGCGTTTAACACCAGATCCGCCGCGTCGCGATCGTGACCAAGAGAGTTAATTTCCTTTCCATGTAGGTCGTAGAGAGGCGTTGTTCCAGAGGCAGCCGCGAACCCAGTGCGGTTCGGGAACTCGAAGACCTGGCGAACGGTCAGATGGTATTTCTGATTCTCCAATTGCCGGGAAAGAGAAAAGAAGGATCTCCGGGTTCTTTCGGTGGACCACGTCGTGCCTTCGCGAAACAGCCCAATGTCGGAAGCTCGGAGAATAACCGTTCGGGCGACGCTATCGTCGCAGTTGAACAGCGCCATGATACCCGCAACGTCTCGTTGCCTCGTCAGATCAGCGAGCCGACGCAGGGACGCTTGATTATTCAGCTTTGCCCAAAATTCTCGGGATATCGCACGAAGACTGAGGAGTAAAATTTGTTCGACCGATTCACTGTCGAATGTGCGTTCATTACTAAAGTCAATTCGCCTGAATATTGACTGATCATGGGCGGCACAGAATCCAGAAAATGTAGAGGCGCGCCGAATCCCTTTTCGAGTGAGCCGGACTACGCCATCGAGCTCGTGTTCGAACACGTAGACATGACCATCCGCAGACAACTGTTTCAGGATGAATCCGCACTGGATGGAGTGAGAACGAATGACGGCCGCGCCGCACTGGAGATCGTTGCCTAGACACTTGGCAAGCGCATCCCGTCTACGCCAATCGACTAGCGCCATGAAAACGCGTCTGAGTCTCGTTTCTTCGCTCATCTCAGTCTCAGCGATCTAACCCACCTTACCTGCCTCTACCCCCAGTGACCCGAACGGCACCGCACTCGGACGGGGACCAAAATTTAGCGCGACCAAGGTTATTTCCGGGTCTGCACCCCGGAGGTCGCGCGAGGAATTCCGAAGGCTTGCGGCTCGATTGTGGGGAATTCTGTGGGGAGCGGGAGTAGACTTGTCAGTCCACTTGCGACTCCGATTCGTCAGAGCCAAGGCAGTGTGTCGCTGTCCTCCTCAGTCGGGGGATCCTGAGTCGGGACCTCGGGACTTCCCTCTGATTCCGGCATGTTGTCGAGGTCCTCACTCGGGACCTCAATTTGCTCGGCCCCGACTGGGTTTCGCCGTAAGGCCATGTCGTCATTGGGAAGTCCCAGAGTCCCGACTGGATCGGAGGAATCCGGGGGGAGGTAGCGGTCCCATGCCTCTTCGAAGGCGGCGCGGCGGTATCCTCGGGCGTTTTTTCCGTCTGCCTTCCACTGGTCGGGCTTTACATCGAATTCCCGCAGTCGTCGGGCTAACCCTACGGCCGTGAGTGGTTTCTGGCTACGACCTATCTCCTTCCACCGGCTGTCCTCGGGCGCCGTTAGTTCGGCCACCAGTTCGGAAGTCAGGGCATTTTCAGGCCAACCCAAGCGATGGAAGATCGCCCTTAGATCGGCAAGTAGGACGACTCCCCGGGAACTTTCCTCTCCCGGAGTGAGCGAGATTGCCGCCGCACGAGCGAGGTCGGGCCAATCGCCGCCAGCCAGATCGGCGATGGCAATGAGCGGGCGCCAGTTATCGCGCGCACGATCACTTAGTCCATCGGGCAGCTCGGGGTCAGACTCCCGCAGCGTCACCATATGCGTCTCAGCCCACCAGTCCGCGGATCGCGCGTAATCCACAAGTCCAGCGGCATAATTGATCCTCCAACGCTTCACGGACTCCCCAGGGCGGCGGCGGCGCATCGGGATCACGATACTGCGATCTTCGAGTGTCTCAGGCAGCGATCCGATCAGGGCGATTGCAGCTGCTCCCCACGTACGAAATACGGTGGGTTCATGAGTTTCGCCGGTTGTTCGAATCACACGGCCGTTTCGGGTATGGCCAGAGTTGAGAATTCCCCGCAGCTCCTCGTTGTCCTTCAAAAACGTGTCTGCTTCATCAATCAATAGTGTCGGCTGCCACTTTTCTTGAGTCCGAAAAACTGCAGCTGAGGTGATATTCGAGGCACTCAACCCGCGCCGAACCATGGGCTCAAGAACCTGGAGCGTTGTCGTCTTTCCGCATTGCTTCTCCGGCGACGTGATACCCAACCGCGGAGAAATTCCGAACGCGTCGAGCGCATGAGTGTGGAGAACCCACAGCGCCAGAGCCTCTGCCGCATTCGGCGGAAGCGCGAGGTAACGATTAATCTCGGCCCGAACAGCGTTTAGCCACTCCGCGGCGTTGAAAGGTTGTGTCCAAGGCTCAAGTTCAGGAAACAGGATCGCAGTTCCAGGCCCCTTGTCATCGGATCGCGGTCGCCGTTTCCTAACTTCATCGTCCAATGTCGGGCGGCGAACTCCCAGTTTTTCCGCTTCGGACTCGCGCACTCGGTCGTACTCAACGTCAGTTAGCATTGCGAGACGGTTGAACGTCTCGTCATCGGTGGATTGGGTCTGTGGTTTCTCTGCAATCGGCTCTACCGGAACGCTCGACTCCATCGCGGCGTTCCAAGCGGAGCGAAAACCTTCAGGGTTCCGACAGTGCAGGTCGCTCGGATCTTTGAAACCGTTTAGGCGAACAAGCCGCAGCCGATCCGAGAATCCCGAACGACTGAGTCGGGCTACCAGCTTCTCACCCGCTGCGTCGCCATCGACGGCGAGAGTGATGCGCGGGATTTCTTCAAGGAACGCATCCCACTCTTCACGCCAGATCGCCGCGCCCGGAATACCGAGCGCCGGGCAGCCGTTGCTCCAGAGGGTTTGCGTGTCGGATTCGCCTTCGCAGAGCGTGACGCTACCGACATCGCGAATTTCCCCGAGTTTTTCCAATCCGTAGAGCGATGGCTTGTCGCCCTTTCTCCACCGGAATCGCTCATCGCCTCCAGCGCCCTTTTTGATACACAGCCGATAGCGGATAGCGGCAGTGCTGCCGTCCACGCCGTAGTATGGAATTTCGAGCGCCTGAGCACCGAAGTACTGTACGTCCTGGAGCCCAAGCGTCTTGAGAAAATCAGGATCTAGCCGCTTCGCCTCTGCGTATTGCTTGAGCGTGAGCCCTTCTCGCTCTGAGTCCCCACGATCTTCCCCACAATTACTCGGAAAGTCCGCGGTATTGCAACGTTGACCTCCGGGTTGCGCCCCCGAGACGCCTTTCTTGCGCGGGAATAGGTCGTGTTTATCGAATTGGAGTGCAGCGAGTACGGCATCCTGCGAGCAGCCGGTCCGACAAGTGAAGAGGACCCGCCCGTCGTCCCCCGCTCGGACATCCAACGATGGGTTGCGGTCTTTGTGCGCCGGACACGTCCAGCGGCGCTCGCGCCCGGTAGTTCGTGTGTCGCGTCGGCAACCAGCAACGAGTAGTGCCTTTTCGAATCGCTCGAGAGGCGATATACTGTGATCCACGAGATTCACCAATAACGGTCGCTCGGGGTGCTACCCGGCGGCCGTTTCCTTTTGTCTGTCCTCTGAAATGATTTCCGACGCGCGCTCTCTTGCGTGGTCGGAAGAGGGAATACGCAGCGAACGGATCCAGCGAAGCACGTCTGGCCACATGACGTAGATCGTCCGCGAGCCAGGACGAATCGCAGCAAGCTCACCCATTCGAACTGCGCTACGTAGTCTTCGCGGAGCAAGCCCGAGCTGGCGTGCGGCCTGATGTAGGCTCACAAGCTCTCGCTCTGAATCGCTTCGTCTCATCCCAGGCCGAACAGAACCAAACTGCCAGCCCTGACTGCCGCTCTATTTACACCGTCTATTTTGAACGATTTTGGAACGCTATTTGGCTCGGGCCTTGCAGAAGCGTGAATACGCGCGGGCTATTTCGGAACGCCCAGGAACCTCACCCATCGCCTGGCGCAGACGATTCTGCATAGCGCGAAGCGCATAACCTTGAGCTGCCTTTACCGCGCGCTTTGCAGTAGCCCGAGATGTTCCTCTCCCATCAAGGCCCCCAGCGGCACCCTCGAGCGAGAGTCTTTTGGACCACATCATTTCGACGACGTGCAGCGCGAGTTTCTCTCGATCATCGAAGGGTCCACCCCAGTGCTCACGCGCTTTCGCCAGTCCTTCGAAGAACCCGAGAGCGCGACCCATCGACCCTGGGCCCTCTCCCGCCGTCGCCGGGACTGCGGGGCGCTTCCGCACCTCGTCTATTCCAAGCCGGATTCCACCTTCGGCGATCCTGACAAGCGGCTTCCGCTCGACCACCTCCATCGGTATGCCGGTGAGCCCCTTACCGCAGGCGTCGAGATATTCCCCGAGCCACTCGGGAAGCTCGACCGACTCATGCAACTCCGATTGCCAAGTGAAGCGAACCACCCCCCACGCCTCCCAAGCGTAGAGCGGGTTGCCGGTCGTCTCGAAATCTCGGCGGCAGCGTTCGATGAAATCTGCGTGGCTACCCCTGTCGTCAAGGTCGTCGTATATCGGCATGGGACGCGTGCTCCCCGCGGTGCTCTCTGAGGAGCTCGGGGAAGACCGGAGAGCAACCGGCTTTTCGGGAGCGACCCTATCCCCGAGTTGATGCTGTGTAAGATAACGGAGGGGCGCGGATGGCCGCACGGTAGTGGCGAGAATCGGACTCTCCCTATTCGCCGTCAAACGAGAGGTGGAGCTGGCCCTGCTGTCCTTCGTCGGCCCTTCGGTGTCTCGTCAAGCCCGAACGATGTACCATTCCGCGCATGGGGAAGAGCAACGCAAAGCATCAGCATCCGCGCTCATTGGCGAATCTGCAGGCGCCCTGGAAGCCCGGGCAGAGCGGAAACAACGCCGGGATCAACCAATACAGCTACCGGGATGAAGCGCGAGAGAATCTATCCCGTTGGCTCCGTGAAAAAGATGTCACCAGCGGGCAGACCAACGGCGCAGCATTCATTAGCCGGATCTGCGAGGAAGCCGCTCGGGGCAACGACTGGGCCGCAAAGATGCTCTGGCAGGAGTCGCTGAAAGACAATCCCCATCGCTTCGGCCAGGAGCTCGGTGAAGCCGTCGACTCCGAGACCCTGAGCCGGAAGCTTGATCAGATCGCGAGATCTGAGGAGCGGCGCGATCCCTACGCTCTGATCGCCTTCCACCAAGCAGAGGTGGACCGGCTCCGGAAGGAGTACCCAGACGCGAAACACATCGGCCCCGATGCGGGGCGCTGGGGTACTTCAACATGAATGGCTTCTGGCCGAAGGGCTCCGAGGAAGCCCAAGAGCGTTACGCGAAGCGCCAAGCCGAGAACGTCGGCGGTGCGTCATCGGTGCCTGGCACCGAAGAGCACGGCACCAGCGAGAGCTAGGCCTTTTGGGGGCACCGTGGCCGGGCCGCGAATCTTGCTTCGAACCTGCGGGTCGGGGGTTCGAATCCCTCCCCCGCTACCAAAAACGAAGCGCCCGGAGTCGTGAGGACTTCGGGCGCTTTGGTTTTCAGATCTTAACGCGAACTGTGTGCTCCTAGATCTGGGCGCGGCGTGCTAACGCCGAGCGCGCCGCCCTCGTCCACCTACTCGAATTGTTAGAATTGCATCGCACCCCTCGAATGGCGTTCCATCGAGCGTCTCTCCGGTGAGACAGGCCTCCCTGTCTTCCGGCTGGATGCCGGTGTCCTCGATTCGATAGTGCGAGATCAGATCCGTAAATCCATCGCCGTTAACGTCATCGAGGTGATCTGCAAAGACTCCGGGGTCGTCGAGATCGTGAACCGGTGTGGCCATGCCCGTTGCGAAGTTCAACGTCGTGCCGTCCACTTCGGACACGTCGAACGATTCGGAGCCGAGAATGGCGACAGGGATCACGCTTTGTGTCGCGGGAGCCACAGCGTTGGACGAATCGCCGGGCTTGATGTCGATATCGACCGCAATCGTGATGATGGCATCGGCCACCTGCCGGATGCGGTCGGTTCTCGGATCCGCGATCAAGAGGTTTCCCGCCACGTCCAGCGCGACCCCAACCGGGATGGACAAGCTCGCGGTCGTCGCTTCGCCACCGTCACCGCTGAAGCCGGAACCGCCGCTTCCCGCGAAAGTCGTGATGATCCCGCTGATCGCATCCACCCTCCGGATGCGGTGATTGTGGGTATCGGCGATGTAGAGGTTGCCCGCTGCGTCCGGCACGACTCCGTACGGCTCCCATAAGCTGGTACTGGTCGCCGGGCCGCCATCGCCGTTGAAGCCGAAGCCGCCGTCCCCGGCGACAGTTATGATGATTCCGGTGGCAGCATCCACGCGCCGGATGCGTCGGTTTAGCCTGTCAGCGATGTAGAGGTTGCCGTTGGCGTCCAGCGCGATCCCACGCGGGTTTCTCAATCCGGCGCTCGTCGCCGGACCGCGATCGCCGCTGAACTCGTAGATGCCGTTTCCCGCGACGGTGGTGATGATTCCAGTCGCTGCATCGACCCGTCGGATGCGGTTGGCCCGCGAATCGGCGATGAAGAAATTACCCGCCGCGTCCAGCGCGACTCCATCCGTCGACATGCCCGCGCTCGTCGCCGGGCCACCGTCTCCGCTGAAAATGACGCTGCCATTTCCCGCGACCGTGGTGATGATCCCGCTTTCGGCATCGACCCGCCGGATGCGCACATTGTCCGAATCGGCAATGAAGAGGTTGCCCGCCGCGTCCAGCGCGACGCCGTTCGGGCTGTTCAATCCCGCGTCGGTTGCTGGGCCGCCATCGCCGCCGAAGCTCTCGCTGCCGCTTCCCGCGATGGTCGTGATGATCCCGCTGGCGGCATCCACGCGTCGGATGCGACCGAACAGCTGATCCGTGATGAAGAGGTTACCCGCCGCATCGAGCGCGAGCGCGGACGGTCGGGACAAGTTCGCCCTGGTGGCTTTGCCACCGTCGCCGTTGAGACAACCCGGAAGCCCACCACAACCCGCGACGGTGGTGATGATTCCGGTCGCTGCATCTACCCGCCGGACACGGTCGTTGCGGAAATCGGCGATCAAGAGGTTGCTAGCCTCGTCGAGGGCAACCGCAATCGGTTCACGCAAGTCGGCACTGGTAGCGAGCCCACCATCGCCGCTGAAGCCCGCAGTACCGCTTCCGGCGACGGTGGTCATAATCCCGGTGGCGGCATCGACGCGCCGAACGCGGTGGTTGTTCCGATCGGCAATGAAAAGGTTGCCGTTCGCGTCTAGCGCGACCCCAGACGGGAAATCCATGCCTGCGGTCGCGGCGAGGTCGCCATCCCCGCTGAAGCCACGGGTCCCGTTTCCGGCGACGACGATCAGTTGTCCCGATCCGTCAACCCTGAAGACCCGACTTTTCCCGACCGCTGCAATGAATAGATTTCCATCGGCATCAACGGTGACACTCCGCGGAGCCCCCAGATTTGCGGAGAGCGCGGGGAGATTGTTCGGTCCGCCCCCCGCAACCGTGTCGATCACCGGTTCGCCGGTAGCTCCCGACGACATCGACCACACGGCGATTCCGAGAGCAAAGCAAGCAGCACGCAGGTTTCGCATCGCCTCTCCCCTGGAGGATAAGGATCGTTCGAGCACAAGAGGCGAAACGGCGACCCGATGCCCCCGCCGCCCGCCAGGAATGCCAGCGACGCCTTCCATTCATTTCACATCTCGCAAGGCGAGCTGTCAAGCAAAGAACCAGCGATTTCCGACGCTGCGTTCAGGAGTATCGAGTGATTACACGCAGCCTCCTATCAGCTCCAGCGCACGCACTCGGCCTGCCCTTCTGGTCAATTGGAGCCATGCGGACGGCGCCGCCACCTGCCCTGCCACCGGCAGCATCAGCGGCACCGGCAGGGTGCAGACTGTGTCGTAGCACCCCCCCGCTACCAAGAAATGAAGCGCCCGGAGTCGTGAGGACTTCGGGCGCTTTGTACTTTCAGCCGTTAAGAATCGCCTGCGCGAACTAAATCGAGCAACGCCGCTTGCTCTTCTGCCTCCGCTGCAGCAACCCGAGCAGCCCGACACCCGCCAGAAAACCGAGGCGCGCGGAGGGTTCTGGCAGGTTGATGAGCACGCTCACGTCGTTGGTGAATTCGTTGGCGGTGACGAGGTCGGGGAGGTTGTCACTGTCGAGGTCAGCCACGGAGACGGAGACGGGCCCATCGCCTGCTGAGAAAGCGACGACTGCCTGGAAACTGCCGTCGCCGTTGCCCTGCAGCACGCTCACATCGTCGCTGAACCAGTTGGCGGTGACGAGGTCGGGGACGCTATCGCCGTCGAGGTCGGCCACGGCGATGGAACGGGACCTCGCAAATGGATACAACGCGTAGGAGACGGCGGCCTGGAAACTGCCATCGCCGTTGCCCAGTAGCACGCTCACGTCGCCGCCGAACTCGTTTGCAATGACGAGATCGGGAACGCTGTCGCCGTTGAGGTCAGCCGCGGCCACGGAGGCGGGATAATCGCCCGCCGCGAAGGAGACGGCGGCCTGGAAACTGCCGTCGCCATTGCCCAGCAGCACGCTCACGTCGTCGTCTAACTGGTTGGCGGTGACAAGGTCGGGGACGCTGTCGCCGTCGAAGTCGGCCACGGCGACGGAACTCAGGCCGTTGCCTGCCGCGAAGGAGGCGGCGACCTGAATGCTGCCGTCGCCGTTGCCCAGCAGCACGACGACGTGGTCGCGGAAGGGATTGGCGATAGCGAGGTCGGGGACGGTGTCGCCGTCGAGGTCGGCCACGGCCACGGAGGTGGGGCTAATGCCCGCCGGAAAGGCGACGGCGTCCTGGAAGCTGCCGTCGCCGTTGCCCAGCAGCACGCTCAGGTCGTCGCTGCTCACGTTGGCGGTTACGAGGTCGGGGATGCTGTCGCCGTCGAGGTCGGCCACGGCGACGGAGAAGGATTGTTCGCCCGCCGGAAAGGCGACGGCGTCCTGGAAGCTGCCGTCGCCGTTGCCCAGCAGCACGTTCACCTCGTCGCTGCTCGCGTTGGTGGTGACGAGGTCGGGGATGCTGTCTCCATCGAAGTCGGCTATGGCAACGGAGGAGGGGTGAACGCCCGCCGCGAAGGCGACGGCGTCCTGGAAGCTGCCGTCACCATTGCCCAGCAGCACGCGCACGTCTCCGGGGCTCTCGGGGTATGGACGCCGACCCCCGAAAT
>JADFQO010000047.1 GCA_022561775.1 Myxococcales bacterium | reverse complement strand
GATCCAGCATTCCCTTGAGCTTTGCTCGCAATCTGAGTACGGACTTGGTGTGGATCTGGCAGACCCGCGATTCCGTGATGCCGAGGATCGATCCGATTTCCTTCATGTTGAGATCCTCGTAGTAGTAGAGCGAGATGACCAGACGCTCCTTTTCGGGGAGTGTCCCGATCGTATCCGCGATCACCTGTTTGCTCTCGGCGAGTTTCAGTGAGGCAAAAGGATTTTCGGAATTCACGTCCTCGACGATGTCGCTGAAGGTGCCCGTGCGATCGCCATCCGAATTGGTCCCGCGAATCTCTTCGAGATTCACCAGTGAAATGCCGCGCACCTGGTTGAGGAGTTCGTAGAATTTATCGATCTGGATGCCGAGTGAATCCGCGACCTCGTCTTCACTCGCGGTGCGCCCCAGGCGCTGCTCGACCTCTCCGTACGCTCGCTCCAACCGCCGGCTTTTCTGGCGAACGCTGCGCGGCACCCAGTCCATCGAGCGGAGTTGGTCGAGTATCGCACCCTTGATGCGGAATTCTGCGTAGGTCTTGAACTTGCAGTTCTTGTCGGGGTCGTACTTGTCGATGGCATCCATCAGACCGATCACACCGGTGTTGTGCAGGTCGTCGAGATCGATATGGGAGGGCAGTCGAACCGCGATTCGATTCACGATGTAACGGATCAGCGGTGTGTGCTCGAGCACGATCCGCTCCTTGAGCAACGGGGGGACCTCAGAACTCTGTTCTTTGGCTTCTCTGAGCAGGCCTTCCATGGACAGATTCCTTTCCTCGGCTGACGGACTGCAGTAGGTCCCACGGCAATCGGCCGTTCGCGGCCTCATGCCGGTTGGTTGCGTTGAGAAGCACGTGCTGTGCCAATCACGCTGGACTGCTGAAGTCGAGGGACGGCGCGGAGCGTCGAGCCTGCAACCCGGTCGCCTCGAAGTGGTTCAGGTGCTGGAATTTGTTGGGTTTTCGACGTTCCCAAAGCCGATCGCGAGGGCGGGGAACTCCGGTGATTCACCTGCCGCCGATGGCGGCAGCCGGTGTAGCCGGTGTGCAGCACCGTCAGCGTTTCGACGCTTGGGGCGCAGAACGGTTACGAAACCGTCAGCGTTTTGCCGCTGCTGCGCCGCTCGACCGCGATCCGAGGGCGGCTGTTGCGGACTCAGTGCGGACGCTAGGGGTCCCGCGAATCGCTTGCCTCTTTATGAGCGCCCCGCTCCGCAAGCTCGCCAGCTTTGTTTCGGCGTTGGGCCCTTGCGCGGCCTGTCCGATCTGTCTCCCTTGAATCGCGCGACGCGCCATCGAATTTGACACCCTTTTTCTTCATTTTCTCGAGCATCGTCGTCCGATTCATCCGGATCAACTGCGCGGCACGGTTCTTGTTGCCATGAGTGATTTCGAGTGCCTGGAGGATGAGGTCGGATTCAAACTGGTCGACTACGTCGCGGAAGTTCAGTCCCTGTGGTGGGATCTGCGGTGCGGTGGGCGGTGGCGGACTGCTCGCCTGTAGCGACTTCGGCAGGTCAGTCGCGGCGATTTCGAGACCGGAACAGAGCGTAACCAGGCGTTCGACGAGGTTTTCGAGTTCCCGGACGTTTCCCGGCCAATCAAAGCCCGTCAATTGTTCGATGACCTCGTCGGAGAATTTGATCGCCTGGTCGCCACGGCTTTCGTTGGCGATGTTCAAGAAGTGCTGGGTGAGCAGCGGGATGTCGTCGCGGCGCTCTCGAAGCGGAGGAACCACGATCGGAATCACATTGAGTCGGTAGTACAGGTCCTCTCGGAAGCGGCGCTCGGCAATCGCATCGTCGAGGTTCTGGTTGGTCGCGGCAATCACGCGCACGTCAACGCTCTGGGTCTTGGATGAGCCGACGGGTTCAAAGGTGCGATCCTGGAGCACACGCAACAACTTCACCTGCAGGGTTGGGCTCATATCCCCGATCTCATCGAGGAAGATCGTGCCCTGGTGGGCAACGGAAAATCTTCCCTCGCGATTGGCGACGGCGTTGGTGAAGGCGCCGCGAACGTGGCCGAAGAGTTCGGATTCGAGGAGTTCTTCCGGGATCGCTCCACAGTTGACGGTGACGAACATCTTGTCCGCCCGCTTGCTGTTGAAGTGGATCGCACGCGCCACGAGTTCTTTGCCGGTTCCACTTTCCCCGGTGATGAGAACCGTGCTGTCCGTCACGGCCACCTTGGAGACGGTTTCCAGCACGCCGCGCAGCGCGTCGCTCGTTCCGATGATGTTCTCGAAGCGGTATTTCAACTGCAGTTGGCCGTGAAGGACCCGATTCTCGGACTTGAGTCGGCCGTGTTCGATGGCCTGCTCGACGAGCTTGCGCACGACGTCGAGATGGGCCTGATCGAAGGGTTTTTCCAGGTACCAGTAGGCACCGGCTCTGAGCGCTTCGACCGAACTCTCGGGGCTTCCGTAGCCCGTGATGACGATGCAGGGCAGGTCCGGTGCGATCTCGTGAATCTGCCGTACCAGTTCGAGTCCGTTGATTCCGGGCATTTTGATGTCCGCGAGAACGAGGTCGATCGGCTGGCTCGAGACGAGTTCGAGCGCGGATGTGGCGTCGCGCGCTGTGGCGACGTTGTGGCCACCGCGGACGAGAATGCGCTCGAGGGCGCGCCGATAGAGTTCCTCGTCGTCGACGACAAGGATGTTGGATTCGCGCAGTGGGGTTGCCTCCGCTTTGCGGAGGGGGGCAACGCCTATCTTAGAGAGCCCGGGCGATCCATTCAAGCGTCCCGATTTTGAGACCGATAAGACCGTCATGGCACCCTTGAGCGCGGAATCGTCCGACGACCATCGCTATTCCCCGCCTGAAGAGCCGGGTTTCGTACTTCTCGTTGACGATGAGCCGTTGTTGCTCCGATCGCTGAAGCGGATTCTCGAGCGGATCGGTTATCAGACCACGCTCGCGGAATCCGTGGCGGAAGCGGAACCCCATCTAGCCGACCCTCGCCTCGATGTGGTGCTCGTGGATCTCCTGCTCGGATCGGCCAGCGGGCTCGAATTGCTCGAGCAGATCAAGAGCGTGCGCCCCGAAATCGAGGTCATTGTGATGACCGGTCATGGCAGTATCGAGAGCGCCGTGGGGTGCATCCAACGAGGGGCCTTCGACTATCTCGAAAAGCCGTTCGACGACCCTCACCGGATCCAAACGACCGTTCGCAAGGCGATCGAAAGGCGCAGCCTGGTTCGCCGCAATCGCCAACTCGAAGACGAACTGCGCGCGCGCTCTTCGATTCCGGAATTTGTCGGCAAATCGCCGGCCATGCGGATTCTTGCGAGCAAGATCCACAGCCTCAGGCACAACGAAAGCCACGTTCTGATTCAGGGGGAGAGCGGAACGGGCAAGGAGTTGGTGGCCTACGCGATACATTCCAGCAGTCCGCGCGCTTCGGGTGATTTCGTTCCGGTGGACTGTGGGGCCCTTCCGGAGACGATCATCGAAAGCGAATTGTTCGGTCACGAGAAGGGCGCATTTACCGGGGCGATTGGTGCGCCGGGCCTGTTTCGGATCGCAAATCGAGGAACCCTGTTCCTCGATGAGATTGGCGAGATCCCGCCCAACGTCCAGGCGAAACTCCTGCGCGCCCTGCAGCACAAGGAGGTTCGGCCCCTCGGTGCGACGAGCCCCGTGCCCATCGACATCCGGGTGATTTCCGCGACTCACCGCGATCTCGCGGCGATGGTCGATGAGGGCGGTTTTCGAGCCGATCTCTTCTATCGCCTCAATGTGGTTCGGATCGTGATTCCGCCGCTTCGCGAGCGACGCGGTGACATTCCGCTGCTCGCACATCATTTTCTCCATAAGCACACAGATGAGAATTCGCGAGTCGACGGGATCGACGAGCAGGCGCTCGAGTTGCTGATCGCATCCGATTGGCCGGGCAACGTCCGCGAACTCGAGAACACCATCGAATCGGCCATGGCGTTGGCCCCTGGGCCGCGATTGGGTATTTCCGACCTGGCGCTCAATCGACCGGCGAGCCGCTCCACCTCGGTGTTCGTTCCGACGGCCCTGCCGATTTCCCTGGATGCCTACGAGCGCTGCGCGCTCGAGCGGGCGTTGGCGGACTGCGTGGGAGATGTCACCGCTGCTGCAAGAGTCCTCGGGATTGGTCGCAGCACCTTCTATCGGAAACTCGGAAAGCACGGCATTGTCGTGGGGGGCCGTGCTCAGCCGGATCGGTCGCCGGCCGCATCCACGTCGGATCGATACGGCACCACCCGGGGCGGTTGATTGCTCTCGAAAGCCCTCGTGGCGATGCGTTCGGGCCCCGGACCTGCGTTTCACCCGAGGTCCGCCGCTGTGCGTTCAAGCTGCTTCGCTCTTCGCGCTTGCTGGAGCGGGATCCGATCCGGTAGGCTCGACTCCCCCCCGCATTGCGCCATGGTCTCACCGCCCGTCGTCCAGACGGCCTGCCCCTGTAGGAGTGAGCCTCGTGAAGCGAGCGGTTGCTGAAGTTCAAATCATCGTCGCGCGATCCATCGAATCCACGGCACCGGATCCGACGTCGGCACTGCGGCGACTGGGCTCCGACGCGCGAATCGAGGTGCTGCACAGCGCCGCCGCCTGCCGCGCTCGATGCCGCGATGGATCCGTCGACCTGATCGTCGCCGAAGCCGCCCTCGGCGACGAATGCTGGAAGCTGCTCGAAGAATTCGGACCGAAGGGTCCGCCGGTGATCGTGGTAAACCGCGACGGGAATGAATACGCCGCGCTAGAGGCCTTCAAGAGAGGCGCCGCGGATTGCGTGGTGGCTGGGGATGAATTCGCGGACGTACTTCCCGTGGTCGCCCTGGAACAGATCCAGCGCTGGCGATCCGCTCACGACCAGGATGTGGCAGAGCGCCGAATCCGCGATCTCGAGAGTTACAACCAGAATATCATCCAGAATTTGAATAGCGCGCTGTTGGTGGTCGATCTGGACGGCAGGATTGTCTTCTCCAACCCGCCCGCCGAGGAAATTCTCGGCGAGAGCGCGGAAACACTGCGCGGCCGGCCGATCTGGCCTTGGTTCGCGGGAATCCCACGGGATGAGATTCACGTCGCGCGCACGCTCGAAACGGGAGAGCGTTTCAAGGGCCTAGAGAGCACCCTCACGCGAGCCGATGGAACCACGGTTCCCATCGGAATCTCGAGCGCTCCGGTATCCGACGGTGCCGGGAACAAGCTCGGGGCCGTCGCCATCTTCTCGGATCTTACCGAGATCAAGCTGTTGCGGCGCAAGGTTCTGCAGACCGAAAAGATGGCATCGATCGGACAACTCGCCGCGGGTATCGCGCACGAGATCAACAATCCGATGGGGTTCATTCACGCGAACCTCTTCCAGATGGCCGAGTACTTGACGGATCTTCGCCGCGCGTGGGACGAGGTCGGCGCCCTGCAAGCGGCCGTGGCCGGTGGAGACCTTGCCGACATCCAGCGCAGCTCGGAGGATCTCGCCGCGGTCTCCAAAGAAGTCGACGTCGCCTTCGTGCTCTCCGACTTCGCGAAGGCGATTCGCGAATCGCAGGAAGGTTCCGAACGGATCCGTCACATCGTTAACGACCTGCGCGATTTCTCGCATCGCGATAGCGAACATCCAGTGTTGGCTGACATCAATCAGTTCCTGGATTCGACGGCGGGCATCGTCTGGCCGATGATGAAACACCTCGTGGTACTCGAGAAGGAGTACGGAGATCTTCCCAAGGTCTACTGCTATCCGATGCAACTCCAGCAGGTGTTCATGAATTTGCTGGTCAACGCCTATCAGGCCATCGAGGAGCGGATCGCGGACAGCGGCGAAACCGGGACGATCTGGTTGCGAACAGAACCCAGGTCGGGCGGCGTGGCGATCATCGTGAAGGACACCGGGGCCGGGATCGCGGCCGAGAATCTGGACCGGATCTTCGATCCGTTTTTTACCACCAAGAAAGTGGGGATGGGCACGGGGCTGGGCCTTTCGACCTGTTTCAACATCGTCGAGCGGCACGGCGGCAGTCTCGTGGCCGAAAGCGAGCCCGGTGTAGCGACTGCGTTCACGGTATGGCTTCCCGGCGCGGATCTCGAGAGGTGCGCGGATTGAGATCCGGCGTCGCGAAGGGACGGCCTACGCTATTGATCGTCGATGACGAGGCTCAGATCCTTTCGGCATTGAAGCGCTCTCTTCGTCGCGAGGGTTATGAGATTGTCGCTGTGGAAAGTGCCGCTGCGGCATTGCGAATTCTCGACGAACGCTGCGTGGATGTCATTCTTTCCGACCACAAGATGCCAGGCATGAGCGGCGTGCAGTTGCTGGCGCGCGCTGCCGAGATCAGACCGGATACCGTTCGAATGCTGATCACGGGTTGGACCCACGAGATTCCAGCCGAGCGGCTCGAGGAGTTCGGGATCTGCGCGCTGGTCACGAAGCCGTGGGACGACGCGAAGCTCAAGGCGACTCTGCGTGAGGTGATGGGTACGGGGCAGGGCTCTAGCCCGCGGGAAGGCGGCTGAGATACTCCAGATCGGTCTTCTGACTATTCTTGGCGCCGATCAGCAACACGCGGTAGCGAAGGTTGCGGCCGCGGCTGTAGTAGATCCTTCCCTTGCCGGCGAAACCGAGTTCATAGATCGAGAGCTGCGGCGGTAGGCCGCCCACCTTGCGCCGGATCGAAGCGAGTTCTGAATCGTCCGCGAGCCGTTTGATTCCCTCTTCGGCCTTGAGTTTCATGGTCTCGTCACGCAGGGAAACCAGGTCCTGGATCACGCGATCGTCGAACTCCACGGTCCGGTAGAGGGTGCGGAGCCGTCGGGTGAGCTGCTCGACACCCCGGGTGCGGCCTCCGCCGCGACCCTCGCGGGCGTTCTTGGACGCCGACTTCAGGCGATCCTGGAGATTCTGGATCTCCTCTTCCTTGGTGTCGAGGTCGCCGCTCGCCTCTTCGAGCAGATCTTCCAGCGCTTGTCTCTCCTGATCGAGTTCGATCGATCGCACAGCCGAGCGCCGCAACTCGGCCTCTCGATCCGCGAGGTCCGACAGCTTCCCGCGCAGGACCTGCCTTTCGCCCTGAAGTTCTCGGATTTCTTCGGCTTGTGCGCGCTCGGTGGGCTCGACCTTGCTCAGGCGCTCGCGCACCTCTTTGAGCTCTTCAGCGATTGCCGCCGTGCGCTTCGCCGTCGCATCTCGCGCGGTGAGCGTGGCTTCGAGCAGCCGACTTTCGCGCGCAGTCACCGCGCGATTGTAGAAGAAGAGGGAGGTGATCAGGATCGTGCCGTAGCTCACCAACATCGCAATCGCGAGGGTTCCGGTTGGCGGGACCGAAACCTCGAGCGAGTAGCTGGCTGGCAGCAGTCGGACCGCCTCCTTCAGGCTAGCGACCGGGTCGAGAGTCTCCGGCGCCGGGATGAAGCGGTCGTCAAGGTAGAGGGGTGTGATGCCATCGGCGCCGTAGACGCGGATGCTGATGCGCGCCTCTCCGAGTTCGACCCACCGGGAGGACCTCAGCAGCTGCCCGATCCGGAACTGGATCTGCGAAATGATCGGGCCGTCCGCAGGGCTGACGCGCAGCGCCCGTTCGATCTGGTCCGCGAAGTGGCGCTGGAGCATGATCTCGGTCACGTCCAGGCTCACGACGTAGACCGCCGCAAAGGCGAAGATCGACAGACCGATGATCCCGAACGACCTCAGGCCGCCGAGGCTTGTCGCGGCCGGCTCAGCGGCCGAGCTGGGTAATAAACCCGATTTCGCCGGTACCGTCTCCGCCATTTGGTCGTAGAGCATACCGTTCGAGGCTCGGCCCCCAAGGGCCGGGCCCGATTCCGTGGGCTCTCGCTAAAGGGAAATCAATCGATTAGGGCTTCAGTTGCGGGTAGCTCCAGCGCCCTGCCGCACCCTGGCTAGTATCCGCGTCGCCTTGAGAGTGGTGGATCTCGACCGCGACATGCGCGACGTCGTTCCGACCGGGACGACCCGCGACAGCGAATACCTGTTCGAGCGGATGACCCGGCGTACCCTGGATCTTGCCCGGCCGGGTTGCGGAACGCGCCTGTTGGACGTCGCCAGCGGGTTCGGCCAGGACGCGATTGCGCTCTCTCGGCGGGGTTCGTGGGCAGTCGGTACAGAGCCGTCCCGGCGGATGTCGGGCTTCGCACGTTTGCAATCCGAGCGGGCCTCCGACCGGCCGCCGAGCTGGGTTCGCAGCTGGTCTAGCGCGCTGCCGTTTCGAGATGGCAGCTTCGACGGGGTGATCTGCAAGGGAGCCCTCGACCACTTCGACCGGCCGCTCGAGGCGATCGCCGAAATGGCCCGAGTGACCCGCCGCGAAGGGCGCGTGGTGCTCGCGATCGCCAACTTCGAGTCGCTTTCTTGTCGCGTGGCCCGCGGGCTCGATTCCTTCAAGGAGGGCTGGCTCAGGCGCTCGCTTCGGCGGGGGCGGCGCCACTACGACGTTCCGAGCGATCACTTTACGCGCTACGAAATCGAGTTGATGCGCGAGCAGGCCCGCGAGGCACTGGAGATCGACGTCGTCGAGGGAATTTCGATGGCGTGGGGACTGCCCGGCTGGTCGCGATTGCTGGGCCGGCTTCCCGCCCCCCTCGCTCAGTTGGCCCTGAATGGGCTGGGCCGCATGGCGCGATTGCTCCCTGGGCTGTCCGATGTCGTCATCCTGGCGGGCCGGCCCCGGCGTGTTCGAAAGTCTTCGATGAACTCTGCGTAGGCCCCAACGGTCGCGCGTGCAACCCGCGGCCAGGCATAGGTTTCACTGACGCGAACGCTCCCGCGCTTGCCGAGTATGGTGCGAACTTCGGGTCGCGCCATCAGATCCGCGATCGCGGAAGCGAGCGCGTCGGGATTGTCTGGCGGCACGAGCACTCCTCCGTCGGCGGCGCCGACCACTTCCGTCAGGGCGCCCGCCGCGCAGGCGACCACCGGGGTTCCGCACGCCATCGCCTCGACGGCGGGCAGCCCGAACCCCTCGTAGCGAGAAGGCACGACCACGAGCGAGGCGCGCTGGTAGCGTCGGACGAGTTCGTCGCGGTCGATTCGGCCCGTGATGTCAAGGCGGTCCGCGCAGCCGAGCCGCCGCGCTCGTTTGCGCGCGGGGTTGTTCGGGTGGTCGTCGTCAACGAGGGTGAGCCGAAGGTGGTGTGGGAGCCGCGCGAGCGATGTGATGAGGTTTTCGATGCCCTTGTTGGGGTCAGAAGAGCGGCCCACGCAAAGGATTTCGTTTGCGTTCCTTTCGGCATCGGGCGCGGGCCGAAATAGTTCGATGTCTACGCCGTTGGCGACCATCCGGATCCGCTCGGTCGGGACGCGAAAGTCCCGACGGATCTCGCGAGCGCTCACCGTTGAGGACGTAAAGAGACCGTCCAGCCTCCGAGCCACGAATCCCTGCATGGCGACCGGGTAGAAGCCCATCGTTCCGATGGCCTCTCGAAGACTTTCGTCGCGCTCGAACGACGCGCGTCGGTCGATCGTGAGGGGGTGGTGGACTGTGGTCACGACCGGAATGCCGAACTTTCGAATCCCGAGAATTCCATAACCCAGGCATTGGACGTCGTGGATGATGTCGTAGTGAGTTCCCGCGCGAAGCCGAGCAGCAACTTCACGAAACGCACGTACGCTGAACGCCAGGGGCTCCGGCAGGAAGCCCAGATAGCTGGCGGCGAGTTCACAGAAGTTCAGCGGTTCAAAGATTCGCAACGGGCGAGGCCGGGGGATCAGCTGGCGACGCTCCCTGAGGAACCACTTGCCCCAGAATCGCTCGTTGGGAATGGCGGTCACGGAGTTCGCAAACGGCATCGGATCCGGATACGGCGGGCCTACCAGCACATCGATCTGATGGCCAAGGCGGGCGAGTTCGCGGGCGAGAAACCAGAGGTACACCCCCTGACCACCGCAGCGCATGTTTCCGCGGTACGCGATAAAGCAAATCCGAAGCGGCGATCCCGACGCTTTGTTCAGGAGGTTGGGCTGCGTATTGGTCACGTCAGTGGCCCTGCCTCAAGGCTGGGTGGCGCTTTTCGGCGTAGAGAATCAGGCTCTTCGGAAAACAATAATTGAGCACCCCCTCCAGCCGCGTCAGAAAGCGCGATTGCGTGGCGAGCAACAAGAAGCGCCGGTAGAGCTGCACGAGCGCGTTTTCGTCGGCGCGCGGCAGGCCCGCGATGGAGCGGAGTACCCAGTAGGGGGTGTGGAACGCGTGGGCGAACCCGACTCCGACCGTCGCCAGGCCGGCCTCTGCCAGTCCGAGCGCAAGCTGGCGCGGTCGAAAAATGCGGATGTGGCCACCCGGGGATTCGAAGTAGTCGTCGCCTACGTGCAGGTAGAGGTTTTCGCTCGTGGCGGTCGGAATCGTGACCGCCAGGCAACCTCCGGGTCTCGTGACGCGAGCCAGCTCGCGGGCGGCTTCCCGGTAATCGTGAACGTGCTCCATGACCTCGGAACAGATGACCTTGTCGAATGCTCCATCCGCAAACGGAAGCCGAAACGCGTTTCCGTGAACCAGCGCACCCAGACGACCGCACTCGGCAGCGCGCTGTCGCAGGTTGCTCGCGCTGGCCTGGAGCGCGGCGCGATCGAGGTCGAGGCCGACGACGTGAGCGCCGCGCTCCAGCGCGCCAAAACAATGCCGCCCCTCGCCGCAACCCGCGTCGAGGACCTTCTCGCCAGAGCGAATCCTAAGTCGCTCGAGATCGACGGTGAGCAGCACGAATCGTTTCCCCGAAAATCGCCGCGAGTTCCGCGGCAGCCTCGCTCCAGCGAAACGCGCGCTGGATCCGCCGGCGAGCGTTGCGGCCCATCCGATCCGCACGTCCGGGCTCGGACAAGATATCCAAGATCGCTCTCGCCATGGCGCGCGCATCTCGCGGCGGGACCAGGGTACCGGCTTCGCCATCGCTGCCCACGATTTCGGGAAGCGCCCCCACCGCATTGGCGACCACCGGCAACCCGCATGCCATCGCTTCGCTGGCCGGAAATCCGAATCCCTCGAAGAAAGACGGGATCAACGCGATCCGCGCGGTCGAGTACTGCTCGACGAGTTCGCTGACCTCGAGCATCCGATCGACGATCGTCACGCGTTTCTCGAGCCCGTAACGGTGGATCGTTCGAGGCACCAGGCCGTCTTCCGGAATTCGTCCGTCGATGATCTTCAACCGAACGCTGTCGGGCAGGAGCGTGAGCGCCTCGAGCATGGTGCCGATGCCCTTCTTCCGGTCTTCGGTTCGTCCGACGAAGAGGAGGTCTTGTCGTTTTGCGACGCCATCGATCGGCCGGAACGTCTCCGCATCGGTTCCGTTGTAGACCACGGAGATCTCTTTTTCAGGAATGCCGAAGTAGCGCTCGATCGCCGCCCGCGATGCATGGCTGACCGTGACGATCTTGTCGAGTCGCGGCGCGACGCATTGTTGCATCCACAGCGGGAAGTAGAGCGTTCGTTTGATGCGTTTCGACAGGCGCCGCTCGATCGCAAAATCGGCTTGGCGGTCGATGTGGAGCGGGTGGTGGATCACGGAAACCACGGGCACCCCCATGGCTCGAATGCCGAGCAAGCCCCAACTCAGACATTGGTTGTCGAAGACGACGTCGAAGCGATGGCGCTGCTGGAACCGAGGCCACCGCAGCATCAGGCGCAGCCCGAACGTGTGCATTTCTGGAAAGACGCCCAGGCGCGAGACGCCGAGCTCCCAAAGGCTCATCGGCTTTAAGAGTGAGAACGGAGACCCGGGGTCGAAGAAGTCGGGATGCTCCTGCCCAAAAACGTTGTCGTTCGGAATCTCGTGAAGCGGGATGTCGGGGGCGAGTTCGGGCAGGGGCGGGCCCGCGAAGACGTGGACATCGTGCCCGGCGCGTTTCCACTCACGCGCGAGTGCTGCGGCGTAGACTCCCTGGCCGCCGCAGTACATATTCCCGCGATAGCTGAGCAACGCGATGCGCATGGCCGCTCAGTTGGACACGTCGCGCGGGGGCCTGCTCGGTTCGCCTGTCTGGGGCGGTTCGATCTCGTCCATGGGTTCCACTTGGATGGTGGCAATCGTATAGCCAACCCAGAAAGTCAAGCCTAGGGCGAAGAAGACGATGGCCGCGACCGGAATCGCGAGTGCCCAATAGCTCCGCTGAAGAAGAGCAAGCAGGAACCAAGCCCCAAGTATGGCGACGGCGACACAAATCAGACCGCCCTGGGTCCGCGACGAATCCTTCATGCGTGGGTCTCCGCTTCGGTGTGAGAATTCTCCCCCAAGGAGGGGGCATGGACGGCAGAATATTTCCGGCAGTTGCGTTGCCTGTCAAATAGCCGGCTGCGAACGGGGTAAGCTCGCCGAATGCGTGTGATCGGGTTGATGTCGGGGACTTCCGCGGATGGGGTGGATGCAGCTCTCGTCGAGTGGCCGGAGGGGAATGCTTCGAGACCGTTCGAGCTGATCGCCTTTCGCCAGGATCCCTTTCCCGAGTCGCTTCAGAGGCGCATCCACGAGCTCGCTGCGGGGCGTCTGCCACCGGGAAGCGCGCTGAGTGAGCTGGCCGCCCTCGACGTGCTGCTCGCAGAGCGCTTCGCGGAATCGGCGATCGCGCTCGCCGAGAGTGCCAGCATCCCGCTCGCCAAAATCGATGCGATCTCGTCTCACGGCCAGACGGTCGCTCATCACCCCGAACTCCGAGCCACGCTCCAGATCGGGGATCCCTCGTTGATCGCGGAGAGGACCGGGTGCACCACGGTGGCTGATTTTCGCCCGCGAGATATCGCGGCGGGGGGCGAAGGCGCGCCCCTGGCGCCGTTCTTCCATTTCGTCGCGCTCTCGGATCCCGACGAGAGTCGGCTCGCGCTCAATCTGGGTGGCATCGCGAACGTCACCTGGCTGCCGCGAGGGGGCCAAGCGGACGACGTCATCGCTTTCGATGTCGGCCCCGCGAATGCGCTGATCGACGGCGTGGTCGCGATCTTCTCGGAGGGCCGCGAGTCGATGGATCGCGATGGCGCGCGCGCGCGCCGCGGCCAGGTTGACGAGGCTTTGTTGACTCGCCTGCTCGACGACGAGTTTCTCAGCCGTCCACCGCCCAAATCAACGGGTCGCGAGCGCTACGGGACCGAGCAGGCGGAGGCCCTCGTTCGAGAATCGCGCAGCGAAGGGCAGGCGGACGACGATCTCGTCGCCACTCTGGTGGCCTTTACCGCGGAGGCGATCGCTCACGCGCAGCGGGATTTTCTCGATGGAACGGTCGAGCGATTGCTGGTCGGGGGCGGGGGCGTGGAAAATCCCGCGCTGATGGACGCGCTTGGCGCGGCAATGCCCGGCGTGCCGATTGTCGCTTTCGATGAAGTCGGCGTGCCCGCCCGCGCCGCGGAGGCGATGGCGTTCGCGCTGATGGGCCGCCATGCGCTGCTCGGAATCCCGAATCACCTGCCGCGCTGTACGGGGGCGCGTCGCGCTGTGGTGTTGGGTGAAATTAGTCCAGGAAAGCGTGACGGCTAGGACACGTCCCCATTCTCGAGGGGCCGGGACGCAAGAGCCACTTGTCAATTGGGGACGGTGTTGAGCACACGATTCAGCAGCTGGGGTTGGAGCCCGAGGGCCTCCCGTCACCCCACCCGTGCAACCCACTCCCGCAGAGGCGTTCAATCGACCGGGTGGAACACGCCGCCCGCAAAAACACCGTCGCTCGCCTCGAACCCGTCGGGCACCCGCTCCCCATCCCAGACCACCGCGCGTCGCAGGCGGACTCGCGGGCCGAGTTCGGCGCCCGCGCCAATCACGACGTCGCGATCGACGCGCGCGCCCGCGCGCTGCGCGTCGGCGATCGCCTCTTGATAGGAGAGTTGAATCGGATCGAGATTGGCAGCGAGGTACTCGGCCGGCGCTCCCACGGGCTGCCAGACGAAATCGCGCGCCGCAAGGATTTCGCCCCGGATGTCCATGGCGCCCGAGGCGAGCTGGGGGGCGATCCAGTGGTCGAAGTGGCTGAAGATTTCGCGCTCGGGAAGCGAATCGAAGGCCCGGGCTGCGACCGCGTTGGCCCACGCGTAGATGCCCGCTCGGCGCTCGCCGCCGAGATCGAAGCGCGTGCCAATGCGCCGCAAACGGCCCTCCGAGTCGACTCCGATCGTCCCAAAGGTCTTCTCGCGTGGGTCGCCGGCGCGAAGCAAGAGCGTCCAGGCATCGCCGCGCTCGCGGTGGCTGGCGACCAGCACCGACAGATCCGCGTCGAGCAGCATGTCGCCGGAGAGGATCAGGCAGGGATCGCTCTCGCGCAGGAAATCTGCGACGCGCCGGATGCCGCCCCCGGTGTCGAGCAGCTCCGCTTCGATCGAAAAGCGCAGATCGATGCCCACCGGGCAATGGCGGCGGGCCGCGTCCATCAGGGTGTTGGGAAGGTGATGGGCATTGACCACGACTTCCGTCACGCCGTGGCGTGCGAGCAGCGCGAGCGAATAGGCGATCAGCGGAATGCCGCGCACGGGAAGGGCGGGTTTTGGGCGGAGTTCGGTGAGCGGCCGAAGCCGGGTTCCCAGCCCGGCAGCGACGATCATCGCTCTCACGACAGCTCCGGAATTACTTGAATCAAATCATTCAAGTCTCTGTATTCTTTATGTTTCAACGCAACTCGACCGGCCGCTTTCTGGAGGTAGCGGCGCGTTGCCGGGAGGTATCGCAGGTAGCGGTCGTCACCCCGCTCCGCCGCCACAGCTCGGAACAAGGCGTGATCCTTGCCCTTGCGGGTGAGCGTGAGCAGGTCGAAGCGCAAGCGAAAACTCTCCTCGTCTGGGCGATCCGGCAGCGCGGTGCGCACGCGCGCGAGATGTGCGTCGACCGCGGCGTCGTCGAGTTCGACGTAGGAATCCCGCAGCAGGCAGACCAGGTCGTATTCGGGCGGGGCCATGAAGGCGCCCTGCAGGTCGATCATGACGAGACGCGCATGCCGTCCTCGAGCTCGATTTCGAGCGGGATTGACGACGTGAAGGTTGGCGCTCTGCAGATCCCGATGGGCGAGCCGCCGCGGAGCTTCGCTCATCACTCGACCAATTCGCTCGAACGCGTCGCGGACCACCTTGGCCTCCGCGGGGCTCGCCCCGCGATCCCCTCCGAGACTCCATCGCGCAAAGTGCTCCGCCTTGTATTGGAAGTGCGCCGCGTCGAGGTGCCGCTGGAAGTTCGCAACCCGATCGCGCGGTTCGATCCGTTGGAGTCGCACCGGTAGTTCGCAGGCCTCGGCGTACAGCCCTTCGAGTTCGGGCTCACTCGCGGAGCGCGCAAAATCCGCGAGCGAGACCTCGCCGAGGTCTTCGAGGAGCTCGATACCTCTGGCGGGATCTGCCGCGTAGCGCCGGGGCACGGGGAGGCCTTCGGCTTCGAGCAAGGCGCGGATCGGCTCGAGGGGCGGTTCGGGGGGAATGCCCGCGGGTTGCCCAGCTGGATCTTCGGCGGCTTCGATCCGCGCGATGAGCGTTTCGGGAATGGATTCACTTTTGGTTTCAGAGGTTTCGAGCCACACCCTTGAGAAGTTGCGGAAGCCGAGCGCGCCCTGGAGCGGCTCGATTTTGGAGACCGCGACCCCAAACTGGGCGCTGACGAGATCCGCGATGATCGCGTCACATTCCTGAGTGGATCGGATTCGGCTCACGCGGATTTCCCGGGTCGCGCCGGCTCCGGAGTCTCCCCCGACTCCGAGCCGCGCGTCAGAAGAATACCCGGCACCAGAACAGCGCGGCGAGCGCGCCGCCGATATCCGCGGCGACGCACGCGAATACCGCGTGTCGGGTGGCTTTGAGCCGGATGCTCCCGCAGTAGAGCGCGAGCACGTAAAAGGTCGTCTCGGTGCTCCCGGCCAGGACAGAGACCAGGTAGCCGATGAAGGAGTCCGGTCCGTAAACCTGCATCGTTTCGGTCATGACGCCGAGCGCCCCCTGGGCGGAGAGCGGGCGCATGATGGCCATCGGGAGCGCTTCCGGGGGAAATCCGATCAGCGACGTCACGGGCGCAATGGCCGCCAGTACGATGTCGAGCGCCCCGGACGCGCGAAACACGCCGATTGCGACGAGGATCGCGACGAGAAATGGAATGATCATGATCACGATCTGAAAGCCCTCTCGCGCGCCCTCGATCAGAGAATCGTAGACCTTGACGCGCGCGCTCAGCGCGTAGAGCACGATGCCGACCGCCAGCAGCGGCATCAGCCAGCTGTTGAAGATCGCGAGCAGCGCATCCCAGGTGTCGCCCTCGGAACCGGTCAGATTGCGGGCGATCATCGCGGCGATCCAGGCCGCCACCGCCAGCATCAACGCAATACCCCAGCGCGACAAGCTTCGCGTGTCCTGAGTTTCCGGCAGTTCGATCTCGTCGACGTCTCTCTCCTCGTCTTTCGAGTCCGCGGGGAAATTCGACACGTAGCGTTCGAATGCGAACACTTTCCGGCGCGCGAGAAACTTGGCGACGATGATTGCGGTGATCGTCGAACAGAGGGTTGCGAGAATCGAGGGAATGAAGATCCCGCCCGGGTTGGCCGAGTCGAGGCTGGCTCGGACGGCCATCGTGCCAATTGGGATGACCGCGATCCCGGCGGTGTTGATCGCGAGGAAGAGGGCCATCGAATCCGTCGCGACGGCCTTGTTGGGGTTCAGCTTCTGCAGCTCCTGCATGGCCTTGAGTCCGAATGGGGTCGCTGCGTTGCCGAGTCCGAGCACGTTGGCGGACATGTTCAGGATCATCGCGCTGATCGCGGGGTGATCGGCCGGAATCGCTGGAAACAGCCAGCGCATCACGGGGGCGAGCCCGCTCGCGATCTTCGCCATGACGCCCGCGTCTCGCAGCACGCGCATGAACCCGAGCCAGAGCGCCATCGTTCCGATCAGGCCGAGCGCAATCTTGACCGCTTCGCGAGCCGAATCGAAGAGGGCCTGGTTGACGGCCGGCATGCTGCCGTTGTAGGCCGCGGTTACGACCGAACCTACGATTAGCGCGATGAAAATCGCGTTGAGCACGGTTCCCCCGAACGCGTTTGCCGAACTCGATTGCCGCGCGGCAGCCTCCCGGATAAGCTGGGCTACGTCAAGCGCGCCTCCCGGAAGCTCCCCCAAGCTTCTCGGCGCTCGTGGTATCAGCGGTGAGTCCTTTCTGTTGCAGAATCGTTCGAGCGTTCGAATGGCCGCAGGAATGG
>JADFQO010000013.1 GCA_022561775.1 Myxococcales bacterium | reverse complement strand
GGTGCGAAGAAGAGCAGCATCACGGAGAGCAACGTGATGCCGCCGGCCATCCCGACGACCGCCGAGAGCGCAGCGGTCAGCAGGCCTACCGTGCAGAGGATGCCGAGATCGAGGATCTCCAAGATTCAGCGCGACAGCTCGAGTGTCATCATTCAGATCTGGCTCGCTACTCGTGCGACCAAGCGCGCATCGCGTTCGAGCAGGTCGTTGACGTTTTCTGCGATCCGCCGATTCAAGTGGTCGGCCTTGATGGCGCTGCGCACGATGAAGGACTCGGCGATGTCGAGCCTGTCGTGGTCCGCCGCAACCTGCTCGAGCAGCTCGCAGCTCGCGATCACGTCGATCACCATTTCGGTGAGGAGCTTCGCGCGTAGCAGCGCGTAGGATATGTCCGAGAACATCACGCCCATCGATTCTTCAACGCGTTCGGCCATGCCTTCGACGCGTTTGGCGAGACCTGAGCGCAGCGGATCATCGGCCATCGCAGCCAGTTCTGATCGGACTTCCTTGAAGATTACCGCGAGGCCGCCCTTGCCGATCTCGCGCAGTGCGAACGACGCCTGGATCTCGCTAGTCCCCTCGTAGACGGTCATGATCAGGCTGTCCGCGTGGAGCTTCGCGACATTCGCATCCATCGTAAATCCGATGCCGCCGAAAATCTGCATCGCATCGCGGGTAATGTTGTCGCAGGCTTCTGTCGCGAAATATTTACAAAGGGGTGTCAGCAGCCGAACACGTGCGGTGTCGCGCTCGAGGTCTGCGCGAATCGCGGAGGCCTCCGCGTTGGGCAGGTTCCCGCCGGCCAGCGAGGCTTCCCGGGCCAGGTTCAGGTCGAGCAGTCGATAGGTTCGGTAGAGCAGGGCACGCACGGCTTCGATGTCGACCATCATGTTTGCGAGCATCGCCATCACCATCGGTTGCTCGGCGATCGGCTTGCCGAACTGTTTTCGCTCGTGCGCGTATGTGACGGCGTCGTGGAGGGCGGCTTCGCAGAGGCCGAGGGCTTGGGAGGCCACTCCGAGGCGGGCGACGTTCATCAGGTCGAGCATGGCCCGAAAGCCCTCTCCGGCGGTTCCGAGGTAGTAACCGATTGCGCGTTCGAAGAGGACCTCGCAGGTCGCGGAGCCGTGGATGCCCATCTTCTTTTCGAGTCGCGTTACCCGCACACCGTTGCGGGATCCGTCCTCGAGGTGGCGCGGCACCAGCACGAGAGAAAGCCCCTGGGTGGTTCCGCGTGATTGCTCGAATTTGTCGTCGTCTCGCGCGAGCACCAAGTGGACTTCGGCGCCGCCGTTCGAGATGTAGATCTTCTGGCCGTCGATCTGAACCTGGCCGTCCGGTAAAACGGTGGCTCGCGTCACGATCCCCCCGAGATCGCTTCCGGCCTGAGGTTCGGTGATGTCCATGCAACCCTGGATCTCGCCCGAGGTGAGGCGCGGCAAGAATGCGCCCTTGATCTCGTCGCTGCCGTACTTCTCGATGTCGCTCGCGGCGCCGGTCTGGAGCCCGAGCACCATCATCAAGCTCGAGTCCGCGCGCGCAATCATTTCGAAAAAGATGCCGTTGAGCAGTGCGGGCAGCCCGTAGCCGCCGTACTGCTCGCTGACCGTCAACGAGATGAGCCCGGCTTCGCGAAGCTGATCGTAGGCTTGGCGGATATGGGGAGGCGACTGAGCGCCGTCGTCGGGCGTCAGTTCGGCCTCGGCCGCCCAGTTCTTGCGGGCTTCGGATTCGAAGCTGGCAGCCAGCGCGGCGGCGGTCTCGAGGATCGTCCGATAAGCGCCGACCTCGGCGCTCGCGTCGACAGCTCCGCTGCTCCGGATTTCGAGCAACTTCTTCCAGTCAACGAGATGATCGAGGTAGAGCCGCATCCCCGTGTTGAAATAGTCGGCCACGCGGGATCTCCTGCGAAATCAAGCATGGATGGTAGCCTATGCGCCCGATGTCCTCGCCTCGATTTGAAAGAGTGACCCCGGTCGCCGATTTTCCCGCAGCGGAAGCGCGCGTGCGCGAATTCTGGCAGGAGCGAGACATCGTAGGAAGGTCGCTCGTGCATCGCCGCGGTGGGCCCCGCTTCGTGTTCTACGAGGGACCACCGACCGCGAACGGCCTGCCCCATAACGGCCACGTCTTGACCCGCGTGATGAAGGATGTTTTCCCCCGCTATAAGGCCATGCGGGGGTTCGACGTTCCTCGCCGAGCGGGTTGGGATACCCACGGTCTGCCGGTCGAAATCGAAGTTGAGAAAGAACTGCGCATTTCCGGCAAGGAGGCGATCGTTGCCTACGGCGTCGAGCCCTTCGTCCGCCGTTGTCTCGACAATGTCTTTTTATACACAAAAGAGTGGACACAGATTACCGACAAGCTCGCCTTCTGGCTCGACGTCGAAAACGCCTACGTGACCTACCACCAGAGTTATGTGGAGAGCGTGTGGTGGGCGCTGTCCGAGTTGTTCAAGAAGGATCTGCTCTACCGGGGCTACAAGGTGGTCTGGTGGTGGGCGCAGGGTGGAACCGTTCTGTCGGCAGCCGAAGTCGGCGAGGGTTACAGGACCGTTGACGCGCCCTCTGTCTTCGTGCGCTTTCCACTGCGGGACGACCCGCAGACGTCGCTGCTGGTCTGGACGACGACGCCCTGGACGCTGCCGTCCAACTCTCTGGTGGCCGTCAAGGCGGATGTCGACTACGCGGTGGTCATCGACGGCGACCGACGATTGATCGTCGCGGAGGCGCTTTTGCCCTCATTGCGAGAGAAGACAAGCGGCGATCTCACCATCGAGAAAATACTTCACGGCGAAGAACTCGTGGGCCGACATTACGTCCCACCGTTTGATTGGTTCGAGCGCGACCAGCCGACGCTCGACTTCTGGCGTGTCGTCTCCGCGGACTTCGTGGAACTCGACGCTGGAACTGGTGTCGTCCACATCTCGCCCGCATTTGGTGAGGTCGACTTCGAGCTTCTGCGCAGCGAGCAGCGAAGCAACCCCGAGCTGCCGCTGCTGTGTGCGGTTCGACCGGACGGGAGCTTCGACCCGCAGATCGCACCGGACACCTACGCGGGCCGTTGGGTGAAGGACTGCGACCGCGATCTCATCCGCGAGCTAAAAGAACGTGGCCTCCTCTGGCACGCCGAGCAGATTCGCCACGAGTACCCGTTCTGTGTGCGGTCTGACAAGGACCCGCTGATCCAATACGCAAGGCCGGCCTGGTACATCCGCACCTCGGATCACATCGAAGAGGTTCTCGCCAACAACGCGAAGGTCAATTGGTTGCCCGAGACGATTCGCGATGGGCGCTTTGGAGATTTTCTGCGCAATAACGTCGACTGGGCGTTGTCGCGGGAGCGCTTCTGGGGAACGCCGCTCAACATCTGGATCAACGACGAGACGGGAGCACTCGATGCGCCGGCTTCAGTCGAGGACATTCTCGATCGCAACCCCGGGGCCTTCGATGCCTTCGAGGCGGCGCGCGCGAAGGATCCCGATCTGTTGCCAGACCTTCGCGTCCACAAGCCTTGGATCGACGCAGTGACCTGGACGAAGCCCGGCGAGGCGGGCATCTACCGCCGCGTACCGGATGTCATCGACGCCTGGTTCGACTCTGGATCCATGCCGTTCGCGCAGTGGGGTTACCCCCACCGCGGCGTGGAGGAATTCGAGGCGAACTTCCCCGCCGACTTCATCTCCGAGGCGATCGACCAGACCCGCGGCTGGTTCAATTCGCTGATCTGGATTTCGACGCTGCTCTTCCCGGAGCGACCGCTCCCCCACCCCTATCGGACCTGTGTGGTGCTCGGGCATGTTGCGGACCGCGAGGGCAAGAAAGAATCGAAGAGTAAGGGCAATTATACGCCGCCCGAAGTTATCTTCGATTGTGTTCGACTGGAGTTCGCGGTGGTCGATCCCGGTGAACCGTTGGAGCGCGGGATCGCCTTGATCGCGCGGGAGGACTACGAAGGCCTCGACCTACGCGGAGAGTCGTCGTCGGTTCGCGCCTATCGTGCCGACACGCCGGAAGCAGCCTTCGATCTCACGCTGCGGCCGGCAAGGATGCCTCGGCGTGTCATCGCACTCGGTGAAGCAGAGCGGTCCGCGCTCGGAGTGGAATCTGGATTTGGCGCCGATGAGATCATGCCCCGCGAAGTCCCTCGCTTGCCCGCGGTCAACAAACTCTGGATCGAGGATCCGAGTTCATCTGCGCCCGGAGCGGATGCCTTTCGCTGGTTCTTCTACGCGTCGAATCCACCCTGGAATCCCACGCGTCACTCGCTCGGCGGCGTGCGTGCCCAGCAACGCGAGCTTCCGCTGAAACTGCGGAACGTCTACGCGTTCTTTACCATCTACGCGGACATCGACGGATTTGATCCGTCGAGCGAGGTTTGCGCGACCGGTCGCCGACCGCCGCGCGAGCGCGCATTGATCGACCGCTGGATTCTATCGGAACTCGCGCTGATCAACACCGAGGTGATCCAGAAGATGGACGCGTTTCGCGTCTACGATGCGACGGTCGCGCTCACCGGATTCGTCGACGCACTCTCCAACTGGTATGTGCGGCGTTGCCGCAGCCGGTTCTGGGCCTTCGGCCTGGATGCCGACAAGCTCGATGTACATTGGACGCTCTACGAGTGCTTGATTGCGCTCGCCAGGCTGCTCGCTCCGTTCTTGCCCTACGCGACCGAAGAGATGTGGCAGAACCTTGTCCGCCGACCTTTTCCGGATTCCGAAGCAGAGAGCGTTCACCTCTGCGACTACCCGGAGCCCGACAGCGAAGCGATCGACCGCCCGCTCTCGCGCGCGATGGGCGCTGTTCGCGATCTGGTCTCTCTCGGCCTCCAGGTACGCACCGCCCAGAAGCTCCGGGTTCGACAACCCCTCGCAGCCGCCGAACTGGTGCTCGCAGAGCCGGATCTCGAATCCGCGTTGAGCGACCACCTCGATCTGATCCGCGATGAACTCAACGTTCGAGAAGTGCACTTCGTTCCCAATGCGGATGACTACGTTACCTACAACGTCACGCCGAATTTCCGCGCACTCGGGCCGCGTGTTGGAAAACGCATGCCGGCATTGAAGAAAGCTCTGGCTGAAACGGATGGGGCAATGCTGCTCGCGCAGTTAGAGGCAAACGGTCGCGTTGCAATTCAGGTCGACGGAGAGGAGCTATCGCTGGGTCCGGATGAGATCGGAGTCTCCCTGCGCGCGCGCCCAGGGTTTGCGGCAGCTGCCGGATCTTCTGGTGTGGTCGTATTGAGCACCACGCTCAGCGACGAATTGATTGCGGAGGGTTTATTCCGCGAAGTCCTGAACCGTATCCAGACCTTCCGCAAGGAACTCGACCTCGAGTATACCGGTCGCATTCGCTTGACGTTGGCGGCGGCGCCGGTCTTGCTGGATGCCGTTCGACCGCGCCTGGACAAACTCAGCCGCGAGGCCCTCGCCGTCGACGTGGTTCTCGATGCGCCTCCCGAGAAGGGCGCCTACCAACGCGAGGTCAGCATCGACGGCGAGCTGCTGACGCTCGGCTTGAGTCTCGCGTAGGGGCGTGATGTCATCGGAGGCTCCGTCCGACTCGAGAATCGGAACTCCCGAGCACTTCCGCTGGCTCCTCGGCATCGTCAAGGTGATTCTCGCGCTCAACCTGCTCGACGCGATCTTCACCTTGATCTGGATCAACGCGGGCCTCGCGCGCGAAGCCAATCCGCTGCTCGCGGAGATCGTTCGAGATCATCCGGTCGGGTTTTCGGTCGTCAAGCTGGGTCTCGTCATGGGCGGGTCGTGGCTGCTCTGGCGCTACCGATTTCGACCGCTCGCGGTGGTGGGGATCTTCGTGGTGTTTCTCGTCTACTACCTGCTGCTGCTCTACCACATCGGCTATCTCAGCCTCGTGGTCGGAACGTTGCTGTTCCCCTGACTGGCGAATCCTGCGGATTCGCTTTGCGGAGACGAGACCTGTCGGTCTCGTCTGGTCGGCGAATCCTACGGATTCGCTTGCGGCGTCACGCGATCCCATTCTGGGACCGCGCTCCTGGTTCAGCTACGCAGCCGAAATGCGGCGTTCGAAATGATGATCGCGTCTCGTTCCTTCGCGTGGCACTCGATCAGGATGGTGTCGTTTTCGCGCCAGTAGCGGGTGACGAACGTCTCGCCCGGAAAGCCGGCACCCGCAAAGCGCGCGCTGTACCGCGCCACCCGCGTGACATCCCCAGCCAGCGCGCTGTCCACGACGGCCTTGCAGGCGATTCCGTAAGAACAGAGTCCGTGAATGATGGGCATCTCGAAACCTGCGAGCTTCGCGAAGTCCGGATCGCAGTGGAGGGGGTTCTTGTCGCCGTTCAAGCGATAGAGGAGCGCCTGTTGGGGCAGTGTCTTCGACTCGACGGTGCCGTCGGGTTCACGGTCCGGTGCTGCGTTGCGGGCTTTCGGGCCCGAAGGCCCGCCGAAACCACCCTCGCCGCGCAAGAAGAGCGACCTGCGGTTGGTGAAGAGCGGAGCTCCCGCGGCGTCTACTGTACTCACCTCGAGGATCAGCAGCGCCGCCTTGCCCTTGTCGTAGATTTCGGCGATGCGGGTTTCGCTCTTGAGCTTCGCCTCGGGCGGCAGGGGTTGGTGGAGTTCGATCTCCTCCTCCCCGTGCAGCAACAACGCCAGGTTGAATTCCAACCCCGGAACGTTCAGGAGATTCGGGAAGCCTCCGACATCGGCCACCGTCGAGAAGCTCGGCAGCACCTTCAGGTTTTTCTCGTAGGTGTAATCGAGTTCGCCGGGATCGGTCTGGGGAACGCCCGCGCCCACCCCCAGGTGATAGAGGATCGCGTCGTCGCGCTCCCAGCCTCCCTCGCCCTCGGGAAACTTGCAGCGGAGCGCTTGATCTCGGTCGATCGGCATGCTGATCTCCGGCGTCTGAACCCAAGCCGAGGTTAGCTCTTTCTGGAGAGTTCGCGGTTGGCGCGCGGTGTCGCGGCGCGGCTTATTGATCGGAAATCGCGCCCTGCTCGACGAGGTTGAGAAACGCCTCGGCGACCATCGGATCGAATTGCGTCCCCATGCCGTTGCGGATCTCCTCGACAGCCGCCTCCAGCGGCATCGCGACCTTGTAGCTCGTGTTACTGGTCATCGAATCGAAGGAATCACAGACCGTGATGATTCGGGATTCGAGCGGGATGTCGTTTCCCGCGAGCCCTTCGGGGTAGCCGGTTCCGTCGTACCACTCGTGATGGTGGTGCACGATCGGGGCGACGTCTTCCCAGAGACGAATCCGCGCGAGCATCCGGTAGCCGAGTTCGGCGTGCTTCGTGCACGCCTTTTCGCTCTTATGGGTGGACTTGTCGATCTTGAGCATCCCGACGTCGTGGAGTAGGGATGCGAAGTGGAGATTTTGCAGCCGTTTCTCGTCGAGGTCCAAGGCCCTGCCCAGGCGGTTCGCGTGTTGAGCGACCCTGCTGCCATGGCCGGTGTGATAATCGAGGTGGGCGTCGAGCGCGGAAACCAGGATATCCGTCATATGCGAGAAGAAGTTGCGTTGCGCGTCGCGGAGATCGGCGTTGCGCATCGCTACCGAGGTCAATCCCGCGAGCGTGGAGAGGGCGTTGATTTGGCCGTCTTCGAATGGAACCGCTGATTTCGCGTGAACGACCGCGAGCGCTCCGAGCCAGGCCGACTCGCCCGTCAGTGGCAAGACCACGATACTTCTGCTGTTGCCGGTGCCGTTCTTGATCGCGGGCTTGCCGTTGCTCATCGTGAGCTCTGCGAGTTCCGTCAAGCGGCCGCCGGTGGATTGAAATAGTTGGTCGAAATCCGTACCCGCGGATTCGAAGCGTTCTGCCGGCGCTTCCGGATCCTTGCTGCGAATCAACAGATAGGCGGCCTGCGCTCCTGTGAGTTCCACCGCACAGGACACCGCAGTGGCCGCGATGTCGCTGGCGTGTTCGGAAGCGGTCAGGGTGGTGGAAATACTCAAGAGCGCCGACAGACGGCGGTTGTCGCGGTCGATGCGCTCCAGGGTGGATCGGGTCGTCTTGCGCAGGACCAGAAACGACAACAACGACAAGATCGCAACGGAGCTGACGAGCGCGACCAGCGCGAGCACTTGCCCCGTGGCGGCGATTGTCGGCATCACGTAGCGCTGAACGACGAAGGTGAGGGCCGCCAACGGAACCACGGCGCCCAGGAAGTAGGCGGTGAACGTCGTGCGATCGAGTCTCTGCGAGAAGATCGAATTCCGATGCTGCGCGTATTCTTTCACGATCTCACTCCCTTACGCGACTTGGATGCCGCCCCGCCAGCCCCCCATCGTCCGCCCGCCAACGCCGCTAAAGTGGTCCCCGTGGGCAATTTGAGCCGAGGAGAGCGCTGATCGGCGGCGGACGCCGGGCGCAGCGGCGCGATGGGCGCACCTTGAAGGAGCGGGGGCAACTCACCCCAGCCAGCTGAGGAATTCCAGTGCCCGAGCTTCCCGAGGTCGAGGTGACGCGGCGGCGAATCGAGCCGCTGCTGGTCGGCCGGCGCATCCGCAAGGTCCACACCACCGAGCCCAGTTACCTCTTCATCACCCCTCCGAGTGTGCTGCGCCGGTCGCTCTCCGGGCGGACCGTCGGCGCGCTCACCCGCCGCGGCAAGTACCTGGTTGCGCAACTCGATGACGGCAGTCGCTTCGTCGTGCATCTCGGGATGACGGGGCAGCTCTTTTCGGGATCCGCGGTCAGTCCACGGCTACTGTCGAGCACGGCGCGCTCCGCACTGTCCCCCACAGCGCAACGGCGCTTTCGGCCCGACGCCCACACCCATCTGCGCATCTGTTTCGAAGACGCCGGGCCGGAGATCTTTCTCCGGGATGTTCGGAAATTCGGCAAGCTGATGTTGCTTCGCGCGGGCGAGGAGCACCCCCGGCTCGACCGACTCGGGATCGATGCCCTCGAGATCAGCGGAGAGCATTTGTTTGCCGCGGGGCGCAAACGGAAGGTCGCCATCAAGAACCTGCTGCTCGACCAGAGCGTGCTCGCTGGAATGGGCAATATCTACGCCGACGAGGCACTCTTCTTGGCGGGCGTTCGGCCCACCCGGGCGGCGGGTCGCGTGACTCGCCGCGAGTGTGAGCGCCTGGCCCAGACGATTCGCCAGGTGCTGGAGCGTTCGATCGAGACCGGCGGCGCGAGCATTCGCGACTATGTGACACCGGACGGAAGCGATGGCGGTTATCAACTCGAATGTTGGGTCTATTCGCGCACGGGTGAGCCCTGCGCCCGCTGCGGTGAGGCGATCCGCCGAATCGTCCTCGGTCAGCGGAGCGCCCACTACTGCCCGTCCTGCCAGAAATAGCAATGCTCAGCCTCACTGAGCTGCGTCGCGCGGCGACCTTGCTCGATGCGCAGATTTCGGGCCATCGGATTCAGGGCATCCTGCAACCGGACACCACGAGCATCGTGCTGACCACCTACGGCGGCGGGACGGTGGGTCGCTGCCACTTCCGCTTCTCGTGTCGGCAGGGCTGCGCACGGGTTTCGCGGCTGGAGGCGACGCCCGGTTCGATGCCGCGCCCGCCCGGGTTTGTCCAGTATCTGCGCTCACACCTAAGCGGTGCGCGGGTCGGCGGCGTCCGCCTGATCGCCGCCGACCGGCAGCTCGCGCTCCGCCTGCGCACCGACGAAGGGGACTTCGATCTGCTCCTCTCGATCCTCGGCACCCGCAGCAACCTCTACCTGCTTAAAACCGATGGATCGATCGTCGCGTCGCTGCGGCCGCTGAGCGAAACCCGGCCCGAGCTGAGAATCGGGGATCCCTGGCGTTCGCCGGAGCCCAGATCCCATGGGCCTGACGAAGATCGTTTCGAAGCGGATCCCGACGATCGGTTTCTGTTCGCGATCGAGGCAACCTACGCAGAAGTCGAGCGGTCCGGGGAAGTCGACGAATTGCGCCGGCGCATCGAGCGCGCGCTCCGGAAAGAAACGAAGTCGCTGGATCGCAAGCTCGCAAAGATCGAAGCAAGCCTCGAAGAAGCGCGAACGATGAGCCGGCTGGAGCGCGAAGGCGAGTTGTTGAAGAGTGTTCTCTCGCAGGTAAAGCGTGGAGATTCCGAAATTACCGCCACCGATTTCAATACCGGCGAATCCGTCGCGATTGCGCTCGACCCGAAACTGACACCGTCAGAGAATCTGGAGCGACTGTTCAAGCGCTATCGCAAGGCGGTGAGAAGCCTCACCAAGGCCGGCTCCCGCCAGGCGGCTGTGCGAGCATCGAGAGCCGAGCTCCAGGAGTCGATCGACCGCTTCCAGCCGCTCGTCGCGGAACCCAATGCCGACTACCAGGCTCTAGAGGAATTCGCCGAACAGCCCGCGATTCGGAAGCTCGTCGAAAAATACGCGCCTACGTCGCCTGCGCAGCGCTCCGCGTCGAGCGCGCCGACGGAGCGAAAGCTCGGCAAACACAGCGTTCCCAATCGACTGATGCCGCGCCGTTACCGCACCGCCGAGGGACTGGAGATCTGGGTCGGGCGCAGTGCCGCCGGCAACGATCATCTATCCGTGCGTCTGGCCCGGGGCCGGGATCTCTTCTTCCACCTCGACGGAGCGCCGGGAAGCCACGTCATCCTGTGCACCGGAGGTCGCAGCGACCCGCCCTCCGAGGCGGTATTGGACGCCTGCGAACTCGCTGTGCACTTCTCGAGAGCCAAGAACGCGAGTCGCGCGGATGTCCACGCGGTCCCAATCGCAAATGTTCGCAAGCCGAAGGGAGCCAAGCCGGGTCTCGTCACCGTTCACGGCGGCAAGACGATCCACCTGCGGCGTACGGAGGTTCGGTTGAAGCGGATCCTCGCCGCGCGAATCGACGATTAGCTTCGATACCCTGTCGGGGCGCGGTCGAACTCGAACGCTCAGTCGAAATCATTCCGCATCGATCAGGACCTTGAGTTGGCCGGGATCCCCCGCGCGCCGGAGGGCTTCGTCGCAATTTGCCAGTGAAGTGCGATGAGAAATGAGCGACGCGACGTCGATGCTTCCCGTTTCGAGGGCTCGCAGAGCCGGTGGAAACGGACCGCAGCGAGACCCGACGACTCGGATTTCATTGACCACCAGGGTCGATAGATCCAATCGTGCCTTGGTGGCGGTCGTGCTCTTGAGCACGACGGTGCCTCTCGGCCGAGTGGCGGCCAGGGCTCTCTGCAGACCTCCGATCGAACCCGTGGCGTCGACGACCAGCGAATAGAGCGCGGGATTCCAGTCTCGCTCTAGCACGGTCTGGATGTCGCGCCGCGCGAGAATTTCGAGGTTCTCCGGGTGGTGACCCACGACCAGGACCTGGGCGCCCGCTTGACGCAGAACCTGCGCGACGAGCAACCCGAGTTTTCCGTCGCCCAGTACCACACATTCCTGGTTGGGCATGACGTGAACCTGTTCGAGCACCTCGTAGGCGGCGGCGAGCGGCTCCGCGAAGACCGCCACGTCGTCGGAGACGCTCTCCGGAACGGTGTGGAGATTCGAAATCGGGACGTTGACGTACTCCGCGAAACTTCCGTCGGCATCGACGATCCCCATGACGCGACGGGAGGGGCAGTGGCGCTGGAGCCCCTCGTAGCAGATGGGGCAACTCTGGCACGCAAAGTTGATTTCTCCGACGACCCGCTCGCCGCGCCACTCCTCGGGCCCCTCTTCGACGATGCCGACGAACTCGTGGCCGAGTGTTCCGCGAAACGCCATGTAACCCTTGACGAGTTCGATATCGGTGTTGCAGACGCCGGCGATGGTGACGCGCACGAGCGCTGAGTCCAGTGCGAGTTCGGGTTTCGGAACATCGGAGACGACCGCGGTCTTGCCATCGTAGGTCAGGGCGCGCATCGCAAACGGGAGCGTCGCAGACCCACCCTCCTGATCGCAACCCTTCAATCGGGGGTATTGCGCGCATATACTCCCGTCAAGAGGTGCTCCGATGGTCATGCCCCCGAAAGTTTGCCCCGAGTGCGGCGAAGAGTACGTGCACGTCGCGTCGGTCTGTGTCCATTGCGATGTGCCTTTGGTCCTGGAGGGCGAGGTGCCCGTAGGGGGCGCCGCCGAAGAATTGCCGCTGGTATCCGAGTTGGTCTGTGTGCGCGCCTCATCGGTGGGTTGGGCGATGAGCCTCTCGGAACATCTCGCGGAGGCTGGAATTCCACACCGGATTGAGGCGGCGACTTCAGACGCTGACGAAGGCACGCAGCGCAAACCCGGCCAAGATCTTCCCTACGGGGTATTCGTACTCGCTGAACACGAGGAGGCCGCGACCCGGATCGACCTTGCCCACACCGGGCAGCAGATCCCCGATATACCCGAAGACTTTGGGAGATCGGAAATCAGCGCGGATGACTGCCCGGCCTGTGGCGGGTCGATTTCGCCGACCGCGACCGAATGCCCCGACTGTGGTCTCGCGTTGTTGCCTCCCGAATGAGGCAGCTGTCGATCCGCGACGCTCGTCTAGAACGGATCTCCCCACGAAGCGCCGAACACGAAGTCCCGCTGCGGCTTGCGCTCTCTAGGCGCGAGGTCGCGCTCCCGGATCTCCTCGGGAAACGCCTCTGGGTCTCCCGCGTAACCGATCGCAATCGCCGTAACCGCCTCGGAGCCCGCCGGGATCGCGTAGATCTCTCGCGCGCGCTCCCGAAGAATGCCTGCCATCTGGTGCACCCATAAACCGCGTGCTGTCGCCTCCGCGACGAGGTTCCCGGTGGCCAGACCGAGGTCGTGAATCGCCACGCGATTGGGCTTGTTGTTGCGCTTGAAGTGCAGCGTCGCCACGCCAAGCGCGAGAACCGGCGCGGCCTTCGCCCAGCTTTGATTGGCCTCCACGAGGCACGAGAGCAGGCGCGCGAATTCCGTCTCCTGCGCCCTCGTCGCGATGATGTAGTTCCAGGGCTGCTCGTTGAACGAGGACGCGGCCCAGCGCGCAGCCTCGAAGAGGGAGCGGAGGTCCGCTTCCGATACGTCGCGGACCGCAAACCCGTAGGGGCTCCAGCGTTTTGCGACAAAATCCTGGATCGGGTGCTCGGTTTTGGCGTGCTTGATCACTCGGCTCGTCCTCCCGGTAGCGCGAATCCGCGCAGGTCCTCGGAACGCAAAAGTCTAGCTTCGTCGGCGTTGCGGTGGAGCGATGACGCAAAAACCCTACAAACTCGTCGGGTTCGTCTCTGCGCTCGCCAAGCGGTCGCGCGCCGACGGAACCGCTTGTACGACGCGGCGTGCCGGGAGTAGGATGATCGCTAGCCAGGAGGGGGTGTGACCATGGGCATGATCGAACGCTTCAATGAGTACACGGCGGTGCTCGAGGAAGCCTACCTCGACGGCGATTGGTCGCGACTCGGCCCCTATTTCGCTCAGAACGCCACTTATCGATCCTATTACGGTGCCGACCTGGAGGTGACGGGCCGCGATGCGGTGCTGAAGCAATTTCGAGTAGACACCGAGTCTTTTGACCGGAAGTTCGATTCGCGCCGTGTCGAATACTTCGACGGGCCGCGCGAAGAACGAGGCCGGGTCTTCACGAAGTGGAAGGTCACGTATTCGAAGGCGGGCGTGCCGGATCTGGTACTGAGCGGAACGGAGATCGCGACCTACATCGGTGACGAGATCACGCTGCTGGAAGGCCACTATCTGCCGGAAATCTTCGGCGAGTTCAGCGCTTGGCTCACCAGGCACGGAAGCTTCATGCACGAATCCTGAGCCGCGGCACCGCCGCGGATCGGATTTCCATTGGAGCGCTTGGCGCGAAGTGAGTCGTCAAGGCTCGCCATTCGCTATCGGAGAACCGCGCCCTGATCAGGTCAGGAGATTTTTCTCCTCGGCGACGTGTCGGATGGCTTTTTCGAGCATCGTAAAGCCCGCTTCGAGTTCTTCATCGGTCGTGTTCACGGGAAGCAGCATGCGAATCTTCGACGGATTGCTTCCCGCGTAGAACACCATCAGGCCCTCCTCGAAGGCCGCGTGCACGACCGCCGATACGATCTCTTCGGAGCCGTCGAAGGTTACGAAGGCCTGCATCGCTCCCATTCCCGAGCGTTCTCCGATGGTGTTGGGTAGTCGTTTGCGGAGCGCGTCGAGTCGACGCTCGAAGCGTCCGCCGAGAACCGCGATTCGACCGTCGGCTCCCAGGTAACCGTCGGACTTGAGGCGCTCGATGATTCGAGCACCGACCGCGAGGCCGACCGTGGATCCCGCGAAAGTCCCCGCGATGAGTCCTGGGCGCGGCTTGTAGGCTTTACGGAACAGCACGGCGCTGCCCTGAAGCGCCTTACCGACGGTCGCGACGTCGACGTATTCCTCGAGATCCAAAGTCCGGTACGCGAAGAGCTCGCCCGTGCGCGCAAAAGTCTGCACTTCGTCCACCCAAACCGCGATTTCTGCGGTGCGACAGCATTCCATCAGGGCGGTGAAGAACTCGCGGGGCGCGGTGTTGAAACCGGCCTCTCCCTGGATGAGTTCGAAGAGCATGCCGGCGACTCGACCGGGATGGCGTTTCAAGTGGGCTTCGAGCGCCGAGACACTGTGTTCGATCGAGTGCGGGTCGCTCGGATCGAAGAAGGGGACGTGGAGCACGTTGCCTCGGAGCGGCAGGCCCTCTCGGTAGCCGGGCCGGTCCGTCAATTCCGACATCACGAGCGTCCGGCCCGCGAAGGCGCCCTCGAAGACGATCACGCGATCGGCCGGTGCGTGTTTTTGAAAGATCAGCTTGAGAGCGTTCTCGTTCGCCATGGCTCCGGAAATCGACAACCAGACGTGCTTCATCTGCTTGCCCGCATGTTGAAGCAACGCTTTCGAGAGCTCCAGATACTCGGCGCCCGGGAAGAGGTGCCCCTGGTAGACGGCATCGCCGGCCGCGGCGGCGACGGCGGTTTCGAGCAGGTCGGGGTCGCTGTGTCCAAAACCGTAGACGCCAATACCCGAGATGAAGTCGATCCGAGTGGTCCCATCGGCGAGTCGAACTCGCGCGCCGCTACCGGTCCCGCCGCTCACCGCCGGGTAGAAGAGCGGTTGCCCCCGCAGTCGTTCGATCTCCCGCAGCATTCGCTCGTAGGCGTTTGGGGAGAGCGAACCCTCGTCGATCGCTTCTGCCACCGCAGCCAGAAGTTCGCGCGCGGCCTGTCGCACACGGGGCGCGTCGAGGGGATTCTTGACGCTGTTGGAATTGTGGTTAGCCATGACCGTCACTGTATCGGCGCTCCCGATGCCAGGCTTACCCCAGCATTGTGGGCACTTCACCACATCGAGGACTGGCTATATTCTCCCGGTGTTCGTCAAATCGCCCGACCTCCGATCGGCGGGTTTACTTACCACCCTCAGAGGCCGATGGTGCGTGAGGGCGGGCCGACTGGCTTGCGTGGAGAGGCGGCGATGAGCGTCAAAAAGAGGACTTCCCGGAATAAGGGGATACGAGGCGTGGTCCGCAAGAAGCGGAGCGCCCGCACGCCGGATCTCAAACATCTCGACACACCCCATCTCTGCCTGTTGCGCGCGCCTTCGGTCGCACCGCCGACGCGTCCGATGCAGCGGGAAATCACGGTGGCGACCTACAACGTTCATCGCTGGACGGGGCTCAACGGTCGGGGTGCCTCTGATCCCGCACGGGCTGGGTTCGTCATCTCCGAAATGGCTGCGGATGTCATCGCGCTTCAGGAGGTCATGCGTCCCCACCGCGGCGATGATCCGCTCGAGGAGCTCGCCGAGGCGTTGGGAATGCACGTGACGTTTGCAGCCACCCGCGTCCACAAGCGGGGCGAACTCGGCAACGCGATTCTTTCGCGTTGGCCCATCGGCGGTGTGTCGATGCTCGACCTCTCCTACTCGCGCCTCGAAAAGCGCGTCGCAGTCGCCGCGCAGATTCCCTTCGATGGAGGTGTGCTCGAGGTGGTCGCGACCCATCTCTCCCTCGCGGATCGAACGCGTCACAAACAGGTGCGCGCGTTGCTCGGGCATCCTCAGCTCGGTCGCGGTCCGACGGTATTGCTCGGCGACATGAATTCCTGGAGGAGTTGCCCCGCAACCCGAGCTCTCGACGCAGAACCCTGGACGACGGCAGGCATCAAATTTCCGATGTCCTTTCCCGCGGCGCGCCCGGTGCTGGCGCTCGACCGGATTTACACGAGTGGTGTCGACCTGGTCGAAATCTCCGCATACGACAGCCGCGCGGCTCAGCGCGCTTCGGATCACCTCCCCGTCGTTGCTCGGATCCGATTGCCCGGCTGAGCGCCGCGCATCGAGTTTCCGGGTGGTCGGCTCAGATCCGGATCTTCTGCCAGGCATTCGATCGGAAGCGCAGGAAGAGCATCACGGCCAGAACCAGAATGTGTAGCAGTGCAGCGAGCCACGCTCCGGTGAGGCCGCGTTCCAGAAACACACCCACGAAGTAGGCGAGGGGGACCAGGAGCCCCCAGCCCAGCGCGGTTTCTACCGCGAAGGGCCAGCGGGTGTCTCCGGCGCCTCGCAGTGCGCCTTCCGAGATGATCGCCACGGCGTCCAGGAGCTGGAAGAGCGCGCCGAGCAGCAGCAGCGGGCGCCCCAACTCCAACACCCCTGGATCGTCGGTGAAGATCCGAAGTAGCGGGATCGGAATCGCGACGAATGCGATCGCGATGGCGAGCGCCAGCAAGAAACCCAGCAGGATCGAGGAGCGAAAGGTGCGAATCACCGCGGCGGTGTCCCCGGCGCCGATGTAGCGCCCAACCAGAATCGCGGTGGCGATCGAAATGCCGACCGCCTGCATGAAGGAGAGCGACAGCAGCATCACGAAGGCTTGGCTCGCCGCCATCGATTCGTCCCCCATGCGCGCCACCAGCGTGGTAAAGGCGGAGAACGACATCATCCCGATGAACCACTGACCGCCGATCGGGGCACCCGTCCATAGGAAGCGCTTGATCTGTTTTTTGTTGATAACAACGGGGCGGGTATTGCAGCGCTCTGCGATCGAGCGGCGTTGAAAGAGCACGAGGAGCGCGATCGCGTTGCTCCACTGCGCGATCGCGGTCGCGAGGCCCGCTCCCGCGACGCCCCACTCCGGCAGGCCGAATGCTCCGAAGATCAAGCCGTAGTCGAGAACGAGATTGACCGCGTTTGCAAGCAGTGTGACGTATAATGGTGTTCGGGTGTCGCCGAGCCCGCGATGGAATGAGTTGAGCACCATCACGGCCACAAAGCCGAGTTCTCCGATCAGCCGCGCCTGGACGTAATCCGCGGTCAGGGCGCGCATCTCCAGCGATGGCCCCAGCAACGCGAGCGCGGGCTCGAGCAACCAGGCGAGGACCGCGACCAAAGCGATCCCGGCCGGCAGCAACGCGTAGAACCCCTGCCACACCCATCGCCCACAGCTTCTCGAGTCGCCGGCTCCGTCCGCTTGTGAGACGAAGGTCTGGATGCCGCTCGCGGTTCCGTAGAGAATCGAGAAGAGGGTCCAGAGCCAGATCCCGCCGAATCCCACTGCGGCCAATTCCGTCGGTCCGATGCGACCGACCATCGCCGAATCGACCACGCCCATCAGGCTCGTCGAGAGCTGGGTCAGCACCACCGGGAAGGCGAGGAAGAGCACCTCTCGGAACCCACCGCCCCTACTCTGGGTCGGCGACGAGGGGGGTGCGATTTCGGGTAGGGGTGCCAGGAGAACTCCGGAATCGAATCAGGCTGCGCCGTGTGCGCGGCCCCAGGGGCCGTCGTCCGGATTCTCTCAGCCGGGCAAGGGGCCGCGCGCCGCTGCCGCCGCTCCGCGAGAGGCGGTCACTGGCTCCAGTTTACGGTGGTGCAGCCACCCCCCCTATGCGAGCGATGGGTACCATGGCCTACCCATTCCGGCAATTGGATCGTGTTGCGCGGAAACCGCTGGGCCGTTAAACCGGGGTAGATGTCGTTTCGATTTTGCGCGACTTGGCTCCACATCGGATGCGCGCTCTGCGCGGCGGTTCTCGTGCTGGGATGCTCGAGTTTTCGGGCCGCGGTTTTGTACCAGAGCGGCACGAGCGCGCTCGACCGCGGTGACTCCGCACAGGCGATCGCGGAGCTGGAACGCGCGGCCGAGTTGTTGCCAGAAGCGTCGGAAGTGCAAAACCACCTCGGACTCGCCTACCACGCTGTCGGACGCGAACGCGACGCGGAGCTCGCGTTTCGTCGCGCAGTCGCGCTCGACTGCAGGAATGCGGCGGCGGTCGAGAATCTCCGCGTCGCAGAAGCGCGAGTGCTCAAGGAGCGGCCGTGACCGGTACCGATCGAAGCTGGAACGACGGAGACAAGCTCTCCTTCAGCGAACTCGATCGTCGGCGTCGGGAGGGCCGGTCGTCGCGGGAGGATCGGCCCAAAGGGGTCTCCAAAGCCAAAACAGAGGCCTTCACCAAGGAGTACATCAAGCAGCTCGACGGGCTCTTCTCGAAGACCAAGGGAGGTGCCGAAGTCGAGAAGCTCGGGGCGGCGATTCGAGCGGCCCACGGCACGAGCGGGCTCTCCGACGCCTGTCTGCAGTATCGCGCGGTCGCGGGATTCCCCGAGGATGCCGCCCTGTTGGGGATGTTCCTGGATTCCGGTGACTCTGAATTGGTGGTCGGCGGCCTCAAAGCGCTGCAAGGCGTCTGCGAGGCAGGGGGCTTCAAGGCGTCAGGCGGTCTGCGCTCGCAAATCCGCATGCTCGCCGATGACCCCGACGACGACGTGGCCGAACTCGCCGAAGCGCTCGCTGCGCGGCTCTAGCGCTCGGCCGGCGTGCAAGAGATCAGCCTCCGCCTCCGCGTCGCTCGCTCCGTCGGCAGCTGTCGCGCAATCGGTTGAATAGCTCCGCCCGCTCGATTAATCTGGTCCTATGTCTCAAGAGGTCGAACAAAGATCGCTGTCACAGTACCTCGAGGAGCACAATCTCAAGCACACCAAACAGCGTGAGGCGATCCTCGCAGCATTTCTCGAAGCGACTGGCCACATCACCAGCGAGGAGATCCACAGTCGCGTTCGCGTCGACCATCCGAACATCGGCTACACGACCGTCTACCGTACGATGAAGCTCTTGTGCGACGCGGGGTTGGCGACCGAACGGCATTTCGACGGCGGAGTGACCCGCTACGAGATCGAGCACGAACACCACGACCACCTGGTCTGTCTGCGCTGTGGCAAGATCATCGAGTTCGAGTGCGCGATGATCGAGAAGACCCAGCTGGAAATCGCCGACCGTTACCGATTCCGCGTCCTGCGCCACCGGCACGAGCTCTACGGACACTGCGACGCCTGCGTGCGGGAACTCGCCGAATAATCCGTCGAACCGCTCATTTGGGTCCAAAAGACCACATGTATTTTCGGATCTTCGCCCTCCAGCCGATCTGAGTCCGGCTTCCTCGCATTTCTCCTCGAGTTGACAGAAAACGGTCCGTCCGGCTAGGCTGCGCGTCCTCTAATTGAAATTGAATGTGATTTTCAATTTCACTAGAATCGAATCTGGGGGAGCTGGGATGAATCAGGGTAAGAGGGGGGCGCCGCGGGTCGCCCGTTGGCTGGTGGCTGCGCTGGCGTTTTTTGGCGCCACTGGCCTCCCGGCCGCCGCTGCGACAGACCAAGTCACGGCTCAGGAAGATCGCATCGCGGAACTCGAACGAACGGTCGCCATTCTCGCGGACGAGCTCGAGCGCACGCGGCGCGAACTCGTCGTTCCCGAAGACCAGCCGCTGTCCTCCCAATTCGGCCTCGGCCCGGCCGCCTCCAAGATCTACGACCTCGGTCGCGGCTTGTCGGTTGGCGGGTACGGCGAAGGCTACTACCGCAACCTGGTCGGCGACGAAGGAGGCGAAAAGAATCGCGCGGACCTGCTCCGGATGGTGCTCTACACCGGTTACAAGTTCACCGACTCGATCCTTTTCAACTCCGAGATCGAGTTCGAGCACGCGACGACCGGTTCCACGAAGAGCTCCAGCGGCGGAAGCGTTTCCGTCGAGTTTGCCTACCTCGACTTCCTGCTCCGCGACTGGGCGAACCTCCGCGCGGGGTTGGTGCTCGTGCCGATGGGCTTCCTCAACGAAATGCACGAGCCAATTACCTATTTTGGTGTAAATCGCCCGGAGATCGAAAGCCAGATCATTCCGTCGACCTGGCGGGAAAACGGCGTGGGAATTCTCGGGACGCTATACGAACAGGTTGACTATCAGGCGTTCGTCATCAACGGTTTCAATGCCCGGGGTTTCGATTCCGGCGGTTTGCGCGGGGGGCGTCAAAAGGGTAATCGCGTGCTCGCCGAGCACCTCGCGTTCGTCGCCCGGCTCGACTGGACGCCGATCCAGCAACTCCTCGTCGGGGGATCCGTCTATCACGGAAATTCTGGCCAGAATCAAGACGTCAGTGTTTCGGGAACCAGCGTCGCGATCCCCGACACGCCCACGACGGTCTGGGAAATCCACGCACAATACGAGGACCATGGCTTGCATCTCCGATCGCTATTTACCATGGCTGAGATCGGCGACAGCGGCGACCTGACGGCCGCGCTCGGCCCGGTCGGCGGTACCGGCGAACTCGCCGCCGGCGAAGCGGTCGCCGGGGAGATGCTCGGCGTCTACGGCGAGGTCGCCTACGACCTCATGCCACTCCTCTTTCCCGGCAGCGAGAAAACGTTGGAACCGTTCTTTCGCTACTCGTACTACGACACGCAACGCAATGTTCCGAGTGGGTTCTCCAGTGACAAGTCCAAGGAGATCGAGGTCTACACGCTCGGATTCTCCTTCCAACCGATTCCGCGGGTCGTCATCAAGGCCGATTATCGAAACCGCGTCGCAAAGTCGGGCGGGTTACCCGATGAATTCAACCTGGGGGTCGGTTTTGTTTTCTAGACCCGGAACGGTTGTCGTTTTTCTACTCGCGGTCTTCGTCGCTGGTATTGCTCAGGGGAAGGTCTTCTACTCCCAGAGTGAAGCGCTTGAGTTGGCCTTCCCCGACGCAGAGGAAGTGGCGACGAATACATTCGTTCTCGACGATGATCAGGTCGCGCGGATCGAGTCCCTCGCGAAGTGCGAACTCGATACCAAGCTCGTGAAAGTCTACACGGGGATGCGCGAAGGCAAGGTGCTCGGCTATGCGTTGATCGACGTCCACAATGTCCGCACGCTTCCGGAAGCGTTCATGGTCGTGCTGAGCCCGGCTGGTGAGGTCCGATCCCTGCGAGTGTTGGCCTTCCACGAGCCCCTCGAGTACAAGCCGACGGACCGCTGGTACAGACAGTTCGACAATCGATCGATCGACGCCCCGCTTCGCGTCGGAGGAGACATCCACGGAGTGGTGGGAGCCACGCTCTCGGCCCGCGCCACGACCCGCGGTGTCCGACGGGCCCTCGCGTATTACAGGGTCCTGCTCCAGAGCGAGAAGTAGCGCGTGCGCTTCGTGATTACCGGCGAGTGGACCCGCAACCGCCTGCTCCAGACCATCGTCACGCTCTTCTCCCTCTACGTGATCGGGCTGTGGCTCACGAACGCACTGCTCTACTTCAGCAAGATGAGCCTCACCGCGAGTTCCGTGATCGACTACTACCTCGGGTCCGAGGAGCGGTTTCTCTCGCCGCGCAGCTATCAGGGGTTGCTCGAGGTTTCGCACTTTCATCTCTTCGCGATGGGGATGCTGCTCCTGGTGCTGACACACCTGATGCTCTTTGTTCCCCTTCGAGACAGTACCAAGGCATGGCTGATCATCGTCCCGTTTCTATCGGCGATTCTCGACGAGGGCGCGGGATGGCTGGTCCGCTATGGGAGCCCGAATTTCGCCTATGCGAAGATCGCAGGATTTCTGTTGCTCGAAACCAGCCTCGCCGTGCTCGTGGCTGTCTCGCTGTGGTCGGTATTCGCGGGCTCGCAGCGAAACTACGATGGCCAGCCGTCCGAATCAGTCGGCGAAGCCCCCGACTCTTGATCTCCCGCGCGGCCTGCGCAGCGCTGTTGTCCGTCCTGTCTCAGGGATGCGTGACCGGTCCGATCCCCGAGCGGGTGATCTCGGACGGTCGCTATGCGATGGGTACCGTCCTCGAGCTCACGCTCGAGGGTCTCGAACCGCGGCCCGCCGCTCGAGCGCTCGACGACCTCTACGAGGTGGCAAGGCGACTCGATCGATTGCTTTCGATTTACCAGCCCGAGAGCGATATCAGCCGACTCAATCGCACGGCCGGCCAGGGTAGACAGCGGGTCGACTCCGAGGTCGAGGAGATCCTGAAGCTCTCCATCGCCTATTCGGAACTCACGCGGGGCGCGTTCGACGTGACGATCGGTCCCGTGGTCGAACTCTGGAGGGAGGCCGCCGATCGAGACGCGCCGCCAACCGCCCTCGAATTGGCGGCGGCCCGCGAGCTCGTGGGCCCGAATCGGATTTCCGTGGTTTCCGGCGACGGGGTTTCCCTCGCCAAAGAAGGGATGAGGCTCGATCTCGGAGGAGTCGCCAAGGGCTACGCGCTCGACCGGATGCTCCCGCTGCTCGAACGGCACGGGATCGAGACTGCGCTGCTCAATTTTGGCCAGAGCAGCACCTGGGCGGTGGGCGCGCCTGCGGGCAGCACGGGCTGGCGGCTGCTGGTCCGCGCACCCGAGGGCGGCTTCGCGGGCCTGATCACGCTTCGCGATCAAGCGCTCTCGGTCTCGGGAAGCCAGGGCCAGTGGGTCGAAATCGGCGGCCGCCGTTATGGGCATATCATCGATCCGCGCAGCGGCGAGCAGCTGATGCGCGCGCGACAGGCGGTCGTGGTCTCGCAGCGGGCGTCCTTGGCGGAAGCGCTCAGCCTCGCGCTCCTCGTGCTGGACGCGCAGACGGGCCTCGCTCTGGTCGCCGCCCAGCCGGGTTGCGAGGGGCTGTTGATCGAGGGCGCGGGCGAGTTCCGTTCGACCCCGGGGTGGGACGTCGCCGTCCGCTTCGAACCCCTCCCCAAGCCGGACGAGGCGCAATAGGGCCCCCCCGCGCCTGCCTCCCATCCCCGCGCTGTACGGACTGCTCAAGCTGTTCTCGAGAACCTCCGATCCGTCGTACGTGGGACTGGTCGAACTCAGCTGCCCGATCTGCGATGCCAACTTCGCGCTCAGCGGCGACGAAACGCCCGGAGACGAGGTCTTTTGCAGTTTTTGTGGTTCACCGTGTCGGCTCTCGAAAGACCCCTACGACGCAGACTGCGAGATCGACGAAGAGTTCTGAACCACTCCCCGCTCCGCTCACTTCCACCTTCGCCTATGCGATCGTGTTCGCATGAACCCTCCAGTCGCGTGTCCCGGGCGTGATCCCGGCTACGGCTCGTAGTCGATCAGCCGGTCCTCGACGTCCTTGAGCTGCGGTGCGCAGCGGTCCTTTTCCGAGAGGATCGGGGACTCGATCGGCCACGCGATGCCGATGTCCGGATCGTTCCACGCGACGCTGAACTCCGCTTCGGGGTGGTAGACATCGGTGCATTTGTAGACGAACTGTGCGACATCGCTGGTGACCAGAAAGCCGTGGAGCACGCCCGGCGGCACGTAGAGTTGGCGAAAATTGTCCGCCGATAGCCGCGTGGTGAAGTGTTTGCCGTAGGCGGGAGATCCCCTGCGCACGTCAACGGTCACGTCGAAGACCTCTCCCGCGATCACGCGCACCAGTTTTCCCTGAGGGTGCGGACTCTGTTCGTGGAGACCGCGCAGGGTGTTCCTCGCCGAGGACGAGTGATTGTCCTGAACGAATCGCTCACGGATACCGCCGTCGCGATATCTCGATTCGTGGTAGGTCTCGAGGAAAAAGCCGCGATCATCCCGGTGAACCGGCGGTTCGACGAGAATGACTCCGGGGATCACCGTCTCGACGAAATGGCTCAACGGACGTTCTCTCTTGCGAGTCGCAGCAGGTAGGCGCCATAGCTCGACGTGCCCATCTGCTCGCCAAGCTTTGCGAGTTCGCCCTGATCGATGTAGCCCTGGCGAAACGCGATTTCTTCGAGGCACGCGATCTTCAAACCCTGTCGCTCCTGAATGGCTTCGACGAAATTGGAAGCCTGGAGCAGCGATTCGTTCGTCCCGGTGTCCAGCCACGCCACGCCGCGCCCGAGCAGTTCGACGTGGAGATCACCGCACCGGAGATATTCGAGGTTGACATCGGTGATCTCGAGCTCGCTGCGAGCCGAGGGTTTCAATCCCGCCGCGATCTCGAGCACGCGGTTGTCGTAGAAGTAGATGCCCGTGATCGCGTAGTTGGAGCTGGGTTTCTCGGGTTTTTCCTCGATTCCCACGACCTCGCGGTTCGCGTCGAACTCCACCACCCCGTAGCGCTCCGGGTCGCTCACCCAATAGCCGAATACGGTCGCACCCCGCTCGCGCTGCGCTGCGCTGCGAAGCGACGCCGGCATGCCGTGGCCGTAGAAGACGTTGTCGCCCAGCGAAAGAGCGACGGGATCGCTGCCCACGAAATCCCGTCCGATCAGGAATGCCTGAGCGATCCCCTCGGGCTGGGGCTGCTCGGCGTAACGGATCTCGAGTCCGAGTTGGCTTCCGTCGCCGAGCAGACGCTGGTACGCGCCGAGATCTTCGGGGGTGGAGATCAGCAGGATCTCTCGGATTTCCGCGAGCATCAGGGTGGCCAGCGGGTAGTAGACCATCGGTTTGTCGTAGATCGGCAGGAGGTGCTTGTTCACGCCTCTGGTAATCGGGTCGAGGCGTGTGCCCGCGCCGCCGGCCAACAGGATTCCCTTCATGCACTCCGCTCCTGGGGACGTCCGAGCGTACCGCAACTGCTGCAATCATCCGCGGCGCCGCCGTTCAGGGCAGGAATTTGGCGGGCTGCGCGAGCTTTTGCGGCAGATATTCTTCGATCACGTAATTCAGGCCCCACTTGGCGAGTGCCTGCTGCTCGGCGCGCACTCCCATCCTCAACAACTGTTCGATCGCATTCTGCCATGGCTTGTGGGCGTGGAAGAACGGATCGTTCTTGAGTGCGTCCTTCGCGCGCTTGATGTCGACGTCGAGCAGTGGGTGGGTGGGCAAATCGTAGTCGATGATGTCTTGGGGTGTGACGCCCAGATAGCGCGCCTGGGGGACGCAGAAGAATCGGGAGATGTGAGCGGCGTTTCCCGAACCGACCTTCAGTGTGCGGTAGATGTTGGAGATGCCGTAGGGGTCGCAGTCGACGAATGCGTAGACCGGGATCTCGCACTCATCCGAGAGTTTTCGGATGAATCTGCGCGTGGCTCGGGTCGGAACGCCCGCCATCGAAACCAGAATGCAATTCGATGACTGCCAGAACTTGTGGGTCTGCAGGCGTTGAAACACACCACCGGTTTCGATTGCGAGAATGAACTTCGCATCCGTCTCGAAGGAGAGATGTTCGACGCTCGAGGGGATCGAATAAGCACCCGATCCAAAACGCGTGCAATCGATCCGTTCGATCTCGCCTGTTTCGCGATCTGGATCGAGAACGATGAGTTGCCCCGCCACAGCGCCTCCGTGTTCGTCGGGGACGAAGCGCAGTTGTTCACGCGAGGCGCCATGAATGGAAAAAAGCGCTTCGATGTCGTCCATGACCGTGTCGGACTCGGTCTGCTCCTCGAACTTGGCCTCGCCCCAGTTCTTGCTCTGGTAATAGGCGTCTCGCTTGGTCGCGAAGTCGTTGCCTTCGACCAGTTCCTTCGACAGTCCCATCATCCGAAGTGTCTGGGCGAAGCTCTTGACCGTATTCACGGTGAGAGTTCGGATTTTCTTCTGTTTTCCGATCTCGAAATAACCGCGCTTGATCGAGTAGCTGACGTTCTTCAGTGAACGCACCGGAAACGTGAGATCCGGCTGCTTGTGCTCGAGAATCACGCGGTGGACATCCTTGGCGGTGTTGCAGATCAACTCGACGGTGAGTCGGTCGAGCCGCGCCTTTTCTTGCGCGAGCTTTCTGTCTGGCCTCGACCTGATCCCGAATTTTTTCGGCACCGCCTTTTTTAGCGCGGTTTTGGTCGTCGTCGTCTTTTTGGCTGCCATTTTTACAGTTTCCGACTCTTTTCAAGGACCGAAGTCAGGTTCGAGACGATCTTGTCTCGCTGGCCGTCGTTCAGCGACAGGATCTGCTGCAGGCCGATGGCGACCTGTGGGATGTACTTCACGATGTAGGCGCGCTTCTTTTCGGCGTCCGCTTCGCGGCGCTGCTTGCGGATGTGGGTCGCTACTTTTCGTCCGCACTCTTGAAGACCCAATCGGATCTCCTTGATGATTTCCGGGTAGTGAGCGATTGCTTCCTTGCTCTCGGACGTAAAGGGGACCCAGACGCTCGCGATGTGCACCATCAACAGCATCGGGCCAACCGGCAACGCGCCGCGAGGTTGTTGCATTTGATAGTTGCGCCACTCGGTCCCAGAAATCGCCTTGGTGATCGCGCAGGCACCCTGCTGGTATTGGAGCGGCACGCGGTTTGCGTAGCGGTAGGCGGTAATCGTCTGGTCTGCGGGAATGTCACCACCGTAGGCGAGGCCGACCTCGATCAAGAAGGGATTGCCGCGATAGACCACCGGACGGCGCGACACAGAAGTGTAGAACGCTGCCGAAACCTCTGAACGCAGGGCCTTTTCAATGAGATCGTTGCCGATGGGTGCGATGCAGTCCATCGGTGGAGCCATGATCTTCGTCGCTTGAATGGCCTGATGGATGCTCTCGGCCTGTTCCCGGTTGATTTCTCCCGGGCGACGGGTCGGTGCGACGTTTGCCTTATCGAGAATTTCCGTCGCGGTCCGCGCGGAGATGCGACTGAAGTCCCCCTGCAGGCAGGAACGCACGTTCCGAGCCTTCGTGTCGCGGAACATCTGCATCAACACGCCGAGTTCGACCCCGTAGGGGTGCGGTTTGATCTCCGCGGTTTCCTTGGGGATCTCGTTGGTGACCCGGGGGAAGACGTGTTCCGCGCCGTGCTCCTCGGCCTTGGGGGGAACGTAGGTGATCTCGGCGTGGGGATTGGCGAGCGAAATCTGCCGAATATAGGCGTCGACGGAATGCTGCCCGCCGCGGTACGCGCCTTCGAGCTCGATCTCCACCCGCGTTCCGTGTTCCTTGTTCCACTCGACGACATCGTCGCGCTTGATCTTCGGCGCGTTCTGCTTGGTGTCGATCACGAGTTCGAGGTGATGGGCGTCTTTTTTGGGGCCGGTCCGCGTAGTGATCACGATCGGCTTCCCGGTGGTCAGCAACCCGTACATCCCCGCAGCACTGATCCCGATCCCCTGTTGCCCACGGCTCTGGCGCAGCCGGTGAAACTTGGATCCGTAGAGCAGGCTCCCGAAGACCTTTGGCACCTGAGAGCGAAGGATGCCGGGTCCGTTGTCTTCGATGATGATCCGAAAGCGCGTGTCGGAAATCTGGCTGATCGACACCCGGACGTCGGGAAGGATCCCGGCCTCCTCGCAGGCGTCGAGGGAGTTGTCGACTCCCTCCTTGACGGTCGTGAGCAGCGCCTTCGACGGATTGTCGAAGCCGAGGAGGTGTCGGTTCTTGGCGAAGAACTCGGAAACCGAAATGTCTCGCTGCTGCTTTGCGAGATCGCTGGCGCTGGACCGCCTGGCCAGATCTTTCGTCGCCTTCGCACGCGGCTTGGCGGAACCCTTGCTCGCTTTGGATCGCGCCTTCGCGGAGCGCTTGCTGGGCTTGGCGCCCCGCTTCGCAAGATACTTTGGGCTCGATCGCCTGGTCGAATTCTTCGGGACTGCGGCGCGCGGCTTCGCGGCGCGTTTGCTCGTCTTGGATCGCGGCGTCGAACTTTTGGCGCGCGAGCGTTTTTGCCCCGTCTTCCGGGCAGTCAATGGCTTGCCGTCTGCCATGTCGCGCGCCCCTCCCCCCGCTGCGGGATATTTCACTCGGATCTTTAGGCGGTCAATGCCCCGGCATGCCGCCGAGGGGCGCTGCATCCAATTCGTTAACCGAATGTGCTCGGGGCGGCGTATCGAAAGTTTCCGCAGAGGCGCACCTGACCCGAGCTGAGCAGCTGGCGAACGGTTTCGACGACCTCGCGGTCGTCGTTCGCCTCGTCGCAGATCGCCTGAACGAGTTCGAGTAGCGTCACTCTGGGACACTCCGGGTACGCGCTGAGGATCGGAATCGAAAGGCCTGCTATCGGCATCGTCTACCCCCTCACGCATCTGCAGAAGCAGGATCCATGCCAGCTTTGAGTGGAATCAGATAAGTTCTTTATTGACAATATGTTAATGATGTAAGTTGCGTAATTCAGAATTTACTTTTTTGCTGCGAGGTGACATCTTTCGGACAGCCGGTGTCAATTTTCAGACGCCACCGTGCTCGCGCAGCGCCGCCGTGTAGCGGTTGGCTGCGGCTTCCGCACCGCTCGTGCTCCCCAGCTCTGTGGCGCGATAGCTCAGCGCCTCTGCGACGGCTCGCGGTCCCGTTTTCTCCTCCTTCGCGAGGTCCGCAATCGTTCGCGCGACCCGCAACAATCGGCGGGCGGCCCGGGCGGACAGGCCCAACCGCTCTACAGCCGCTCCAAGTAACCGGCGCGCATCCGCCGTGGCGCGCACCAGGCGATCGAGGGCCTCGTCTGGGATCTCCGCGTTGGTGCGGAAGCCCTCTCCGCTATTCCGGCTCTGCTGAAGCTTTCGGCAGGCGTTTACGCTAGTGCGCAGTTCCGCGCTGGACGGGCCTCGTGCGGGTTCGTCGATTTGCGACCAGGCCACCGGCGCGACGGAGACGTGAAGATCAATCCGGTCGAGGAGGGGTCCCGAAATCCGGCTCGTGTAGCGGGCGGTGGCTCCATCGTCGCAGCGGCAGTCGCGGACGCCGCTTCCCCGCCAACCGCAGGGGCACGGGTTCGATGCTGCGACGAGCTGGAAATGGGCGGGAAAGACACAGGACGTCTTGGCTCGGGCGATGACCACCGAGTGTTGTTCGATGACCTGGCGCAGCGCCTCGAGTGTGTGCCGTTGAAATTCCGCTAGCTCGTCGAGGAAGAGCACGCCGCGGTGGGCCAACGACACCTCGCCGGGGCCTGGTGGGTTTCCGCCACCCAGTAGCCCGGCCGCGCTGGTCGTGTGATGCGGTGCTCGGAACGGGCGATCGACAGCGATCGGGACCGCGCTGTTGAGCAGACCCGCCGCGCTGTGGATACGGGTTACTTCGACGGCCTCCGCGAACTCCATTGCGGGCAAAAAGCCCGGCAGCCTCTGGGCCAGCATGGTTTTGCCGGAACCCGGAGAGCCCCAGAGAAAAATCGAGTGGCCGCCGGCCGCTGCGACTTCCAGCGCGCGCTTGGCTTGCTCCTGGCCGTGGACATCCGCGAGGTCGGGAACACGGCGATTCAACGGTTCCGGAGTCGCGACCTCGGCCCTGCGGAGTGGTGCATCCTCGATGAGGTGGCGCAATACGGCGCCGAGGTCGGCGGCCTCGAATACCTGGAGGCCCGGGGTGAGCGCGGCCTCCGGCCCATTCTCGACGGGAACGATCACGCGCCGAGACCCGGCATCGCGGATCGCGAGGGTGAGCGCGAGCGCGCCCTTCACGGGCCGGAGACGACCGTCGAGCGCGAGTTCACCCAACAGGCCGAGCGCGCGCAGGCGTTCCGACTCCAGCGCTCCTGCCGCCGCGAGGATTCCGAGCGCGATTGGGAGATCCAGCCCCGCGTCGCCTTTGCGCAGGCTTGCGGGTGCGAGGTTGACGGTGATTCTGCGATCGGGAAATCGCTGGCCGACGCTCGCGATCGCGGCCCGGACGCGGGCGGCGCTTTCTCGCACCGCCGCTTCGGGAAGCCCGACGATGTCGATGCGCGGCAGCTGCGAACTCAGGCGGACTTCGACTTCGACTGCGACACCATTCACCCCGACTAGAGAAGCGCCGATTACGCGGGTCATCTGATCTTCCGCGGGACCGCGAAACGTCGAGGACGCCGCCTAACTCCGCGGAATTGCTCAGTTCACCAAATTGCGTGTGGTACTTTTTGTGGTAGCTCGGTCCGTGAGCTGGGCCAATAGATCGGCCGGAACCTCCCCTTCCCCCAGCCGCATTGGCTCGCGGTACTCGTCGTCGCCGATCCATTTCGCATAGTGCCGCTGCGTCGTTCCGATATCCGCGTGCCCGAGCTGCTGCGAGATATACTGAATCGGGATTCCGCAGGTGAGGAGCTGAGACGCGAAGGTGTCGCGCAAATCTTTTAGGTGTACTTCTCTGACGCCGGCCTTTTTTACCATGCGCCGTAGCGGCCCGTACCGAAAACCGTCATAGCCGATCTTGTCGAGCACGCGGGCGGTCGGCCCAGGCTGCCACTTGGTATCGAAGGCTTGGGTGAGCACCTCGCGCAGACGGTAGGAGAGCGCGACCTTTCTAGCGCGCCCACTCTTGGGCGTCGTGTCTTTCGTGCCGCCGCGCGGGAGGTTGTGTCGAATCCAAAGCCGCCGGGGGCCACCCTCGGCGCCCCATGTGATATCGCCCCATTGGAGCCCTCTGGCTTCGCCAGACCGCAAGCCCGCGTCGAGACACAGAAGCAAGTAGCATTGGCACTCAAGGCTTTCGGTGCGCGACGCTTCGAGAAGGCGCTCGATATCGTCGGGGTCTTCGATCGGATTCGCTCTGGGCTCCTCTTCTGCCCGCCGCGCCTTCGTCCGGCTGCCCTCGCTCAGCGTTTCGTAAAGGGCCTTCGTGGGGTCGGCACCGGATATGAGCTTTTGGGTGCGTGCATAACGAAGCACCTGAGAGAGTGCGCCGAGCAGGTTTTTGCCCGTCTTTACGCTGCGCCGTTTGGCGAGGATTGCCACATTCCACCAGTCGAGAAGGGCGTCGTCGTCGATCTGAGAGAGCTTCCTTAAACCGAGGACGGAGAGGATCGGCCCGTCGGGGTCGAGCATCGCCTTGCGGTCGTGCTTAGTGGTGTCCGCAAGGTTCGACATGGCTTCGTCTAGGTAGCGCGCCGCAAACTCCGCGAACGTGGGTTCGACTTCGACGGGCTCGTTCAAGCCGAGCAGGTTGCGTTTCATCTCGTCGCGAAACTCTGCGGCGTAGTCCCAGTCTTGGCTGCTGGTGGACTCGCGGTAACGCTCGCCCCCCTGGGTGAATTCAACCCAGATCACGTTGCGTCGAGCGACGAGGCTTCGATACTTCCGACCCTTCGGGCGCTTCCGCATTAGCTCGCCTCCAACAGCGTTCCAGCCAGAGAGTCCTGGACGTATTTCGCGTGAATCCTCTTTAGTACCACCATACAGAGTTGTTCCAGCGTCGCCTCGGAAATGATCCGGTCGTCGGCTCGCCATTCTTCGATCAGCGCCGCCGTAGCAGTGTGCGCCTTATCGGAGAAAAAGAAATTCTGCATGAAATGGCGCTGCCCCTTGGTGTACGCGCAGACAATGACCGCGTTTCGCAATTCCTCGCGGTTGCCACGCTGAACCATCGCGACGATTTCGGGAACCGCATCTCCTAGCCCAATGTGTTGGGTGGTGTCTGCAATCAGAGCCGCTACGCAATCGTTCAAGCTGTACCTCCTTTGCCCCTTCTCACCCTTGTCGCCCTTCGTCCCTTTCTTGCGAGCGAGCGAAGGCTTGACGAGCCCACTCCGATCGCGGTCCACGAGGGTCTGATAAGGGAAGCCGCCCACGTCTGAGACCTCGCGGGCTCCAAACTCCCGATTCCTCAATTGCATCGAAAATCTCTCCTCCGGTTGCCAGAGCCTATCAGGCTCTGTTACACAACGCCAAAAGATATTGGTCTCTCGTGGCGTAGCAGATAAGGGGTGAGAGTGCTCGGGCCCGAAGTCTTCAACTCGTACCGAAGCGCCGGGAGGTACGCCCACATCGCGCCGGGACGTATCTCGGCTGCGGTCGCCCGTGGCGAGATGCCCGCGTTTCGCGATGGCAAGAGGTGGGTGCGGATTTTCAAGGCCGACCTGATCGCGTGGATGCGCTCGAGGCCGGTTGCGCCGTCCGGAACCAAGCGCGCCGAGACCATCGCGCGCCGCGTGGCGCAGGTCATGGGGGGCCAGAAATGACGGCCCCCCAATCGACGAAAAAGAACTGGCGGAAACGCAAGCCCGCGACGCTTTCGACCATGCGTCAGGAGTCGTGGTCGAGCGACGAGATTTGGGGCGGGCTCACCGACTGGGAAAGACGCCGGGTCCGCCGGCAAGGTTCGCAGCTCAACGTACTCGAACCGAATTGGAGGGCGCCTCGTGACGACAATGACGACACCGACTAACAACCCGATGGCTGACCGCGCCGCCGACCTCGAGGCCGAGCTACGCGCCCTCGGTCAAACCCAATACGCGCTCGAACGCGCCGACCTCGCCAAAGCGTTCAAGGTCACGGTCGACAAGCTCGACGGCATCTACCGCTGCGTCCGCGGCGAAAAGCCGAAGCCTCCGGAGCCCGAGCGGTGGCCGGATCGGGTCCATGGCGACGGATTGCTCTCTGCGCTCGTCCACCAGATCGGCCGCTACGTGTTCGCCGAGCCGGAGGAGATTCTTGTGATCGCGCTGTGGGTACTCCACGCCCACGCCCATGAGGCGTTCGACGTGTCGCCGATTTTGCTCGTGACTTCGCCAGTCAAGGGCTGCGGCAAATCGACGGTGCTCGACGTGTTGGAGATCGTAGTCCAGAACCCGATGCTCTCCGCCAATTGCACCCCAGCCGCGCTCTACCGCAGCACCGAAAACCACCCGACGGTGCTCTGCGATGAGGGCGATCTGTATCTGAGCGAGGACAAGAGTTTGGTTGCCTTCTTCAATGCGGGCCACCGCCGCGGAGCTTCCTTCCACCGCTGCGAAGGCGACGACCACCACGTCGTTGAGTTCAACTCGTGGTGCCCGAAGGCAATCGCGCAAATCGGGATGCCCCGCTGGCCGACCATCGTCGACCGCTCGATCGTGATCCGGCTGCGGCGAAAATTCGCGCACGACCAAACCGAGAAGTTCCGCAAATCGAGGGTGGATCCTGATCTCGAAGACCTCCGCAAGATGGCTGCTCGCTGGGCAGACGATCATCTTCACGACCTTCGCGACGCGCGTCCGACGATGCCGAAAATGCTCGGCAACCGCAGCGAGGACAACTGGGAGCCGCTGTTCGCCATCGCGGAAACGATCGGAGGCACCTGGCCCGCACAGCTGAATGCCGCAGTCAAGGCGCTCGCCCACGAAGACGAGGACCGCCGGATCGAGCTGCTCGGCGATCTGAAAGCGGTGTTTCAAGCGCAGGAGAACCTGAGGTTCATCTCCACTGCCGAGCTCGTCGAGTCGCTGATCGCGATGGACGAACGGCCCTATTCGACGCTCAACGGACAGCACCCGATTAACGGCAACTGGCTCGCCCGGCAGCTCAAAGCCTTCGGGCTCAGAAGCGAACAAATCCTGCTGCATGACGGCTCTGGAAAGAAAGCCCGCGGCTACGCGCGCGAGCCTTTCAAGGACGTCTGGAAGCGATACCTACTCCCTCCACCTCCGCTCGACCTACCTGAGTCAGCCGATCTAAGTGAGGCACCTCAAGACGCTCCCGCCTCGGATGGATCGGATGGATCGGATAGGGGTAGAGAGGGTTGCGTATACACAGAGTAGCAAGAGAAAATTCTGTTCTAGGGCTTTTCACCCCCAAGGTGTACCGGCGCTCCTACGCTTTCGTGTTTATACCCCTCCCCAACGGTGTTGAGACACGTTGAAATCGCCACTAACCCCTTAGAAATGCTCAGTTCTCGAAGATGGGTGTGGTAGATTTCGTGGTATGTCGGTGTGGTTGGGGGGTCGAAATGGCGAAGCATGGCAGCGAGGAGCACGTTAGGCGGGCCGTTAGGGGCTCGTCTCAGAGCGCAGCACGCAAGCGCGAGACGTTACGCGTCAACCTCCCAGAGATCCGACACTACCGACGAGAAGGGCTGGTGTCGCCGAGTCTGCTCCCCTTGGTTGCGATCGCCGAGGATGAGCTGAGAGCGATTATTCAAGCGATGGGCGGACCCGACTGCGTGACGGAGCAAGAACGCGCGCTGGCGGAGGACTTCGCACGCATGGGCGTGGTGCTTCGTGGTGAGCTGGCGCGTTACATCGGTGGCGAACCTAAGGCGGGCCAGCTCGTCGGCACGTTGGCGTCGCACCGCCGCAATTCTCTGGTGGCGCTGGGGCTGGAGCGCAGGCAGAAAGAGATCGGCCTGGAGGACTACATCGACGCAAGGTCGTACAAGCCGACGCCCTCGGCTGCTGCGGGAAACGGGGGTAGCTCGTGAGAGGTCGCGGGTGTCGCGCTGCACGCTGGCCGCGAAGTGCGGGCTGGGAGTTTTGCGAGGCGGCGCTGCGTGAGCCGAGCAAGGCGGAGCTGGACTTCGAGCGCAAGCGGCGGGAGGTGCGCGTAGCCGCCGCGCTCGCGCGTCGTGAGCATCGCCGGAAGGGAGCATCCAAGCCGTGAATCTGCTCGAAGCGATGGAAGACCCTGCGCTGTTCGCTGCCGACTTCGAGGGCGAGAGCTGGGGTGCGTGGCGTGTGCTGCTGCGCGTGCTGTTCGGCTTAGAGATGAGCGCCGAAGAGAGCGCGCTGTTCGCGGAGTGCACGGGTCGACTTGAGCCCCCGGCGGACCCCTGCCGTGAGGGCTGGATCATCTGTGGCAGGCGTTCGGGCAAGTCGCGGATTGCGGCGCTGATCGCGGTCTTTCTCGCGTGCTTTCGGAAGTACAAGCTGGCGCGAGGCGAGCGCGGTGTGGTGCTCGTGATTGCGGCCGACCGTCGTCAAGCGCGCGTGGTCTTCCGTTACATCAAGGGGCTGCTGGAGCTGCCCTTGCTCGCGAAGCGGGTGCAGCGCGAGACGGCGGAGATTATCGAGCTGCAGGGCAGCGTGAGCATTGAGGTGGCGACCGCGAGCTACCGGACGATTCGCGGCTACACGGTGGTGGCAGCGGTGCTCGACGAGATTGCTTTCTGGCGTAGCGACGAGTCGGCGAGCCCGGACGTGGAGATCGTCAACGCCTTGCGGCCGGCGATGGCGAACGTCGACGGGTCGATTCTGCTGGCGCTATCGAGCCCGTACGCCCGCAAGGGCGTGCTGTGGAAAATGCACCAGCGTCACCACGGGGTTGAGGGCGACCCTGTGCTGTGTTGGCAGGCGCCGACCGCGACGATGAACCCGACGCTTCCCGCGGAGATCATCGCGGACGCTCTAGCGACGGACGAGTCTGCGGCGCGCGCGGAGTGGCTTGCCGAGTTCCGCGCGGATCTGGAGGACCTGTTCGACTTCGAGGCGATCACTCGCTGCGTGGTGCCCGACCGTATGGAGCTGCCGCCGGTTTCGGACCTTCACTACAGCGGTTTTTGCGATCCGAGTGGTGGGCGGCGTGATGCGTTCACGGTGGGGATCGCGCACCGAGATGGCGAGCGGTGCGTGGTGGACGTGGTGCGCGCGTGGCGGCCGCCGTTCAATCCGAGTGGCGTGGTGGCGGAATGCGCGGCGCTGCTCGGCGAGTATCGGGTTCGCAAGGTGGTCGGCGACCGATACGCCGGAGAATGGCCGCGCGAGGCGTTCCGCAGCGAGGGCGTCCAGTATGACGTCGCTCCGAAAACCAAGTCGGAGCTGTACCTGGCGCTCGTCTCTTCGGTCCACAGCGAGCGGGTCGAGATTCCTGACAACGCCGCGATGCTGCGCGAGCTGCGGAGCCTAGAGCGGCGTCGCGGGTCGAGTGGAAAGGATCGGGTGGATCATCCTGTCGGCGGCCATGACGACCTGGCGAACGCGCTCGCTGGGGTGGCGGAGTTGATATTGGGGCGTCCGCGCGGCGTGACGTGGGAAGCCGCGATTGCGGTCGGCGAGAGATTGCACGCGGCTGCGCGTGAGATGGACGCGGACGATGATGAGCCTTCGGGCTGGGAGGGGTCTTCCATCATGCGGTGAGCGGCGGCGTCGCTTCGTGAGGTGCTCTGGCTCTCTCCCGGTGGTCGTTAGACCGAAAGGGCATCACCCGCCGCGCAGGTATTTCTGCTATGAGATGGCATACGCCGAACGCGAGGTGTACGAAGCAATGATGGAGGGCGCCAACGAGCGCCTGCAAACCGCGCTAGATCTCCACGAGGAGATGCACGAAGAGACACTCCAACGTGCATTGGGCGCAGAACCACGCAAGGCAGGGCGTCGCAGGTTCTACTGGCCGGACGCATCGCGAGGGTGGGTACAATCGCTCCGCGACCACAGCGCTGCAGGTTCTACTGGCCGAGCGCGTAGGGTAGACGGCGATCCGAAGACGCCGCCGGCCCACCGAAAGCAAAAATCCAAACAACCAAATTCACGGCCCCAAGTGTGTCCGGTGTTGTCACACCGTGCTCGCTGCGGGCAAAGGAGAACGACCTTGACAGACCCTAACCAGCTCATAAACAGATTCGACCGGATGATCAGGGAGCGCGACGCCGCGCTCCTGGCCGGCGTTCGGAAGCAAGTCGAGCACCTGGCGCGGACGCCCAGAGACGATCCCACGTCTTCAGCGGTCCAGGCCATATTCACCAACGACGGCACGCAGCCTTACGGCAGCGCGGCGCGGACGAATCCAGACTGGGAGCGCGCGTACGCGGCTCAGAATTGGGACGAAGCGACGCGCAAGATCCGCACGCCTGCGGCCGACATGGAGAGCGTCGAATGGATTCGAGCAATTTCGCTCAACGATCAGGCGATGCTGCGAGAGATCGCCGACCGCCCCCACAACCAAGCGTTCCAGCGGGCCGACCTCGCGATTGGCGTCGGTGGGGCGGGGACCGGCGGAGGATTGGCTCCGGTCGGATTTGCGGCGGCCGTCGAGCTGATCATCTCAGAGTCGGCTCGGCTGCGGCAGCTCTGCAACATCGTCACGGGCGGGGAATTCGCCTTGAAGATTCCTCAGCAAACCACGAAGACGGTCGCAGCGGTACACGCCGAGGCGGCCGACATGGCGACGGGCGTCACGGAGCCGGTGTACGGGAGTATCACCCCAGAACCCAAGAAGCTCGGGGCCCTGGTCAAGTTCTCTCGGGAGCTACTCGACGACTCGCCGCTGGCGTTGCTCAATTTGGTGACGCGCGACATCGGCGACGCCATCGGAACGCTCGAGGATCTCTCGATCCTTGACGGCACGAACTTCACCGACTCGCTTTTCGCGGACCTGACCGCGAGCGCGGATACGTGGGTCGATGCCTCCGAGACGTTCCTCACGATCACCTCGAAGTATTTCGAGCTGGCGTCGCAATTCCGGCGCAACGGAACCTGGTTGATCAACGAGGACGCCGCCGAAGTAATTACGAATCTCGGCATCGGGACCGATGGTCGGCCCACGATGCAGGAGTTCAACGCCGAGCCGGTCGCGCAGGATCGTTTCGGTAGCCTGCTCGGCAACCGGCTGGTCGTGTTTCCCGTCGGCAGTTCGGGCGTCCCGGCGAATGAGGCGGTATTCGCCGACCTTTCGGGCTACTCGGTTTACATCCGCGAGAATCTGCGAGCCGAGTCGAGCCGAGAGAGCGACTTCCAGACCGATCAAGTCGCGCTGCGGGTCAGCCGTCGCGAGGATGGGATCATCTCGCAGACGGCTCGAATGCTTCGCTTCCCGGCGGTCTGATCGGGTTCGGCCGACAGTCCACGGCCGAGCTGGTTCGGGCACCCTCGGTCTGAGCAATCGGGCCGGGGGTGTCCGTTATAGGCGGAGCCCCTGATTTGATCAGCTAGCCACACTCTTGGGGACTTTGCATTCGTAATACCCACCGTTCGGTCCATTTGCGAAAATATGAGCGGCTAGTTCATTGGAAAAGTACATAAAGAATAGACTGGTAGATACAAATTCCACCTCATCCAGTCCTATTGGGAACCGGTTTGCGTTCAACTCGAACTGGCTCACGAGTTCGCACGCTCGGAGTAATTCGGATTCGACAAAAGCACTTGGGATTGGCTCTTCGAATGCATGAAATGCAATAATTGCAACGCCTATCGTTGCGACGGTAAGGACAAGAACCGTGCCTAGAGTGAACCAGGTATCCTCAGAGTTACTCTTGACGTGGCGCTTCCGCACTTCTCCCCCGAAATACCCGTGGCGCCGCCTAACAGTAGGGTAAGTGGATTGCGCTCCCTATTCTCACCCCACCATTGGCTCGAATCAAGCTTGCTTCTAATTCTCCTCGAACAGACTCCCAGCTACCCAGTTGAAGTCGTCTAGCGCCTCGCGATCCTGCCCACCGCTGACCGAGGAGAACTCACCGGCGGCTAAGTTTCGTAACCCACCGCTGACCGAGGAGTTGACGCCGGTAGCGTCGCTTCCTAGCCCGCCGCTGACCGAGGAGGTGCTGCCGATGGCTTCGTTGGAGAGCCCGCCGCTGACCGAGGAGCTGTACCCGATAGCGTCGTTCAAGTCTCCGCCGCTGACCGAGGAGCGGTTGCCGCTGGCGATGTTGCGCGAACCACCGCTCACTGAGGCGAAAGCGCCGTGGATCGCGTTGAATGCGCCAGCGACCAGACCGCCGAAGCTCGTATAGTTGTGACCTCGTCCGACGACTAGATTGTGCGAGCCAGAACGATCTACAACTCCACGACGGCGTTCGTTGTAACCCACGATGAAGTTCCCGAGGCCGGTGAGGCTCTCACAGTTGGGGTAATCCGGTTCACGGCGCCCGCAGCCATCGCTGGTGCCCCCTGACCCGCTCCGCACGTGGACGTTGACCCCCTCGAAGATCAAGTGCGGCCCGGCAAGGAAGATCATGTCCTCCGTCTCGACGCGCACGTACTGAAGGATCTCCTCCATCGCCGCGACCTGCGCCTCAAGTTCGGCGACACGGCCGGCCAGGCTGCCAGAATTGGGCTGAGCAGACGCATAGAGCGAGATGGGGACTAGAAAAAGAAGAGCGATGGTAAGGATAAGGGTGCGCATGGGCGCCTCCTTTAAGTGTGAACTCTCGAGTGTCTCACATGGCCCGATCAGTGTGGTACTTTTTGTGGTACTTATCGAGCAACAAAGCGCAACGGGGCTCATCGAAAAAACGCTAAGTGCTGGAAACCCTTACATTCCGCACACTTAAATTTCGGGGACGCGGGACCGCGAAACGTCGGGGATCTTCGAGGCTGCGGGGGTGTGGCATGAGGGCGGGACGCCGCTGGGACGGGATCCGGCCCCCAACACTTGAAAGGCCCCGCCATCGGGGGCCATCAGTGTAGTGGCCTCCGGGCGCCGAAAGTGTCAGGGATTAATTGAGATTCTGGCTGGTTGATCGGAAAAACAGCCTGCGTTCTGGCGATGACTGATCATGCGCGCTTGGTTGAGTAGAGCTGAAGAATGGGGAGTCTCGGATCGTTCTCGCGGGCCCTCAGGTGCTTCGCTGAAAGTGCGGTCGGGCGTTCCAAAGCGCGTAGGTCAACGCCGCGAACGGCACGAATGAAGCGATGCCGGCAATCCATGCCCGACTCCCCTCGAACTCGCGCAAGCTCCAGACCAGCATCCCGACTGCGATTTGCGCGGTGTAGGCCGCCGCCCAGGGCCACATCCACGAACGCATACGCCAGAACCCGAAGGTCCCGGCGGCGTAGATCGCCCAGTGGGGAATCTCTGCGACCTTGGCCGCCCAACCGGTGACGAGAATGCCGAACCAGACCTCCTGGTCGACCGCTACCGGCTTGACGAAGAAATCCCAGGGCAGGTAGATGAACGCCATGTAGCCGCAGAAGACCATCGTGGCGTTGATCCAGCTGGGGCGTCCATCGAATATCGAGTGGAGCTGGCTCAAGGGGAATCGCACTCGCCCGGTGTAGCCCTTCTCGGGCTCCGCGCGCCAACTTGGTGAAGTGGATGGGCGTCGACATTCCGTGCCCCTTGTGCTGCCATCGGGGATCCACTCGACGTCGTGCACGGAATTGGCCGGTGTTGGAAGGAAAAACAGGCTGCGTTTTGGAAATAGCCGATCATGCGTGTTCGGTACCGTAGAGCTGAAGAGTGGGGAATGTCTCCCGCATAGGGAATGGCCACGGTGCTGTCTGGATACGCCCTCTAGATACTGACCGCATCTCCTCTGCGTCCCAGGAGAAAGCAATAGATCGACTTCGGAAGCGGTGAAGGGGGACAGTTTCCCAGAAATAGGCGGGTGCGCGTATTGTCAATGGAAGTGCCAGGATCTGGAGGAAATCGCCATGCATCGTTGGCAATCGGTGTTTCTTGTCATTCTTGCGGCACTGATTTCGATCACGGGGGTGTTCACCTTGAGCTGTGACCGATCCCCTGACTCTCCCGGTTCTTCCGGTGACGATTCCACTGAGGTTAAAGAACGCAATGCTCCTGTCTCGCTGCACAAGGGGGGCACGTTCTACCCGATCGTGCGGGGCCGCCGGGGTGCCGTTGTGGGCGGGAATCCGTACACCGCGCAGGCCGGGTTTCGCCTCCTGGTGTCTGGTGGGAACGCCATCGATGCCGGGGTGGCGATGGTACTGGCTGCGGCTATCACAGAGTTCGACAGCTATGGCTTTGGCGGCGAGGTTCCGCTCCTCATTTACCTGGCCGACCGGGATGAAGTGGTTGTCATCAATGGTGTCGGGCACGCTCCCCAGGCCTCGCGTGCGGATCTGTTCGACACCGAAAAGGGAATTCCCGGCGTGGGCCCTCTGGCTGCGGTGGTGCCATCGGTGGTCGACAACTGCGTGCTGGCGCTTCAGCAGTACGGCAGCCGGTCGTTTTGTGAGGTCAGCGCTCCCGCCCTCGAGCTCGCGCAGGGATTCCCCATGATCGAGGGATTGTCTGAGAGCATCGAGGAGACCGCGGAGACAATGCAGCAGTGGCCAAATTCGGTGCGCACGTTTCTTCCGAGGGGGCGGGTGCCGCGGCCTGGTGAGTGGTTCGTGCAGGCCGATCTCGCTTCAACGCTCCAGGCCCTGTGTGAGGCGGAGAAGCGTGCGGCCTCTCAGGGGCGCGAGCAAGCACTGCAGGCGGTCCGGGACTACTTCTACCGGGGGCCCATTGCACAGGAGTACGCACGGGGAGCGCAGGAAGTGGGCGGGATCCTCAGCGCGGAAGACATGGCGGTGTTCGAGGCGCGCGTCGAGAAACCACTCTCAACTAATTTCGGAGAGTACCAGGTGTTCAAGGCCGGATTCTGGACCCAGGGGCCGACCTTCCTTCACATGCTGGGGCTTTTATCTCATTTCGACCCACAAAGCCTGGGCCACAACACCGTGGATTATATCCACATCGTTACGGAAGCCATGAAGCTGGCCTTCGCTGACAGGGATGTCTACTTCGGGGATCCTGATTTCGTGAAGGTGCCTGATCGGGGTTACCTTTCGTCTGACTACATCCGCGAGCGTGTTCAGTTGATCGACCTGGGCGGGACGACGTCCGACCGCCGCCCGGGAAATCCCTGGAAATACCAGGAACCACCCTCCGCCTCGGAGGATCCGTCTTCCGGGAAGGATCGCTCCTCGGAGGAGCCACCTCGCTACAGCATGAGGACGTCCAGCCCGCGTGACACGACCAGTGCGGAAGCCGCGGACTCGAATGGCAACCTGTTCTCGGCAACCGCGAGCGGAGCCTGGCTTCCGTCCGTGATTGCGGGTAACACGGGAATTCCGATGAGTGAAAGGATGGAGTCGTTCGTTCTCGACCCCGATCACCCGAACGTTCTGGCCCCCCGGAAGCGGCCGCGGATCACCCTCACACCCACGATCGTGCTCCGGAACGGGAAGCCGTGGATGGCGATGAGCACGGTGGGAGGGGATTATCAGGAGCAGGTGATGCTCCAGGTTTTCCTCAACATCGTTGTTTTCGGGATGAACGCACAGCAGGCCGTCGAGGCGCCCAAGTTCACGACAGACCACTTGGTGGATTCGTTTGCCGGCCACCCGTTCGAGGCCGGCGCGTTGAACCTGGAGGAACGGCTGTTCAAGGATACCCGGCTGGTGCGGGACCTCGAAGGTAGGGGCCACGCTGTCGAGTCTACCGGGTCCTGGCGTAACGGCACCGCTCCGACGGTCATAATCTACGATGCGGACACCGGGATCATGGAAGCGGCAGGCGATCCCCGCCGCCACCGGCACGCTATCGCCTGGTAGTGGGATGCTCAGAAGCCGGTGTTGATGGGGAAAAACAAGCTGCGTTTTGGCAATGACCGATCATGCGCGTTCGGTACCGTAGAGCTGGAGAGTGGGGGATGTCTCCCGTATCGGGGGCGGAACCGCGAAACGCTCGGGAGCTTCCAACCTGCGGGGGTGTGGCATGGCGGCAGGACGCCGCTGGGGCGGGATCCTGCCCTCGGCTCTTGAAAGGCCTCGCCAATTGGGGGCTATCCGTATTGTGGCCTGGGGCGGCGAATGTGTTGGGGATTGATTGAGATTCTGGCTGAGCTGAGCGAAATACCCTCCACGCGGGCAGCCCACCGAATTCCACGAGCGATCAGCGTGCGGCCCGAAGCCAATCCAGCGGAGAATCGAATGCAGCCAGACGTTGTTGGAGCGAAGTGGTGCACGTCCAGCCTGGCCGGTGCGTCGCTGCTGCGGGCGTTTTCGCTGTTGATGTTCGTGCTGTTGACGTTCGGTCTGGGCTGCGCTTCGACGCCATCTCTCGATTCGGTTTCGAGCCAGGAGGCGGGCGCGGATCTCGACGCAGCCTCCGCGCGGATCGCGTCTTTCTCGGTGGATCGAGCCTGGCGGGATCTACGGGTGCTCACCGAAGGCGGCGAGCGGCCCGTCGGCAGCCGCGGCAACGATCGCGCGCGCGACTATCTGCGCGAGGAACTCGAAGACCTCGGCGTCGAGGTCGAGTCCTGGGAAGTGGACTACGCGAACGCAGCGGGAAGTTCGTCCGGCGCAGGCGTCCCGGAAATCCGCGTGATCAATCTCTCCGCGATCATCCCGGGCACCCGATCTCAGCACCGGTTCTTGCTCGTCGCTCCGTTTGACAGTCGATCCTACGACGAGTTCGAGTTCGTCGGCGCCAATGACGGCGCGTCCGGGGCGGCCGTCGTGCTCGAGATCGCGCGGACGATTGCGGCGGATCCTCTTCCCTACGCGGTGGAGATCGTCTTTCTCGACGGGCAGTCACCTTTCTCTTCCCCGGATGGCCATGGGGCGGTCTACCGGGAGGTCGGCAGCTTGGGACTGGCCTCGCGCATTCAGGAAGGGGGCATCTCCGGAGTTCGCGTGATGGTCTACCTCAATCGGGTCGGCGACGCAGACCTCCGGATCGCGCGTGACTTGATGTCCCACCGCATCTACCGAGAGGAATTCTGGAAGGCGGCGGCCGCCCTCGACCGGACCCGGGCATTTCCGCGCGACGCCGCTTTCGAAAACGCGGGGATCGCCCACGGCGTTTTCGGGCAGATCGGGCTTCGCCAGATCGTAACGATCGTGGACACGAGCTTTGGCGGCGATCAGCCTCCAGGTCTGTACGCGGGTACCGCGCAGGACACAATCGATCGCTGCTCGCCCGAGAGCCTGGAGACCGTGGGTGTGGTGGTTCTCCAGGCACTCGACGCGATCGCGGGAAGACTCGCCAAGATCGACCGATTCGCGGGATCTCGAGACGGGGAAGGCGACGTGCGATGAGCACGCGGGCCTTCGACGTTCGGCAGCTGAAAACGACGGCCTGATCATGAGAGATGGGGAAGCCAATTGCTAGTTCGAATTTCAGCGCTGGCGATCGCGATTGCGCTGCTCGGCTTCAGCGCGTCTGCCGACGACATCGCCAGCATCGTGAACAGTGCGGTGCGCATCGTGATCGACGAGCCGAAGCGCGGCGATCCCGTGCGCAACAGCGTCCACCAGGCCCCCATCCGAGGCAATGCCTTCACCCAGGGCAGGCAGCGCCTGGCCATCGACGTGATGATCGCGATCGATATCTCGGGCTCGACCCGAGCGGCCAGTGGCGCCGATGTCGACGGAGACGGCGAGATCGGCTTCAACCCGCAACAGGAGCAGGTACCGCCCGGTCTCTATCCGCCCGACACGCGGAGCACGGACCCCCAGGACACGATCCTCGCTGCCGAGATCAGCGCCGCCGATGCCTTGCTCCAGAACCTCGATCCGACCCACTTGCGCGTGGCTGTTCTGAGTTTTGGAGGCGAGATCAATCCAGTGACACATCGACAGGCGTCTTACGGACAACAGGACGCTTGGGTCGAAATCCCGCTGACGAGTGATTTCGACCAGGTTCGGCGAGCCCTGCAAAACATCCTCGCACGGGGCCCGCGCGGCGGTACCAACTTCGCGGCCGGAATTCGTCTGGCGGTGACCGAACTGGCCAGCCTGCACGGTGCAAGAAGCACTCCCAGGCCGGAAGCCGCGAAGATCCTGATGTTTCTCACCGACGGCGTGCCCTCGTTTCCCTTTGGTTCGTCTCGAGAGTCGGATCCCGGCGATACTGAGGCCGCGCTCGGCGCGGCTCGCGTCGCCAGCAAGGCCGGTATCACCATCAATACCTACGCGCTCGGGCCGAACGCCCTCGACAACCCGGTCGCTGCCACCGAGATGTCTCGCCTGACGCTCGGAACCTTTACCCCTGTCAAGAACCCGGGTGACGTGATCACGTACTTGCAGGGAGTGACATTTACAAGTGTCGAAGACGTGATCTTCACGAATCTGACAACCAGTGAAATTTCTGAAGATGTTCGCCTGTTGCCCGATGGAAGTTTTTCTGGCTACGTGCCCGTCCGAGAGGGCACCAATCGCGTGCGGGTGACCGCTCTGGCTACCGACGGCTCGGAGGGCTTCACCGAATTCGACCTCGAGTTCGCTGTGTCCGGCCGCACCAGTCGAGAACTCACCCTCGAACTCGATGGGATCCGCAAGCAGAACCGCGAACTTCAGTTGTTGATCGAGCGTGAAAAGGTCCGTCAGTTCAGGGACAAGCAGCGCAAGGCGTTGAAGCTCGAAGTCATGGACCCCGAAATTCCGTGAAACCGACTGCCGGGCCTGGCGCGTGCCGAGTCCTATTCTGTGACGAGTGTGGGATCCGCCAACTCTCGTCGGTAGAGTTTGCCGTTGCGATAGCTGGATGTCACATCGATGGCGCCGTCTCCGTTGGTATCCTCTTTGCGTTTGGCGAGGATCGGTTTACCCGATGAAGTTTCGAATCTCTCGATGATGTCGATCTTTCCGGAGCCATCGCGATCGCGCTTGATGACCGCCGGTAATTCCTTGCCGTCGACAACCGTGTAGGTCGTCCAGGTATCGATCTTCCCGTCCCCGCTGCGGTCCTCCCTGCTGCTGATCTTCTGGCGGCCCTGATAGGTTACGATCAGGTCGGATCGACCGTCGTCGTTGCGGTCGTGACGCTCCTCGACGAGGGAGCCGTCCGAGAAGGTGTAGAAAGCGTCTTTGCCACCGTTGCCATCGCGATCGATGACGCGTTCTACCAGCCGCCCATCCCGATACCTCTCCCAGGTGTCGACGCGTCCGTCATTGTTCGTGTCGAGGGTGCGCTCGTCGAGCGAATTGCCCACGTAGGTCTGCCAGGTGTCCAGCGCCCCGTCGTAGTCTCGATCGGCTTCCATCCGGATCATCTCGCCGGTGCCTTTGTCCAGATAGCGGATCTGCTCGGGATTGCCGTCGCGATCCGCGTCGAGGCTTCGCTTGATGATGACCATCGGATCGCTGTTCCCAAAAGTCCCGGGTGGGACCTCGATCTCCTCGGAGTCGAAGATGGCGATCGGAAGGTTGCGATCGACCGGTGCGCTCGGGGCAATTCGCGGATCTGCCCGTTGCTCGAGGTCTTCATCGCTCGCGGAAGACCTGCCGAGTGCTCGCCCGATCTCCAAAAGGTCCCGCGAACGCTGCAGGATTTCCTGACGCCTGAGTTCGGCATCGATTTCCCCTTTCACTCGCTGTAGCTCTGCCTGACGCGCCTTCTCGCCTTCGAGATCCCCTTCGGTGTCGTCGACCGCCTCGACCGGCGCGACCGAAATCAACAGCACTGCCGAGAGGATCGACAGTGCGATCCGAAGATTCGGTCGTAGGGAGTCCAATCGTCCATCCATCGCGTTGCATTTTCCTCCTACGGGCATCGGATCGTTCTAGACGTCACAGTGGTCGACGAGTTCGACGCGAGCGGCCGTCGACGGTACCCTTCTTCAGCCCAGAGGTGTTGTTCTACAGCTGGTATTCCCCGGATCGCTGGTCGCTAGAGAAACTACAGATTCCCCCGGTCAAATGCCGATGAAGCTGCGACGGCTTCGATGGCTCGAGGGGTGGCTCCGTGGGTTTGACCCTGATTCGAAAGGGCGGCAATCGGCCGCCCAAACGAGATCCGGTGGTGGCGCTGGTCCTGGCCGGCGGCGCCGTTTCGGGTGGTGCGTTCAAGGTCGGTGGTCTCAAGGCCCTGAACGATTATCTGGTCGGCCGAAAGATCACCGAGCTCGATATGTACGTCGGGCTATCCGCGGGCGCTTTGCTCTCAGCATCCCTCGCCGCCGGAATCACACCCGACGAGATGATCAAGGTGCTCGACGGCACGAGCACGCGATTCGAACAACTGCGTCCGGTCGACTTCTACAAGCCGAACATCCGCGAATTCGCCATCAGGCCGGCGAAGTTCGCCTACGACGTGGCGACCTTCTTGCCGAGCATCGGGCTCGACTTCGTGCGGGCGCTGCCCGAACTCCCGGCGACGGTGGGGCCGGCCGCGCGGAGATTCATCAGACACCCCTCCTACACCCAGTTCGAGGCCGTGGTGCTGAGCCTGCTCAAGCACGTGTCTCCCGCGCGCGAGCTACCGGCTCTGACCAATTACCTCCCAAGCGGCTTCTTCGACAATTCGAGCATCGAGCGCTGGCTGCGTCGCAATCTGGATCGGATCCAGATGCCGAACGATTTTCGCGCGTTTGCGCGAAAGCGGGGCCTCCGGCTCTACATCACCGCATGCGACCTCGACACCGCAGAGCGCGCCATCTTCGGTGCGGACGAGAACTCGGAACTCACGATCTCACAGGCCGTGCAGGCTTCCTCGGCGTTGCCAGTCTTCTACAAGCCGGCGCGACTCAACGGCGTCGACTACGTCGACGGCGGTGTCCGGCACACCGCCAATATCGACATTGCGATCGAAAAGGGCGCCGACCTGATCATCTGCTACAACCCGTTCCGCCCGTTTTTGAACCGCGTGGATTCGCCGGACGGAGAGGCTCCCTACTTCGCCGATGGTCGATATCTATCCGACCGGGGCTTCAAGGTGATCCTCAACCAGGTCTTCCGGACCTTGCTCCACTCCCGGCTCAAGCTCGGCATCCAGCGCTATCTGACGGATGATCGCTTCCAGGGCGATATCGTCCTGCTCGAACCCCGGGAGCGAGACGCGAACTTCTTTGCGACGAACCCCATGGCGTTCTGGAAGCGCTCCGAGACCGTTCAGCACGGCTTCGAGTCCGTGCGCACCACGATCGAGCAGAACTTCGACGCTCTCGAGGCCGTTTTCGGCGACTACGGGTTGGCGATGGATCGGGCTGCCGCGCAGCGGCAGGCGACCCGGGCCCGGGAGGCGTACGGCTGGCACACGGGGGAGGCCGCGGAGGCCTTGGTCGAGGATCGTCCCCTTCGGCTTGTCGGCGCGAGAGGGGCCTAAAACGGCGCTCGCGCGTCAACGGCAGTTCAATGCTAGAAAGAACAGTGTTCTATGGCGTCGTTCCCGGCTGTGGGTGTGGCGAAAAGCTAGCTTTCTGGTATAGTTACGTATTCCTCGTTGTCGTTTTGCACAGCCGGGGCCCCGAGTGGTTCGGGAGCGGTCCCCAGTGCTCTCCGACCATTTCCTCCAGCGTGATCGTCCGGAGGTTCCGAGATTGAAGGGAGCCGGCCGGTTCGAGGGTACGGACCTCATCTGTTGGGGTTCCGCACCCAGACTACGGGCGCGGGGAGTGGATGTCGGGGTGTTTCGGAGCGCCCATCCCAAGGTCGAGCCGAGGTGGCAGCCGGCGCTGACGCAGGACTCCCGCACACAGGCCAGGGGGCTCTGTGCGTTCGATTACCGAGGAACCAGCCCCTTCACGAGCCGGGCCGTAAAGCCTCCGGCTCAGCGAAGGAAACCCAGTCGCGAGGAAGATGATTTGAGACGAATCGGTAGCAACATCAGGAAGCAGAACCCCGACGCGAGGGCGAATCGCGTGATGAAGAACATCATCAAGTATGTCGACGACGAGGCTCCGCGAAACGAATACCCGAAGCGGATCGTCTCTCCAACCAGGCCAGCGAGTTGCTGCAACGACGACAATCGCGAGATGGTGGGTAACACCCGCGAGATCGACGGGTTCAATTTCTGTTACAAGATCTGTCGCGAGTGCGGACACGCGGTGAAGTTCTTCTTCCCGGCAATCAAATCCTCGAATCCGGCGGTCAAGGAATACCGCCAGTGGAAGCGCTACATGGCTCAATGATCCCACCGGGGTCGAAGAAGTCGGCGGGGGTGGTCACGGGAGATCACCCCGCCGTTTGTTGGCTCTTTGCCTGTAAGGTCTGATCGCCATGTCGGGTCTGAAGCGAGCCGGGCAAATCTGTTCGGAAGAAGCTGCCAGCGCGTACCTCGCGGGGCTCATCAACGTCGAAAAGGAGCGCAACGCCCCCTATTCGCGTTTCGGTCTGGAACCGATTCGAAGGCTGATGGAGCGATTGGGCGATCCCCAGGCCGATCTGTCGGTCATCCACCTTGCCGGCTCGAAGGGCAAGGGCTCGACCGGTTTGATGGCCGAAGCCCTGCTCGGGGCGGCGGGTGAGCGGGTCGGAACCTTCACCTCACCACACCTCGAGCGTTGGAGCGAGCGCTTTCGGATCGACGGGCGCGAAGTAACAGGCGAGCTTCTGGCCGAGGCCGTCGAGCGGATCGCGCCGCACATCGACGCACTGCGCGAAGAAGACCCCCGCCGCGCGCCGAGTTTCTTCGACGCGCTCACGGCGATCGCTCTGCTGCTCTTTTCCGAAGCGAAGGTGGATCGATGCGTGTTCGAGGTAGGCCTCGGCGGGCGGCTCGATTCCACCAACGTGATTACAGCGGCTGTCTCCTGCATTACGAACATCGAATTCGAACACACGCAACAACTCGGGAATACCCTCGCCGAGATTGCGTCCGAAAAGGCCGGCATTCTAAAATCCGGTGTCCCCGCGGTGATCGGTGATCTGCGCGATGAAGCCGCCGAAGTTGTCGAAGCGAGAGCGCGAGAACTCGGAGCGCCGGTCGCGCGGCTCGGGCGCGATTTTGACTTCGAGGTTCTCGATCGGGATCTCGAGGGTCAGTCCATTCGCCTAACCGATGGATCGCTGCGCGTCGATGTCAGGATCGCTGCATTGGGATCCCATCAGGCGCGCAACGCGGCGCTCGCGCTGGCCTGCGTGGCTCGCGCCCCCGGAGTCGTGCAGGGTGAGCCGTTGATCGAAGCTGCCGAGCGGGGCTTCGCGGCCTCACGGCTCCCCGGCCGAGTCGAGTTGATCGGTCGCGCTCCGTGGTTGCTGGTCGACTCCGCCCACACCGGGGCTTCCGCGGCTGCCCTGGCAGCGGTATTGCGGCGCATTCCGCGCCGGCGCTCGCATCTGGTGCTGTCGATCTCCGCCGGCAAGGACGCGGACGCGATCTTGCGGCATCTGTTGCCCGAAGTGAACGTAGTTACGGTGACCCGGGCAGAGCCCGTTCGCTCGCTGTCGCCCTCCGAGATTGCGACCGCGATTCGCGCTGCGGCTCCGGGCGTTTCCATTCAGGTGGTGCCGGATCCGCAACTCGCTCTTCGCGCCGCTCGGGAAGAACTCGGCGCCGAAGATCTGCTCTGTGTATCGGGTTCGATCTACCTGGCCGGAATTGCTCGCCGGGTATTTTGTGACGCCGGCTCGAACGAGCGCGTCGCGGGTTCCCGCTGCAGCGGAGATGGTTGAGGGCAGCGCGCCACGAAGGGACCGAGCGCGGTCGACGTCGGAGGGCTCGCGCCGGATGCAAAAACACGGCAAACGGATACGCCCGGGCCGACACGCCACACACAGTGCGGCGGGAGGGGTTGTCGGCCCGGGCGCTAGGACAATCCGTTCTTCTTACGCTCCGGTAATAGAGCAAGTTGCGTGCCATCCGATCGATGGATCCAATCGATGCGCTAACCCCTTGAAAAGACGTGGCATTAGACACACGTGGTGGCATTCCGCGGCAACTCGTAGGCAATTTCGACTTCGGAAGTGACGCAATTTGTGTAGCTAGGTCCTCTCAGGGGTCCGCAAGCAATCGGCATCGCGGCTCGTGCGCGCTGCTTGCTAGTGTTCGGCTTCGGGTTCGTGGACGTGAGGGGATTGCGGCGCATGGCGGCCAAGCAAGTCGCGGTGGTGGGCGCTGGAATCGCTGGATTAGGGGCGGCCTGGCGGCTCGCCCAGCGCGGTTTTCAGGTTTCGCTCTTCGAACGCGAGCAGCGACCCGGAGGACGGGCGCGGCCTGTAATACGCGAAAACTTCACGATCGAGCGTGCTGGCGCGATCGTCAGCGCCGCCGACGGCGCCCTACTGAGTTGGATTGGCGAGCTCGAGCTCCCAGAACTCCTGCCCCCACGGCCCGTGGTGAGCGCGCTGGCCCATCGCGATCGGGTTCGGGTCATCGACTCTCGGAGCTTGTTGGGGGTTGCGCGCATCCCGGGCATCCGAATTTACCAGGCGCTCCGCGTGCTGCGGCTTCCGCGCCTCGTCGCCCGCTACGGGAATCGGATCGACCCCGAGCGACCCGAGCGCGCCGCGAGCCTCGACGATCGGAGCCTCGCGGATTTCGGTCGGCTCTATTTTGGGGTGCGTGTGATGGAGCAGTGGATGAGCCCGCTGGTGACGCGCGCCGCGCTTGCCGATGCGCGCGAAGCGAGTCGGGTACTCTTTCTCCACCACTATCGGGATGGCGCTGGCGAGCGTCTTGGCTTGCTGCGCTTGTCGTCCCAGGAACTCATCGATCGAGCGGCGTCCTCGGTTCCGGCATCCCTCGGTGTCTGTGTGACCCGTGTCGAGAGCCGCAGCGGAGGCGGGGTTCGTTTCAACCTTCGAGAAGGTGGGCGAGAGGGTTTTGCCAAGGCCGACGCGATTGTCCTGGCCCTTCCCGCTCCCGAAGCCGTCGAGCTGGCGGGTGCGGAATTCTCTTTCGCGGAGCGGGATGCCCTCGAGAAGGTTCGCTACGCGCCTGGACTCTCGCTGGCGATTGCGCTGCGTCGACCGTTCCACACCCACCCACAGCAGATCCAGTTTCCCCATCGGGAGGGTTGGCCGCTCGAGTCGGTCCTGCTCGAACCCGGGGTCGCAGGCGGGCGCGTGCCCGAAGGTCGCGGCCTCGCCTTGCTGCGCGCGACGGGTAGCTGGAGTGCGGCCTATTTCGAAGCGCCGGACGGGACGGTCAGCAAGGCGTTGATCGACGCGCTGGGTCGATTCTTCCCGCGCGTCCATGGCGCGGGCATCTTCACCGAAGTGTTGAGGGAGAAGCGTGCCGTACCGCGCTTTGACGTGGGCCGTTATCGGGCGATTGCGGACTTTACGCGTATCCAGGCGGACTGGCGGCGTCGGGGCCGACGCATCTACTTCGCGGGCGATTATCTGATGGGTCCCGGCTGGAATGCGGCGCTGCGATCGGGCTATCGGGCAGCTGCCGACGTCGAGGAAGACCTCGGTCCGAGCACGCAAAGCGCCGTGGCCTGACCACGCTCCAAGCCAGGATTCAACGACAAAGGCCGGGGGTTCAACGACGAGGGCGGAACTCAACGACAAAGGCGGGTGGTTCAACGAGGGTTCAGTGAAAAAGGCGGGGCTCAGCGGAAGAAGGCGACCGTCACCCCGTCCCCTCCGTCTTGTTGAGCGGCGGTCGCAAAGTGCGAGACATACGGGCAATCGCGGAGGTATTCGCGGACGACCTTGCGCAGCGTGCCCGTCCCCCGTCCATGGCTGATCGCCAGGCTTGATCGGCCCGCGGAGGCGGCCCGGTCGAGCGCGTACACCAGACGATCGAGTGCTTCGTCGACCCGCAGGCCGTGCAGGTCGCACCGATCCGCGTCGGCTTCGAAATCGGCCCGTTCCACGGCCTGCCCGTCGGCAGAACCCGCGCGAGTGACGGTGATCCGCGGTGCCGCGCGACGCGTCGGCTGCGGCTCCTGCGAGGGCTCCAGCGCTCCCACGCGCTCCATCGGAACGGACAACCGCACGCTGCCGAGTTGCACGGTCACACGACCACGCTGATCGGGCAAGGCCGAGAGCGCTCCCTTGCCGCCGTCCCGGATTTGAACGAGATCGCCAATGGCGGCCCGGGACCAGTCGATGGGATTCAACGATTCCTCAGCCGGCACTTCGAGCCCCGCTTCTCGCTGCGAGGCCTCTGCGTCTTTGGCGAGTGTCTGCAACTTCTCGCGGGCAGTGGCCGCGTCGCGTGCGCTGCCACCGCGCTGAAGATCGCGGATCACCGCGGCGACTTGCTCGTGCGCATCGCGAAACGAATGCTCGAGATCATCTCGCATGGTGAGGAACAGCTTGTCGCGCCTGGCCTGGAGTTTCTCCAGTTTCGCCCGGTGCTCGTCTCGTACCGCCTCCGTTTCCGTCCGCAACTGCGCGATCTCGCGCTTCTCGGTCTCGAGCGCAGAGCGACTCACGGAGAGTTCGGTCAGCACCCGATCGAGTTGGCGATCTTCTCGATCCAACAATTCATTCGCGCGCGCGATCACCTTTGGATCGAGCCCCATCCGCGCTGCGACGGACGTCGCCGCCGACGTTCCCGCCAACCCCATGCGGAGGCGAAAGGTGGGTTCCAGCGTCTCGGAGTCGAATTCGACGCTCGCGTTTGCAAAGCGTTTATCGACTTCGGCCATCTCCTTGAGCAGGTTGTAGTGGGTCGTCGCGACGACGCGTGCACCGCGCTCGGCCAACGCCTCCAGCACTGCTTGTGCGAGAGCCGCTCCCTCTCCAGGGTCGGTCCCGACGCCGATTTCGTCGAGCACGACGAGCGAGCGATCCGCTGCTCGGCGGGTGATGTCGGCGAGATTTGCCATGTGGGCCGAGAAGGTCGATAGGTTTTCGCGGATATCCTGCTCATCTCCAATATGAGCGAGCACTTCATCGAAGAGATCGACGCGCGCGCCCTCCGCTGCGGGTACGTGCATTCCCGCACGGACGAAGAGCGCTGCGAGCGCAATTGCCTTCAACGCGACCGTCTTGCCGCCCGCATTCGGTCCCGAGAGAATCAGTGAAGTGAAGTCAGCGCCGAGTCGCACATCGCTGGGAACTACCTTGTCGGGAGACAGAAGAGGGTGTCGAAGTTGTCGCAGCTGCAGGATTCCCTCGTCACCGATCTCTGGTGCTACTGCATTGAGTTCTTCGGCGAGGTCGGCCCGAGCGAACGCGAGATCGATGACTTCGAGGGTCGCGACGTTTGCTTCGACTTCGTCGGCCACGGATCCCGCATGGCGCGATAGGTTGCGCAAGATCCGCAGCGTCTCCTGCTCGATGGTGATTTCCGCCTGCTTGTGCTGGTTGTTGAGGTCGACGAGAGGTTCGGGTTCGATGAAAAGCGTCATCCCCGAATTCGACGCATCGTGCACAATGCCCCGGATCGCTCCTCGTGCGTCGGCGCGAACCGGAAGCACGTAACGATCGTTTCGGATCGTGTAGTAGTTGTCGGAGAGATGACGCGTGATGTCCGGGTCGCGCAGGTAGCGGCTCACCTTCGCCTGGATTTCGCTGGCGATCTGACGGGCGTCCCGACGCGCGCCTGCCAGAATCGGGGATGCACCGTCGCGAATTTCGCCCGACGGTTCGAGGCAGGCCTCGATGTCGCGTTCGAAGTCGCGGTGTTCCACGAGGATCTCCGCGAGCTCCGCGAGTCGGGGCGTCGATTCTCGTCGCACTTCCAGAAAGCGCTTGACGTCGCGGGTACCTTTGAGCGTCGACGCCAGGCTCAGCAGTTCAGGCGCTGCGAGCACACCGTCCTTGCGTGCACGGGCCAACGTCTGCGCGAGGCCCGGAGCGCCCCCGATCGGCGGCGCCTCTCCAGCTGCGAGCACGCTTCGCGCCTCGCCCGTTTCGGCGAGGCGCTCGAGAACCCCGCGGCGGGTCGGCTCGAAGAGAGATGCCTCGCCCAATTCGCCCTCCGGCGTGCATCGATTTCGGCCTCCCGGCGTCCTCGCACGCTCGCCCAGCATGGTGAGAACGCGTTTCCATTCAAGGCGTTCGAGGGTTTTTTGCGTGACGAAGAAACTCATTGCGCACTCACTGACTCAGGCACCACCATTTATAAACCGGCACCGGAAACCGAAACGATGGCGGATGCAGGAGAAGCGGTCCACCGAGGCAATTCTAGACGCCACCCGGAATCTCGATCGGTGTAGCGCGGCCGAGATTCTTGCGGCGATTCACGCCGAAGATGCCATGGCTGTTTCCGCTGTGGGCGTGCTGCTACCCCAGGTTGAGAAGGCCGTCGACGTCCTCGCCTGTACGCTCGGCGGGGGCGGGCGGTGGATCAACGTGGGAGCCGGCACGAGCGGCCGCATGGGTGCCCTTGATTCCGCGGAACTCCCCCCCACGTTCGGGATCGAGCCGAGCCGTGTGCAGGCGATCGTGGCGGGCGGGGCGCGAGCGCTGTCGCGGGCCGTGGAGGGCGCCGAGGATGATGTCTACGCGGGCCCCTGCGAACTCCGTCGCCGCGGGCTCGGAGCGGGCGATGCTGTGGTTGCGATCTCTGCGAGCGGTCACACGCCGTTCGTGCTCAGTTGCCTCGAAGAGGCTCACAGCGCGGGTGCTCGGACGATCGCGATCACCTGTGTTCAGGATTCCCCCCTCGCCGAAGCCGCCGAGATCGCGATCGTTACGAATACGGGTGCTGAGGTGATTGCCGGCTCCACCCGAATGAAAGCTGGACTCGCTCAGAAGATGGTTCTCCACCTGCTCTCGACGACCGTCATGGTGCAGCTGGGTTACGTGAAGGGAAACCTCATGACGCATCTGGTTCCCGGTTCCCAGAAGTTGCGCGAACGCGCGATCGGGATCCTCGAATCGACGACCCAGCTGAATTCTGAGCAGGCCGCCCGGTTGCTCGACGAGCACGGTGGCAGCGTCGCGGATGCGCTCGCAAGTCTGGAAAAGCGCATTACCGGGTAGCTGCTCTTTTGGCCGCCTTCGACGATCCCGCAGCCGAGACTCGATCGCCTCGTGGCCTCGCCGCTCCAAGCTTCGGTCAATCAGGGCCTGGATCGGCTTACGCTTCCTCTTTGAGAACGGATCGCATCTTTCGCGCGAGCGTTCCCATGTTGAAGGGCTTTTGGAGCATATTCGCGTATTCCGACGGACTGGCTCTTCCCTCGAGGGCGTCGGACGCATAGCCCGACATGAGCAAGATCTTCATCGAAGGCTGTTTCTTGGTGATCTCGTTCGCGAGTTCCGGACCCGAGAATTTCCCCGGCAGAATGACGTCGGACAACAGCAGATCGAAGGGGCCGCTCACGTCCAGGATCGCCAAAGCTTCCGAACCATCCGGGGCGGCGGCCACCTGATAGTTCTGTCCCTTGAGGAATGAGACAATCGCTTTGCGGAGTGCGGGGTCGTCCTCGACCACGAGCACGGACTCTCGCTTCCCGATGGGCGCGGCGTTGATGTCGATGTCCTCGATCGGATCGGGCGGCAGCTCCGTCCGCGGGATGTAGAGGCGCACTTCCGTGCCCGATCCTTCTTCGGATTCGATCGAAACGTGCCCTCCGGACTGCTTGACAAACCCATAGACCATGCTGAGTCCGAGCCCGCTACCCGCCCCTACCTCCTTCGTGGTAAAGAAGGGCTCGAACACCCTCGCTTGCACCTGAGCGGACATTCCGACACCCGTGTCGCGCACTGCAATCAAAACACAATTGTCCGCTGCGGCCCCTGGAACCTCCGCTGTGTCGTGCGCATCCAGCGTGACGTTCGACGCCTCGATGGTGATCAATCCGTCACCGTGCATTGCGTCACGCGCGTTGATCACCAGATTCAAGATCGCGTTTTCGAGCTGCGCCCGGTCAGCCATGCACGGAGCGATGTCCGCGCTCACCTCGAAGCGCAGCTGGATGGTCTCTCCCAGCGTGCGCTCCAGGAGGGCGGTCATCGATTTGAGGAGGTCGTTGACTCCGATCGGCCTCGGGTCCAGGGCTTGCTTGCGCGAAAAAGCGAGCAGCCGCTCCGTCAGCGCGGCTCCTCGGTTGACGGCGGCTGTGGCCTCCTGGGTGTAGATCCGCAGTGGGCTGTCGGGTTCGAGTGTCTGTTCCAGCAGATCTACATTGCCGATGATGACTGCGAGAAGGTTGTTGAAGTCGTGGGCTACCCCGCCCGTCAGGTGGCCGATCGCTTCCATCTTCTGCGATTGGCGGAGCTCCTCCTGGATGTTCTTCCGAGCCACGATTTCCTTCGACAGTTCACGATTGGCGGCAGCCAGCTCCTCGTTCTTCACGAGCAGGCTCTGCTCGCTTCCCTGAAGCAACGCCGAGCCTCTTCTCGTCTCTTTGCGGAGTTGGGATTCTACACGCTGACTCCACCAATCGCGCAGCGCGATGGCTGCGACGAACAGCAGCAGCGCGCCGGTGGCATGCGGGATGAGATCCGCAGTCAGATCTTCAGGATGGGCGAGCGCGACGCCCACCAATCCCAAAGCTGCGAGCGAAGGAAGAAGCGTCTCCAACTGGCGCGCGATTTCATCGAACACCTGCAGGCTCTGCTCTCCTGTGGGAATTCTTCCGAGGTAATCTTGTTCGAAGGAAGCCCAAGATCCGAAAGCGAATGTGAGGAAATAACCGATATTTGAATAGCTTGACGAGGTGTATGTACCGAATGCGAGCTCGTACGTGGTCAGATAATCCGACAACGCGTATGACCCCAGCGCGAACAGCAGCGGCATCATGACGAGACGCCTGCGACCGCGCATGTAGAAGCAGATGTTGAACAGGGCGAAGATGAACGCGGTCATCGCGATCACCGCATACGAGATGAGCACCGGTCCCTGTCCCGGCGCATTCATTTCTCCCAGCAGATCATGAAAGATGATCGTATTGGCGAGAAAAATTGCAGCTACGAGAATTCCGGTGTTGCCGAGCTGAACGATGACCGCCGGGAGTGTCGGAGTGCTCGTGCGGTAGAGCCAGATTCCGCTCATCAGAAGTGCCGGGGCGATCAGGTAGCCGACGTCAGCGGGAGACGGAATTGGATTTGGAATGTCCAGGATCACTTCGTAGATCGTCCAGGTGAATTGGGCGAGTGCATACGATAGGTAGGCCAGACTGATGAAAAGCCAGGCGGTTCGCTCCCGGCCTCGTAGACGTCGAGTGGTCGCGAAACATTTCAGCGCGGTGGCGACCACGATCAACGTCAAGGTGGTATCCGACCAGCCAACCGCCCAGGCCGCGTCGCGAGCCAGGATGAGCGGAGCCACAGCGACGATCAGGCCCAGCGAGAGCAACGCCAGGGTCAGCGTGCGCGGATGTCTCCAAAAGGCCGCTCTGGGGTGCTCGTTTTCAGTCCGCAAGACGCCTTGCTCCGCGCACCGCTCGGTTCCATTGGCTCAATGCGCGGGATTCTACACCATCCGGATACGCTCCTGATCGAATGGGCGCAGCCTGCGGGCGCAATCGCGATCGCCTTGGGGCTCTGGACGATCGCTGCCGCGGCGCTGCTGGGACACGCGGTTGTTGAGGATCACGCCTCTCACGCGATCTCGCGCGCAGCCGGTGAATTCTGCGGCTAGAATGCCAGTCGCAGCTCTGAATCCAGATCGCCGCGGTTCTCGCAGCCTACGGAGACCGCTCGGCGGAGAAATGGGATGCGCGATGTGCAGAATTGCCGTCCAGGCTCCAACAATCGCAGGAGTGGAAGGGAATGATCCAGTCGGAGAGATTGCAAAAGGCGAGAAAGGCGAAGCCGCACGGCGTGCTCCCGGTGGGATCCCTGATCGCGGCACTGCTCGTCGGCTGCAGCGGAGAAGAGCGACCCGAAGCGGCTGCGCCGGCCCTTGACCGCGACGCGCTCCGCAGCCGAGCCGCGGCTGTTTTCGGCACACTGCCGGCCGAAGCCTCGAATCCGGAGAACGCCGTCACGCCCGCGAAGGTCGAATTGGGCCGGCTGCTCTACTACGAACCGCGGCTCTCGAAAAACCACGACATCTCCTGCAACACCTGTCACCTCCTTGATCGTTACGGCGTCGACGGGCAGCCGACTTCCAGCGGCCATCGCGGGCAGCGCGGCGGCCGCAATGCGCCCACCGTTTACAACGCCGCTCTCCACATCGCGCAGTTCTGGGACGGGCGTGCAGCGGACGTAGAAGAGCAGGCGAAGGGCCCGGTTCTCAATCCGATCGAGATGGCGATGCCGTCCGAAGAGACTGTGCTCGTCGTACTGGAGTCGATCCCGGACTACGCGCCGCTCTTTGCCGCGGCATTCCCCGAGGATGAGAATCCCATCAGCTATGACAACATGGCTCGCGCAATCGGTGCGTTCGAGCGCAAGCTCCTGACACCGAGTCCGTTTGACGCATTCATCGCCGGCGACGACAGCGCGCTCAGCGACGAACAGTTCACCGGACTCGAGACCTTCGTTTCGGTCGGTTGCATTGCGTGCCACCAGGGGGTGGCCATCGGCGGTGGCCTCTACCAGAAGCTCGGTGTCATCAAGCCGTACCCGAACGAAGATCCCGGTCGCGTGGAGATCACGGGCAACGAGGCGGATCGCCAGGTGTTCAAGGTCCCGTCGCTGCGCAATGTCGCGAAGACAGCCCCCTACCTCCACGACGGATCGGTACAGCGGCTGGACGAGATGATCCGCATCATGGCCGAATACCAACTCGGCATCCCGGTCGGCGACGCGCAGGTAAGCGCGATCCACGCATTTCTCGACTCCTTGACCGGAACCGTGGACCCCGAGTTGATTGCGAAGCCCATACTGCCGCCAAGCGGTTCGGACACGCCGGCCCCGGATCCGAGCTGAGTGAGCCCAGACGGGAGCGCCGACCGGTGCGAAGTCAACCAGGAATGACCCGATGAGTAACCTGCTCAGCGACCTTCTCGGCGAGCGCGACTATCTGCTGGCCGATGGAGCGACGGGCACCAACATGATGGGAATGGGGCTTCCGGTTGGCCAGGCCCCGGATCTCTGGAACCTCGATCGGCCGGAAAACGTGACACGACTCCACGAGGGTTTCATTGGCGTCGGCGCAGACATCATCCTGACCAACACCTTTGGCGCAAATCGCGACCGCCTCAAGCTCGACCAAGCGGACGGGCGAGCACGGGAGATCAACGAGGCGGGTGCTCGCATTGCGCGTGCCGCGGCCGATGCCGCGGGCCGGCCGGTGGTCGTCGCCGGATCCATCGGGCCGACAGGCGAGCTGCTGGAGCCGTACGGGACGTTGAGCAAGGGGGAAGCCGAGGCGACCTTCGCCGAGCAGGCACAGGCGCTCGCGCAGGGTGGCGTGGATGTGCTCTGGATCGAGACGATCTTCGCATTCGACGAGTTGGCGGCCGCTGTTGCAGCGGCTTCGCGTACGGGTCTGCCCGTGACTTCGACGATTACTTTCGACACCGTAGGACGAACGATGATGGGTGACACGCCAGAGAAGGCGAGGAAATTCATCCAGACGCTGGTCCCCCAACCCATCGCATTTGGTGCGAACTGCGGCGTCGGGCCCGCGACGCTGATCGACACCGTTTGCAGAGTTCGCCGCAGTGGTCAGGACAGCGACGTGCTGATCGCGAAGGGCAACTGCGGCGTTCCACAGATGATCGGTGGCGAGATCGTCTACAGCGGAAACGAGGAGATCATGGCCCGCTATGCGCGCCTGGCCCGGGACGCCGGTGCGCGCATCATCGGTGGCTGCTGCGGTACCACACCGACCCACCTGAAAGCCATCGCGGAAGCCCTAGTCGGCTACGAGCCGGGGCCGATCCCCGACGCCGACGTGATCGAGGCCGCGCTCGGCCCGATCAACGCACCCGCTCCGGGCGCTAGCTGAACGCCTACCAGTAGCTCACGGATCGTGGCGCTTGGACCACTTGAGTCGTTTGATGTTGATCAAGAGTGCGCGGCGCGCCATGCCGAGAGGGCAGGTGATCGGTGGCACGCCGTGGAAGGATGCATCCGAGCGCACGAAACCCGACAAGCGGTTGCGTTCGAATCCCGCCGCGCCGATCACCTTGAAATGATCGAACGGGATCCGGTCTGTCGGAGCCCAGCTGCGGGCGAGGTCTGGATCCAAGGGCGCATAGAACTCCGTCGCTCCGCCGTAGGAATCCTCCCAATCCAGATCCCGGAAGTAGAGCATCAGGCTGATCAACTTGCGCGGAGCGTCCGTGTGGGGGACGACGACCCCGTCTCTCGGGAGCAGACTGATCTGGAAGGTCGTTCGAATCGGCTCCTGAAAGACGTAGCGAAGCGGGTTGTTCGGAACCGCCCGCTTGGTGCAGTCGAGCCACGGCCGGCGTTCCATGATGCCGCGGGCGTCGAGCAGCGCAGGGGCCAGCGCCTTTCTTGCGTCTGAAGTGAATTCCGCCGAACTGAAGAACTCAATCAGTTGCCGCCAGGCGGGGTTCGCGTCGCAAAAGGCATCGAACGGGTCGGATTCGATGGACGATCGAAAGCCTTTTTTTCCCGAGTCGTCGCTCTGATAGGTCGATTCGTCAGAGAAGGTTTCCCGGAGCGCCTGGTAGAAATCGTCCGGGAGATAGTCGTCGATCTGGAAGAAGCAGCAGGGATCGATTCGCACCTCACTCAATCTCTTCGACAGAAACAGCCGGCTTGTATCGAACTCAGTCATTCATCATCCCCGGGCAATCTCCCGACCATTTCCTCGAGCGTCGACGAAGATAGCGCGGGCGCGGGCGACCGACCGCGCGGAATGTGCGACACCCGCGAGATGGTAGCTGATCGCGTGGGGTGGTAGCCTAGGCGTCGAATGGGCGCAAAGACTGGATCGGAAGCACGGCAGGAACGGATCGCGGCGCTGGGCTACGACTATGCGGCAAAGCCGATTCGGCGGACGCGCCGCTGCAACCTTTGCGGCGGCGATCGCTTCGTCACCGTCACGCATCGGGATCGCTACGGATATCCCGCGACAGCCGACGGCTGCCTTCGCTGCGGGCTCGTCTTCCTCAACCCGGCGATGACCGCCGGTGCCTATGCCGAATTCTACACCGACGTGTATCGGCCGCTGGTGAGCGCCTATCACGGTCGCCTGATCGACGCCGAGTCGATTCAGGATGAGCAGCGTGATTACGCGTCGGCGCGCGCCGATTTCATCGAACCGCGGATGCGCGAGAGCGGCTGTAAGACCCTGCTCGATGTCGGTGGATCGACCGGCGTCGTGGCGCACGTGATGAAGGAGCGATTCGATCTCCTCGCCACGGTGATCGACCCGGCCCCACTGGAGATCGAGGTTGCCCGCGCGCTGGGGCTGAAGACCGTTACCGGTTTCGTGGAGGACTACGACTCGGGTGGTGCCACCTATGACTTCATCGTTCTATGCCAGACCGTGGATCACTTGCTGGACGTGTCGCTGTCACTTTCAAAGATTCGCAACCTGATCTCCGAAGAGGGCCTCTTCTTCGTCGATATCGTCGACTTCCGGGCCGCCTACCGCCGCAACAGCTCCGTGGAAGAGGCGATCAAGATTGATCACCCCTACTACCTCACGGACGAAACCATGCGCGCGTATCTGGCTCGCAGCGGCCTCGACGTCCTCGGGATCGATTACGCGGCGGACCACCTTCACGTCGGTTACCTGTGCAAGCCCGGGAGGCAAGTTCCCGACGCGCTGCCCGATCCCGGATTCGTGAACGATCAGTGGCGCGAGATTCGCGCGATCCAGAATCCGCTGCCCTGACCGCCGACCAGAAGGCGATCAGCCGGGCCGGCTCTCGTCTGCGCGGGAGGCGTTTGATTGCGTCCCGGGCAGCGACGCAAATCCGCACTCGATCCGAGCTAACGGGCGATCACTCAGTCATGGGGTGGGGGGATCGGTGAACCGAGGATTCGGATCACGTCCGCGGCGATCAGCTCGGCAATCACCTTCGCGGCTCTTGCGTGCGGATGCGAGTCGTCTCCCTTCCTGAAGTACGAGTCGACAGGTAGCCCGAAATAGTGATCCAGGAGGTCGAGGCAGACGATCTGGTTCCGTTCACAATAGCGCTTGACCCATTGCTGACGCGGGCTGGCAGCGATCTGATCCGGAGCACTCAGCTGCCAGTCTCTGGGAAACAACACAATCAGCAGGGGAACGTCATCGGCCTCCAGATCGGCACGAAGCTGATCGAGTGCGCGGTGTACAGCGGCGATTTGCCCGTGCCGCAGCGGTTTCTCGTTCGCCCTCGGATAAAGCCCGTGCTCTCGCAGACGATCGCGGATCGTCGAAATCGCAGAACCGAGCATTGCCGCCAGGCGGAACCGAGACAATGTGCCGACGAGTCCAACCGGTGCATCCGGGGAGAGGAGTTCGGTTTTTCCTCCCAAGACTGATATCGATCCAGGTCGGGTCCTGAAATCGTTCGTGTACAGCCCCAGTACAACGATCTTGGGGTTGTAGCTGAGGCCCCGCTTGTGGCGAAAGTACGCGGCCTCCTGCGCGGTCGTATAGTTCGACACGCCGAAGTTCAGACACTCGAACCTTCGCCCGAGTCGCCTCGATACGATGTCGCTCAGCTGGGCGGGAATCGTCTGGTGATCACTCAAACCCGCTCCAAACACGATGCTGTCGCCGATGCAGATGCCGCGGATCTCTGCGGGTGAACCGCTTGCCTCAGCATTTCGGCGGATCCCGTTCGCGTCGGTTGAGATCTGCCAAGCTGGATTTCCGCGGTTCGCTGAAAACGACGCTCGAGCGTTCGGGGCGTGTTCGAATACGATCTCTTCGTTGTCCGAGAATGCGAAAATCTGCGCTGCGGGATCTGCTTGGTCGGGTGCCGGGTTAAATCGGTTTGAGACACGCAAGCTGACCTCGACCACCGTCAGGGCGAAAACGACGGATACGATCCCGAGTAGCAGGTTTCCAACGATCTCTAATCGCAGCTTCATATCGGTACCGGCCCAATCTGTCCAAACTTGGCTGACGGCTGACAATCAAGAGCTTCCCGGTCTACGTCGGCTACGTCGCGTTGACTCGCTACCTCGCGTTCAACGAGCTTTACAAGAAGGTCCTGGAACTCCCGAGCCACATCGCCGAGGTCGGGACCGTTCGCGGTGCCAGCCTCGTGTTCTTTGGAAAGCTGATCCGCCTCTTCGAGCCACACAGTGATACCCAGGCCCACGGATTCGACTGGTTCGAAAGAATGAAGCCGATCGGCGACGACAATGATTCGGAGGCCGGCAACTGGGTTGGAGACCTCGAACGGCTCCAGAAGCTCGTTTCCCATCAGCAGCTGGACGATTGCGTGGTCATCCACAAGATGGATGTTACCAAGGATCTATCGGTATTCCTCGACGAGCATCGATACATGCGATTCAAACTCGTCTTTATTGACTGTGGCGTGCGCGACGTAATCACCGAATCACTGAAGTGCCTGTGGCCGCGGTTGGTAAAGGGCGGAATTTTGCTCATGGACCACTACAACACCGCGGTGTCTCCGTTGGAGAGCGAGCTCGTCGAGGAGTACATCGGTGACCGTCCCGTCCAGCGGTTTGCGTTCGCGCGGCAACCGACCGGCTATATCGTGAAATAGCGTACGAAGCGCTGACGTCGAGTCGGCGCGTGAAGGTGCCTCGGCTACAGCCGCGCGATGAAGTGCGCGTAGCGCGTTGCTTCGATCCGCTCCGGTCGCGTGTTCCCCTTGGGGATTCCCCTTCTCTTCTGGGTTATCGTAGAATACGCGCGTCGATAACGGGGTAGGCCTTCGAACGGTGGTGGCAGACGGCGGCAGAGTGAAGCACACAGGGCACGGCGACACTTGGAAGAAGCTGCTCCTACTGGCCGCCGCGATCGTGGTCAGCCTGCTGCTCGCCGAGGGCGTGCTTCGGATCGCCTTCGCCGTTCCCGGCGTCGAGCGGCGACTCGCACCCCGCATGATCGGCTTCAAGCAGCGCGACCACGATCGGCTCTTCGCCAAAAGCGACCCTGGCGACCCGGACGTGATCCCCCACCTGCGCGAGGTGAAGGGGTTCCGTCACGTCCACGACGCCGGCGACTACGACTACGTGATCGACACTGTTCCCTGCTTGGGACGCTTTATCCGCCCACCATGTCTTGAAGGTGCTGGTGTCTCGTACCACTTCGGAGACAGCTTTACCTTCGGTTTTGGCGTCGATGCCAACGAGACCTTCGTTTCTCTACTGGACCGGGACGCGCCGGGGCGCCACGTCAATTTCGGCCTGCCCGGCGACGACATCCTCTCGCAGCTCGAACGGGGGCCGCGGCTGCTGGGCCGGCTCGAGGGAGGCGTCACGCCGGAAGTGATCTACTTCCACCTCTTCTTCGGAAACGATCTCTCTTACGCGTGGAAGATCCTCCGCCGGAAGGGCAAGGCCGCCCAACAGGATTCCCGTTGGGCGGCGCT
>JADFQO010000046.1 GCA_022561775.1 Myxococcales bacterium | reverse complement strand
CGTGACGCCGCAAAGGGAAGTCGAAGACTTCCCCCGCCAGGAGGCAGTTTGACGGAGCTGGAAGCGTTCATCCTGGGATTGATCCAGGGTTTGACGGAGTTCCTGCCGGTCTCGAGTTCTGGTCACCTTTTGGTGTTGCAGGCGCTATTCGGCGCCGAACGGCAGGGAATTCTCATCGAGGTCGTCGTCCACGTCGCCACGCTGGCGTCGGTGTTGATCTTCTACCGCCGGCGCGTCGGAGCGCTGATCGCAGGCGCGATTCGCGGCGATGCAGACGCGCTGATCTACGGCCTCAAACTCGTCGTCGCGACCCTCCCGGCCGTGCTGCTCGTTCTGGTCGCGGGCGATTTCCTGGAAGCGCTCTTCGAGTCTACGGCGACGGCGGGGATCGGATTCCTGATCACGGGCGGGATTCTATGGAGCACGCGCAAGACCGCCCCCGCCGCGCAGCTCCGGGGACCCGGCTGGGGGGCCGCGCTGCTGATCGGCTGCGCCCAGGCGCTTGCCATCGTGCCGGGGATCTCGCGGAGTGGTGCCACCGTCGCTGCCGCTCTCGCGCTGGGCGTGGCGCCGCTCGCCGCCGCCGAGTTTTCCTTCCTGATGAGCGTCATCGCGATCTCGGGAGCGGCCGTTCGCGCGCTCCCGGAGTTCGCTTCGGCACCCTCCGAGGTGATCGCGCCCCTCGTGATCGCGAGCGCGTCCGCAATGGTTTTTGGCGTCGCTGCGATTTGGATCTTCGTGCGCCTGCTACGGACTCGCGGATTCCACTACTTTGCCTACTACACCTGGGCGGTTGGCCTCGCCGTGTTCGCCGGCCTCGCGGTTGTCGGGGGCTGCTAGCGGCTGGATGAGCGCGCCGCGAAGGTCGGCGCGAGGGGAGAACTCAGTGATCTGCTGCGACAATCAACACGCGGAGCCGTCGATTCGCTCAGTGCGGGCAGGGCGCCCCGCGGCGGCGAGGCGCGGACGCGCTCTGATCCTCGCGCTTCTGCTCGCGAGCCTCGCTGCGGACTTCGCGAAGGCTGCGGAACCATCGGCGGCCCAGCTCGCGCGGATCCCCGCGGTCCTCCCGAGCGCCCCGCCGTTGCCGCCCGCGATTCGCAAGAAGATCGCATTGGAACTCGCATCCCGGCCCTCGGACTACAAGCCGCGCACCCGGAATCTGCGCCCCGATGGCTCGCCAGAGTATTCGAATCGCCTGCTCCTCCAGGCGAGCCCCTATCTCCAGCAACACGCCCACAACCCCGTCAACTGGTATCCCTGGGGCGACGAAGCCTTTGCGGACGCCAAGCGCCTGGGCCGGCCCGTGTTGATCAGCATCGGTTACTCGACCTGTCATTGGTGCCACGTGATGGAAGAGGAGTCGTTCGACACCGTCGCCGCGGCCTCGTACTTGAACGAGCACTTCATCTCCATCAAGGTCGACCGCGAGGTCCGTCCCGACGTCGACGCCATCTACATGGCGGCGGTGCACGCGATGGGGCAGAGTGGCGGCTGGCCGCTGAACGTCTGGGTGACTCCCGATCGCGAGCCGTTCTTCGGCGGAACCTATTTCCCGCCGCGCTCGGTCGGCGGGCGCCCGGCCTTTCTCGACGTTCTCCGCCGGATCCACGAGGCCTACACCAACGATCGCGCGCGGGTTGCCGAAGTTTCGAAGCGGATCACCGGCGCCATCCGGAAGCAGCTCGCCGGCCAGTCCGCGCGGCAATCGCGCATCCCGGATCGGTCGGTTTTCGCCCTCGGGTTGAAGACGACCGCGCGGGCGGCGGATCGGGAATGGGGCGGCACCCGGGGAGACACGAAGTTTCCGTCCTCGGTCCCGCTGCGCTTCCTGTTGCGTTACTACCGGCTCAGCGGGGAGAAGGACGCGCTGACGCTCGCGACCCTGACCCTCGAGAAGATGGCGGCCGGGGGGATCTACGATCACGTCGGTGGCGGCTTTCACCGCTACGCGACGGACGCGCGATGGCTCGTCCCCCACTTTGAAAAGATGCTCTACGACAACGCGCTGTTGGCGGTCGTGTACCTCGAGGCCGCGCAGTTGACCGGGCGTGTAGATTTCGCCGCCGTCAGTCGCTCGATCCTCGACTACGTGATGCGGGAGATGACCTCGAGCGACGGCACGTTTTTTTCGGCGACGGATGCGGACAGCCTCAGCGACACTGGCGAAATGGAGGAGGGCTGGTTCTTCACCTGGACGCCGGGCGAAATCGAGTCGGCGCTGGGCGCGGATCTCGCGAAGGTCGTGACCGCCTACTACGGCGTGACGCCGCGCGGAGATTACGAGGGGCGCAACATCCTTCACGCCTGGCGCAGCAGGAAAACGGTCGCCTCAGAGCTCGGGATGTCGGTGTCAGCCCTCGACCAGGCGCTCGATCGCGCGCGCGCGCGCCTGTACGAGGCGCGGAGCCGTCGATCATGGCCGCTGCGCGATTCCAAGATACTGGTTTCGTGGAATGGGCTGATGATCAGCGCCTTCGCGCGGGCTGGGCTGATGTTCGACGAGGAGCGCTACGTGGCGGCGGCCGCGCGTGCGGCTGGTTTCATCCTCGACGAGATGCAGCAAGACGGAGTGCTGCGTCGGGTCTATCAGGGAGGGCGCGCCGACGGCCCCGCGTTCCTCGAGGACTACGCGTTTTTGATCGCAGGGCTCCTCGACCTATACGAGGTGGATACCCAGCCCCGCTGGCTGCGCGCAGCCATCGCCCTCCAGTCGACGCTGGACACCCACTACAGCGACGCGCTGGGGGGTGGCTACTTCCAGACCGCCAGCAACGCCGCCGCCCTGCTGGCGCGCGAAAAGCCGAGTCGAGATGGCGTGATTCCATCCGGAAATTCGGTCGCTGCGCTCAACCTGCTGCGACTCGCGGAACTCACGGGTGACCACCAATACAACGACCCGGTGATCCAGATCTTCTCGGCTTTCAGCGATCTCATGGACCGCCAGCCGACCGCGGTCTCGGAGATGCTGCTGGCGCTCGATTTCTACCTGAGCAAACGCGTGGAGATCGTCTTGATCATGCCGCCCGACAAAAGCGGTCTCGACGCGATGCTCGCGCCGCTGCGCGCCACATTTTTCCCCAACCGGGTGCTGGTGGCTGTGGTCGAGAACGAGCAACTCGAGAGCCACGCGGAGATCAGTCCACTGCTCAAGGATCGGATCGCTCGCAATGGCCAGACCACCGTGTATCTGTGCCAGGACTACGTGTGCGGATTTCCGACCGCCGACCCGGCGACGTTCGCCGAGCAGCTCGCGGCGGTCGTTAGCGACAAGGACTGAGCGGCTGATCCGCGCGGCGCGCGGCTCGGGTCGCCGCGGCCTGCGCGATCCACTCGCCTGCCGGGCGCGCGTCCAGCGCTGTCAGAATGACGTCCGCGGCCTCGAATGAGAGCGTTCGCGTCATCGGCCCGGGCACCGCGACGCAGTAGAGGCCAGCGGCCTGCGCCGACTGGACGCCATTGGGCGAATCCTCCAACGCGATCGCATCGCCGGGGTCCACGCCGAGGAGTTCGGTGGCGCGAAGGTAGAGATCCGGTGCCGGTTTGCCGGCGTCGACGTCCTCGATGGTGACCAGCTGGTCAAAAAAGTGGGCCAGTCCCAGCCGTTCGATATGGCCATTCACCCAGCTGTAAGGTGAACTCGAAGCGATCGCGGTGCCGATCGATTCCGCCCGAGCGTACTCCAGACACGCGCACACGCCCGGCATTTGATCGAGTCCCGCGATGTGGGCTCGGTGGAACTCCATGCGTCTGCGTTGGATTCGCTCCGCGTCCAAGGCCTCGCCGACCCGCGCGCGCAATTCGGCCAGGGGATCGAACGCAGAACCGTCGGTACCGATTCTCGCCAACCAGCGGTCCTTCGGAAGCACCTGATCGTACTCCTGGTAGACGATTCGCCAGGCTTCGTAGACGCTGGTTTCGGTGTCGAGGATCAACCCATCGAAGTCGAAGACGAGGGCGCGAATCATGATGCTCCGATGGGGCGAGCTGCGGTGGTGTTGGAAGCCGGCGCCACAGCGAATTTCGTTCGCCGTGGCGCCACGAGAACCGAGGCTGGGCTAGGGCTCGAGAATCGGGTGTAGGCTCTGCGCGGGAATCGTCTCTCGGAGCTTCTTGAGCGCGCGGGCTTCGAGCTGGCGCACCCGCTCGCGCGACAGGCCCAGGGATTGACCGATCTGCTCCAGGGTGTGCTCCTCTTCCCGACCGAGTCCGTAGCGAAGGCGCAGGATCAGCTGCTCGCGTGCGGTCAGCACGCCGATCAGGAATCCGACCCCCGAGCGCATCCGTTCGCCATCGAGGCCGTGATCCGGGGCCTGCGAGAACGGGTCGGCGACGAAGTCTTCGAGGCGCTTCTCGGTGCCCGCGACCGACGATTCCAGTGAGATCGCCTCGCGCGACAGCAGGTCCAGCGCCTCGATCGCGCCGGTGTCCGTGCCCAGCTCAGGCGCGAGTTCCGCCGCCGTCGGATCGCGTCCGAGCTTGCCGGTCAACTCTGCGCGCACGCGCTGGCTGCGCTGCAGCCGGTCGTGGACGTGCGAGGGCAGGCGGATGGTGCGCGAGTGGTTCTGGATCGCGCGAACCAACGCCTGTCGGATCCACCACACCGCATAGGTCGAGAATTTGAAGCCGCGGCGATGGTCGAACTTCTCCACCGCGCGGATCAGGCCGAGGTTGCCCTCCTGGATCAAGTCCGGAAAGGAGAGTCCGAGGTTTCGGTAGTCCTTCGCGATCGCGACGACGAGCTTCAGGTTGTGCTCGATGAAGCGATTCTTTTCGGCGGTCATCCGTTCGTGGGCATCTTCGACCTTGCTCGTGTGTTCGAGGAGCCGGGCCTTGGATACCCCGGCCTCGGCCTCGAGTTCCTTGAACTTCTTGGTGCCCCTTCGTGTCCGCTTCAAATCCCTGCGCAGCTTGAGCACCTTCTGTCGCAGTTCCGCGAGCAGCACCAGGGAGAGGTGAGCCCCCTTGAGCTCCTTGACGATTTTGGCGTCGATCTTCGCGAGTTCCTTCTCGCGGTTCTTGCCTCTTGCGACCGGTGCTTGGCTCTGAGCGAGCAGGGTGCGAAGCCGCTTGACGGCGCGTTCGACCCGGGCGGCGATTTCACCGGTTTCTTCGTCGCCGACCGATTCGGAAAGCTTGGCGCCCGTGTGCGAGAGTGCGCGCAGCGCGTCCCAGCGGGCGACGACGTGTCGCGCCGAACACGGAATGGCGTAGAGGGCCTCGCGCAGCTCGGTGGTTGCCGACTCGAGCTCCTTGGCGAGGATCACCTCTTCTTCACGTCGAAGCGTTCGCGTACCGCCGATCTCCTGGAAGTAGGATTCCAGCGGGCGTCGTTCTCGCCCGGGATCGAGTTCGTCCGCCGAGACAGCTCGCATCGCGCCGCTCTTCTCCACGGGCTTTTTCGCGGTCGTGGTAGTCCGCTCAGCGCCGGCCGGGGCTGCTGCGGCTTCCGTCGATCTCTTGACCTTTTTTTCCTGCAGTTTCACGTGTCTACCCTCGACTCTCCGATGCGACTCCAGCCTGATGGGTCGGATACCGCTCGGAGCAATCCGGTTTCAATTATCTGAGCAACGCGGCGCGTTCTAGGGCGGCCCGATTCGAACATTCGAAGAAGCGATACAGCTACGCTGGATTGGGTAAATCCGACGTGAGGTGAACCCCTCCGACTAGGCCGGTGCCGGCTGCTTGTTGTTCTGGGGGGCAACCAATTGACCTGCCATAGTGAGTCTTTCAGATCCAAAATGCCAGAACAAATCGCAGCTTTTTCCAAGGGGACGCTGTCTCCAGTCCAGAGAAAAACCAATTTTCAACAATTTGCTGATAAATCGGGTCTAAAACACCTCGTTTTTAGATCTATCGGCCGTTGAGCTCTCGATCAGGAGCGCGAGCCGTAGCCCGCGGGGGTCGGCGGTTCCCGGTTTTCTGGGGCGAGCTCGATCCCAGAACCCCCGCTCTCCCCTGAGTAGTGCCGCGGGCGCGGGTACCGTGACGAAGAAGTTTGATCCCCCCGGGGATCTCGCTTGCGGTCGGCTCGGCTGCCGCAGCGGCCGGAAGGAACGGGGTGCAACCGGTCTCAGAAGGGCCAGAAAACCGGAATCAGCGTGATCGCGATCGCCGCGCAGACCGCATCGAGCGGGACGCCCAGCCGCACGAAGTCGGTGAACCGGTAGCCGCCTGGGCCGTAGACGATCAGATGCGTCTGGTAGGTGACTGGCGAAGCGAACGCACAGCAGCCAGCGATCGCGACCCCCATCACGAAACCGCGCGGGTCCGCGCCCACCAGGCTGGCGGTTTCGACGGCGATCGGAAACATCAGAGCGACGGCCGCGTTGTGGTGGAGCAACTCCGCGAGCAGCAGGGTCGTCAGATAGACGACGATCAGCGCGGCGATGGGACCGAGGGATCCTGCCGCGAACGCGATCAGGCCGGCGACCTCCTCCGCGGCGCCGGTCTTCTGCAGCGCATACGCGATACCGAAGCTCGCGCCGATGACGACCAGGATCGACCAGTCGATACTGCGGCGCGCGGAGCGTCCGGTGATCGAACGCGTTGCGAGCAGCAGGCCGGCGGCCAGAAACGCCGCGATCGAGACCGGGTAGGCGCCGAGGCTGGCCGCGAGCACCATCAGGACGAGGATGCCGATCGCGATGCCCGCGCGGTCGTAGCGGGGTGTTTCGGTCCCCGCGATCTCGCTCACGAGATAGAAGTCCGGGCTGTTGCGGTGGGCGCGCAGAAACCCAGGAGCGCCCTGGAGCAGCAAGGTGTCCCCGGCCCCGAGCACGATCTCGCCGATCTTGCCCGCGACCCGCTCGCCATTGCGGTGAACGGCGATCACCGCGGCATCGTAGACGCTGCGGAAGCTCGCATCGCGGATGCTCTGATTGACCAGCGGCGATGACGCGGAGATCACCGCTTCGACCAGTCGATGTTCGGGATGGATCGGCGCCGGGCCCTCGTCGTCCGTGGCCGGCACCAGGCCGCGAATCCGCTGCAGTTCGACGATCGTCGATACGACGCCCGCGAAAACCAGGCGGTCGTTGGGACGAATCAGCTGGTCCGGGCCAACCGGCGTGATGATGTGGCCCGCCCGGCCGATCTCGACCAGGAACAGGCCCGGCAGATGTCGGAGGCCGGCCTCTTCGACGGTCTGGTCGATCAGCGGACACTGTTCTTCGACGATCATCGAGGCGGTGTATTCGCGGCGGCGATCGCCGAGGTCTTCGGCGGGTTCGTGGCGGGTGGGCAGAAGTTTCGGTGCGACGCACTGCAGGAAGACGAGGCCCGCGATCGCCACCGGAATCCCGACCGGCGCGAGTTCGAAAAACCCCATCTCCTCGAGCCCGGATTCGCTCATCAGGCCCGCAACCGTCAGCGTGGTACTGGTACCGATCACGGTGATCGTGCTGCCGAGGATCGACGAGTAACTGACCGGGATCAAGAACCGGCTCGGGGACAGACCCCGCCGCCGCGCCCAGTCGATCACGGTGGGCGTCATCATCGCGACGATCGGCGCGTTGTTGAGAAATGCCGACAGGGCCGCGACCGAGGGGCAGATGCGCGCGAGCCCGCCCCGCTCGCTGCGGGTCCGGTCCATCAGGCGCCCGACGGTCGCCTCCAGCGCGCCCGTTTCACGCAGAGCTGCCGATACGATGAACAGCGCACCGATCGTCGCAAGGGCCGGATTCGCGAAACCCTCGAAGGTCTCGCGCGGTGTGAGCACGCCAAAGGCTGCAAGTGTGAAGAGGCCGGCCATCAAGATGATGTCCGGTCCAGCGAGCTCTTTCACCATCGCGTAGAGGGTGAGGAGCACCACCGCCAGTGTCAGCCAACCCTGCCACTGCATTGGCGCGGCACGATACACCAACATTCGCGACACTGTCGGCGCCATGGCGTCCGAACCCACCAACAGCAGCCGCGCCGCGCCCTTTACCCAGAAGGGCTTCTATCTGAGCGAGCTGCGCGATCGCAGCATCGCGATCGCCGTGCCCGCCGGCCTGCTGCGCGAAGCGGCGGTCCTCGAGCCGGTGCTGAAGGACCTGGAATCGAATCGGACCCGCGTGATCCTGATCTCAGACGGCGCGGAGGCCCTCGAGCCGCTTGTGGGGGGCGAGCCCTTGAGCGCGGGCGAGCCCGCCACGCTGCCCGGACGCGTCTGGCGGCGGTTCGGTCACGGCCGGCGGGTCGGTGTCGTGACGGACGACCAGCAGAGCTTCGGGGCGGGCTGCTGCCAGATCGCCCTCGCGCTCGGGATCCGAAAGCTGGTCTGGGTGGACGCGGCGGGCGGTTTGGTTCGCGCCGATGGCGAGCGCGATTCCTTCATCGACGCCGCAGAGCTGCGCGATCGCATCGCGGCAGCTACGCCCGTAGGCCGACCCGGCGAGATTCTGGTGCACGTCGAGGCGATGTTGAGCGCGGGTGTCGCCGCTGTGAATCTTTGCAGACTCGACGGCGTCGCCGACGAACTCTTCACCTACGACGGCTCGGGCACGCTCTTCACCCGCGAGGGCCACGTGGCCGTGCGCAGACTGGGCCTCGACGATTTCGACGCGGCCGCCGATCTGATCGAGCGAGGGATCGCAGAGGAATATCTCGCCCCGCGCACGCCGGAGCAGATCGAACGGGTGCTCGAGAGCGCCTTCGGGGCCTTCATCGGCGGTAATCACCTCGCGGGTCTCGGAACCCTGTTGCCCTACCGCGACGACCAGGCGGCGGAGATCGCATCCCTTTACACCCTGACGCGTTTTCTGGGGGAGGGCGTCGGTAGCCATCTGGTTCGCTTTGCGCTGGAGCGGGCCAGCGAACAGGGCTGTCGATGGGTGTTTGCGTGCACGACTTCTGCGCGCGTCGCGGCCTTCTTCGAGCGCAACGGGTTTCGAAAAGTCGAGCGCGGCGAAGTGCCCGAAGCAAAGTGGCGCGCATACGATCCCGCGCGTCGCACGCAGGTCGCGTGCCTGCGCCGCGACCTCTAGACCGCAAGGAGAGCACGGGCAGCAGAAGCGGGGTTTTGGGCATCTGATAGCGGCGGATGCGTCGAGTCGGTTGGGGAGTCGGCGTGTGGCGCCGCAGGGTGGCGCGGGACGGGAACCGTCAATCCCCAGGGGCCGACGGGCGGAGGCCTCCGCCCGTCGGCCACGAGATCGCCGTCCGTTACTGCGGCTTCGGGAAGAGGTCGATAAAGTTATCCCTCGGCCATTCGTCAGCCCAGACCATGTTGGTGGCAGGAGGTGCGGTGACGTCGAGGATTACGGCTCTGTATCTACCCTCATCGCAGGCCCGCTTGCCCGGAATCTCGCCATCCCATTTTCCGGCGCCGATACAGCAGAACCAGTCAGTGACCCCAGAGCCCGACGGATCCACACAGCCCGCTCCATCGGCGTGCCCGTCGTTGTCGCGGGTCGCGCTGACGTTCGTCTGGTAGACGCCGACCACGTCGTTCTCGGCTGTCCAGGTCACGATTGCGCCGATTACGGCATTCCCGTTCTCGTCCACGACGTGAACCTCCGTATGGACGTGCTCGTCTTCCGGACCCGATCGGAACCAGTCGATACAATCGACAATCATTTCGCCTCCCAGGCTGATCCCGAAAGAGGCATTCTGCTGGCTCAGCTCGCCAGTCGACACCGTGAGCCTGTACTCGCCATCCGCCGTATTTTTGGGAATGCTCGCGACGATCATCGTCCTGGACACTTCGCGGACGGTGAGCCTGGTTCCATCGTCGAGGCTGACCGACGGGGTACCGCCGCTCTGGAATCCCCCGCCAGAAATCTCGGCGAGCGTGGCGCCGTTCCTCTGATTGATGAGAAGGACTCCATTGATCGTCACGGTGACGCCGCTGCCCTGCCCGCCGCCGCCGCCGTCCTTCCTATTTCCGGCTGCCGCCGTCTGGGCAATCATTAGAACGGAGATCGCCCAGGCTAAAATGATGGCTTTCGATCGCAACGACTTCATTGTAAATCTCCTTGTTGTGAGCGCCTGCTGTGAGACGACAGAGGATCGCTCTCCGGACTCAACACCTCGCCACGTCGGCAGCCCGAGCCTCATCCGTCCATTGCGCCCACTAGCCCGTCACAGCAAAGGCCGCGCGGACCGTAGTGGTTCCAGTGATTCTGGTTGGCCCGGTTGCGGAAAGTCAAGGACTAATTTCTCGATGGCGAAGCAGCTCAATCGCTGCGGTACGCCGGGGTTTTGGGCTGTCGGGTAAGGCATTTACCCCACACTGTGAGACGGCTGGATTCAACGCCGCGTTGTCTACGCGCCTCTCGTGGCGCGGGCGATCCAGTCGGGAATCTTCGGCGCAAGCGTTGCCAGTCGCAGCGCCGCATCCGCCGTCCAGCCGCGCAAAAGCAGCGGCTGCAGCCAGCGACCCAGGCGCATCCTAAAGCCGAACTCGCGCCGCCAGCACGCTTCCCAGCGCCGCGCGAGAATGCGGTGGTCCTCGCCGCAGAGCCTGGACGGCGTTTGCAGAATCAGATCGCCGAGCAGCAGCGCCGAGCGCAGCGCCATCGCCTGACCGTCGCCGCAAAACGGCGCGATCATGCCTGCGGCGTCACCGACGAAGAAGACCGGGCCCGAGCTGCGCTCCTTGAACGAGAACGGGATCCCGGCGACGGCGTGCACGGTCTCCTCGTCCGGTTCGAGTGCAGCGAGGCGCTCTGCGAGCCGCGGGTTGGCGCGGCAGAGGCCGTCGTGGACGTCCTCCCAGCGCGACGAGGGCAGGTTGGCCAGGAAGGCCTCGGTGACGAGCATGCACACGTTCACGACGCCCGATTCCACGAAGCTCATGCCGCAGTAGCCGCCGTGAAACGCGTGAACCTCGACGAAGCCGTCGAGTGTAGCGGCGAGGCGCTCCCCCGCGGCGCCGGTTCGCGGGCGGTGGTGGCGCTTGAGCCCCACGTAGGGGTGTGCGCGGCGCATGAACTTCCTGCCGAGTTCGCGGTCCAGCTGCGCTCGTCGGCCATGCGCCGCGACGACGAGTCCGGCCGTCAAGCAGTCGACTGCGTGTGCATCCGACTGCGGGCGCAAATGGACGCGGCATTCGAGCGGGCTGCTTCCGTTCACCGCGTTCGCCTCCACCCGGCAAACCGGTGCACCCTGCAGCACCACAGCACCCGATCGCGCGGCGTGTCGCAGAAGCACGGCGTCGAGCGCGCGGCGGCTGATGCCGAGTGCCGGTGAGGGCAGGTTTGCGCCGCACACCGCCCCGGACGGCGACGTGAAGCGGCACGCGTGGATTGCCGCCGGACGCAGCGCGTCGAGCTCGGCGAGGCAACCGAGCTCGCCGAGCACCCGTCGGCTCTCACCCGAGAGGAACTCCCCGCAGAGTTTGTCGCGCGGGAAGCGATCCCGCTCGCACAGCGCGACGCGTCGACCCGCTCGCGCCAGCAGCGTGGCCAGCGCGCTGCCGGCTGGGCCGCCGCCGATCAGCACCGCGTCGTAGCTCTCGGCCGTTCTGGATTCGTCGGGTAGCGCGGTTCGCGTCGATCGATCGCCTTGCCCGGCCGTCTGCATCGCTTCTTACTTCCTAAAGAGCACGCGCCAACGGAATGCCCAATGCCAGCGGATCGACGCTTCCGGTAGGGCGGCTTCGCGTGCGAGACGTTCGAAATCGGCCCGGCGGAATGCGCGCAGGACCGACAACGGAGCATCATTGCGGATCAAGCGGTTCTTCGAGAAGAGTCGGGTCAGCAGCTGGATCGCGTAGTAGGCCAAGCGATGTCGATGCAGATCGTTGACGACGACGCCCCAGCGCGACAGCGCGAACATCTTCTTCAATGCGGCGACCGCCGCCCGTTCCTCGAAGTGATGCAGAGCGAGCGCGCAGTGGACGATGTCGAACGATCGCGTCTCGGGCAGATCGAGCAGGTCCGCGACCTCGAATTCAAGGCGCGCGACGCCGTTGCAGCGGCGCCTCGCGTACGCGATCGTCGGCGCCGAAACGTCAATTCCTAGAATGTGCGCCTCGATGCCGCGCGCCGCCGCCCAGTCGTGCACGCGCTGCGCCAGATCGCCACCGCCGGTTCCGACATCGAGTAGCGTCAACTCGCGAGCGCCCGGAGGAAGCAGCCGGCGGATGCCCTCGATGCTCGGCGCGTAGCCGTTCAGGGCCCGATTGATGATCGCCAACTCGTCGAGCGCGCCGGCGAGTTCGCGCTCGTCGACCTCGGGCTCGTCCATGATCTCGAATTCGCGACGGCGGCGAGAGAAGTCGGGCAGCATCAACACGGGTAGAGCACGGCGCCCTCAACGGACAGGCCGGGCCCGAAGCCCAGTGCGACGGTGGGCCCGTTCAGGGCCCCGGTCTGCAGGAGTCGCTCCAAAACGAAGAAGATCGTCGCGCTCGACATGTTCCCGTGATCGCGCAGCACGTCGAGCGACGAGCCGATGTCCGTGTCGCGGAGCTGCAACGCGGTCGCGAGCGCTTCGACGATCTTCGAACCGCCCGGGTGCAGCGCCCAACCGCCGACGCCGCTGCGCTCGAGGCCGGCTCGATCGAGCAGCGCGCGCACGAAAGACGGCGCGAGCGTTCGTAGCGACGCCGGCACGCGCGCCGAGATCCGCATCTCGAAGCCGGTGTCGCCGATGTGCCAGGTCATCTGGTCGCGACTGCCGGCGCCTACGTAGCTGTGCGAAGCGCCCAGTCTGAACAGCGGCGGCGACGCCGCGTCGCTCGCAGGCCGGCTGCCGTAGACCACGGCCGCGCAGCCGTCCGCGAATAGGCAGTTGGCGATCAAAAAATCCGTCACCGTGCGCTTTTGAAAGTGGAGCGAGCAGAGTTCGACGCAGATCTGTAGCACGACGGCGTCCGGATCGGAGCGGACGATCTGATCGGCGCTGTGCATGCCGTTGAATCCCGCGTGGCACCCCATGAAGCCGATCAGGGTCCGTTTCACCGAGGGGGGCAGTCCGAGCCGGTGGATCAGGAGCACGTCGGGCCCGGGAGCAAAAAAGCCCGTGCAGGTGCAGACGATCAGGTGGGTCACCCGCGACGGCGCAATCCGCGCCTGGTCGAGCGCGCGCCGCGCGGCCCGCTCGGTGAGCTCGACGCTCGCCTTCTCGAAGATCTTCATGCGCTGTGCGGTAGTCGGAAACGGTTCCAGCGCCCAGTTGGACGGGTAGAACTCGAAGTCGAGTGGATCGTCGGCCGCGTAGTCGGGCAGGACGCTGTAGCGCATCTCGATCCCACTGCGCGGATAGATCCGCTCCACCAGCCGTAGCGCTCGATCGCGCTGGCGCGTCGGCTCGCCGTGTTCCAGCACGCGCGTGAAAAATCGCTCGGCGAGTACCTGTTTCGAACAGTGACCGGGAAGCGCGGTGCCGAGGCCAAGGATGTGGCTGTCGGCCGGTTGGGGGTGCATGGGGTCATAGTACCGAACGCTTCCGGTGAGCGAGCTTCTCGGGTGCCGGATCGAAGCCCTCGGCTCGCAGCGCGACTGCCATGGCGTTCCACAGCGCATCGGTCGCCTCGCGGAGTCCGGGCGATCGATCGGATACGCGGGCTTTCGGGTGTCCGCTAACGGCCATTTCGTCCAGTTGGCCGGGAAGACCGGTGCGCAAGGCTAATGGAACCAGGAAAGAGGCCGGTCGAAGGGCGTCGCTGCACGACGATCCCGACGAATCAGGGACCGATGAAAGAAATCGAAGCCGGTCGGCGCCGCGAGGTTGGCGGGAGCGGCCGTTGGGCCGCACTCGCGACGAGCGCGAGACCTGCCGCGGCCGGGTAGAGCCGGTCCAGAAGGCCCACGGGCTCCGGGGCGCCCTCGATGTCTGCATCGGCGTCGAACTCGGCCGCGAGCCCAGAGGCCGGGTCGGCGAACCGTGGTGCACGCACGCCCCACTCGGCCGCCACGGTCGTGCCCTCCAGCACGATCGTGCCTTCGGGCACCACCGCGCCGGGCTCGACCGTCACACTCTCGCCAATCCGCGCGCGGCTGCCGATCGTTGCGCCCTTGCCGATGAAGCTGTCGGTGCCGATGCGCGCCGCCGCCCCGATCACCGCCTTGGGCTGCACGTGAACGCGCTCGCGGAGCGACACGCCGGGCTCGAGCCGGGCGCTGCGCGAAACCTCGCTGCCCTCACCGACGACGGCCTCGAGGCTGCGCGGATCCAGCCCGAACGGCAGCGTCGGTGCCGACACGATCGAGCCCGCGCCCTCGACCAGCGCGATCTCCGGTTGTGCCAGACGCGCCTCGGGCATGGCGAGAAGATCGGCGCGGTTGCCGCCATCCGACGCGGATGCGTGCCGTACGGAGAGCGACTCGAGCTCGGGGCTGCCGGTGAGCGCCTCGAGCTCGCCGTGATCCAGGCCGATCGTGTGGCCCAGCTCGTGGAAGAGGACTCCCAGCAGGTCCGCTGCGCCGAAGGCCTCGCTGCCCTCGGGCGCCATCCAGCCCCCGTCCTCGAGCCGTACGCTGAACTCGCTGTCTTCGGACGGCGTGGGATCGATGAACCAGCCGTGACCCGCGCCATCGACGTCGAGGTAGACGCGCCCCTCCAACGCGAGCCCGAGGTGGTCATCCGGGAGATCCGTGATCCAGACGTCGACGTCCGGCACGGCGGCGCCCAGCTCGGTCCAGCGACGGGTCGCCTCGGCGATGAGCGGCTGCAGCTCCAGGCTGCTCGGGCCGACGAGGGTCGAGCCGCTGATCGCTCCCTGCTCCACACGCAGGCTGTCTCCGCTCTCGACCAAGAAGGCCGGGTCGTCGGTGGCCATGCTGGCCGAGGCGAACGAGCTGTCGCCGCCGTCCGTGAGCAGACCGAAGGCACCGTCCACCACCACCGAGTAGAACACGTGCCCCAGCACTTCGTGACCGTCGACGGTCACACTCACCGTGGTGCCCTTGAGCGAGACGGTGAGGTCGACCTCGGGCCCCGTGCTGAACCCGAGGTCCGCCACGGCGTCGACCTTCAGGGCACTCTGCCGGCTCCAGTGGCCGATCACCACCTGGTTGGCCTCCGGCACGATGCCCGCGAACTTGTAGTCCCGCTCGCCGTAGTAGTCGAAGAAGAACCCGCCGAGCGACTCTGCGGTGAGCGTCGCCTCGAGCTCCAGCCAGGAATTCGGCGCCACGTCGAGATCGAAGGTCGCCAGCGCGGCGTCCTCGCCGGCGGCGGGCATCCCGACGAGCCGGCCGTCGCTGATCTGCCAGTCGCCTACGATCGGATCGGTGAGCAGGTCGGCGACGCCGTCACTGAAGTCGTCCGCCTGCGAGAAGGTGACCTCCGGCTTCAGCCGCTGGACGATCACGTTGTCGATGCGCGCGAACGAGTTCTCGGCCCCGATCCCCACGAACCCGGCGTTCAGGCCGTACGTGAAGCCATCCGGATCCATCCGAGGCGCGAAGGCGTAGCTGAACAGCATGCTGCCGTCGACCAGGAGCGTCGCCGTCACGCCGTTGATCGCCAGCAGCACCTGGTAGTCCCGGTTCGGCTTGAGCCGCGCGGGCGTCTGCGCGTCAATGTGCCAGCCTTCGGCATCCCGGTGGCCCATCTGCATCTTGTCGGTCGAGATGTTGACCCCGGCGAACTTGAAGTCCGTGGGCCCGTAGTAGTCGAAGATCAGGTAGGCGTTCGACTTCAGACCCGCCGTGGGCTTGCCGGCGTTGATCGTGGCCACCATCTCGAAGTAGCCCGGCAGGTACTCGCCCACGTGGAACACGCTGACCGCGTCCTCGCCGAGCAGCGTCGGCGACACCTCGAGCCGGCCCCCCGTCACCTCCCACTGCCCGCTGTCCGCCGCGAAGCCCGCGGCCGAGCCGCCGTTGAAGTCCACGCCGCGCAGGGTCAAACGCTCCCCGCCCGGAATGTTGCCCGGCTGCGGGTCGATCGGCGCGCCGGTCTGCTCCTGCCAGAGGCTGCCGTCCTTCTGCGTGATCAGGCCGAGCTCGCCGTCGGGCTCGCCGTTGCGCTCAGCCGCGGTACTGGAGCCTGCGGCCGTGTCGTCGGCCCGCGTGGGATCGGCCCCGTCGGCCTCGGACAGGTCGTACAGGAACTCGAACAGCGCCGGGAACACGGCCCGCGTGACCGTGAACTCGCCGAACGGCGCGAAGGGCACGATGAAGCTGTTGAACTCGCCGATCCAGTCGATCAGACGGTCGCCGCCGGTGTTCGCGATCAGCACATCGCGGCCCGCACCGCCGAAGGCGAGGTCCTGCTGCGTGAAGTCCGGACCGTCGGGCCCCTGATTCGTGTGATCCCCGTCGACCTCCTTCAGGTCGTCGGCGTCCAGGAGGTCGGCGCCAAAGCCGCCGTAGAGCCGGTCGCGGTCGGTGCCGCCGACCAGCCAGTCGTTGCCCAGGTCGCCGAAGATCGCGTCGTCCCCGTCCTGCTCGATCGGATCGCCGTCCGCAATGTTGTCGTCGAAGTTGAGCAGGAAGCCGGCGATCTTCGCCAGCGGCTCGTCCTCGTCGTAGGCGGCAAACTCGATCCGGTCGGCGTCGAATTGCAGGACGTTGCCCGGGTTGGTCGGCTGATCAAAGAACTCGGGCAGCGCCTCGGCTCCCGAGATCGCGTCGTCGCCGGAACTTCCGTGCAGGAAGTCGTCGCCCAGGCCACCATAGATGATGTCGTCGGCGTAGATCGGCTCGAAGAGCGGGTCGTCCATCTGGGAGCGGCCCATCTCATCGAGGTCCGGGGTCAGGTTGAACGGTGTCAGGTTCACCGTCTTCTTCAGCTGACCGACGATGTTGATCTCGGCGACCTGGATGTCGCCCGGCGTGCTGATCTCGAGGTGATCGCTGTTTCTGTCCGTCTCGACGATCGCAATCCCGTACAGCGGCTCGGGCAGCTCGGTGTCGTTGCGGCTGGTGTAGATCCGCCCGTCGTCGCCGATCACCCCGTCCTGACCCGTACCGCCCGAGATCCAGTCGTGGCCGTAGCCACCAATGATGTCGTCGTCCTGGGCGTCGCCGAAGAGGATGTCGCGACCGAGCATCCCGTAGATGAAGTCGTCGCCAGACTCGCCCGTGAGGAGTTCGAGCCACACTGTCGCAGGGTCCAGTGTAAGCACCAGTCTGTAAGCCTGCCATCCGGGGTCAGAATTATTTGAGTTCACGATATCGGTCTTGCGTAGGAGTACTCCTACTTCGTGACCGCCATTGCCTAGCAGTTCAACGCTGAAGTCGGTGTCGGTCCAAGTTGTGTCACCACCGAACATGATGGCGTCGCTCGCATTGTCACGCTCAAGGTAAGCATCGGTCTCCATCCAGCCGTGATCTTCCGTCCTCCAGTTCAAGGGCAGGAGTTCGCCGCCTTCACCGCCCACTAAAAGCATTTGGTATCGTGCGTTGGGTTTGAGACGGTCAGCCGAGGGTTGACGTTGCGATTCGATCACGTCGTCCTTGGGAGGGTCTATTGACGGCAAGTCCAAGGTCTGAC
>JADFQO010000045.1 GCA_022561775.1 Myxococcales bacterium | reverse complement strand
CCCCTGGGGCATTGCCCACACCGAGTAGACCGCCGACTCCGCAGTCCCGTCCGTGCGCTCGTTGCCAAACGACTTGACGATCCACGAGCCGTCAAAGAGTTGTAAGCCGCTCGGCAGGGGCGTAGCGGTCGGTGTGGCCGTAGGCGTGGCCGACGGCGTAGCGGTCGGTGTGGCCGTAGGCGTGGCCGACAACGTCGCGGTCGGTGTGGCCGTCGGCGTCGCGGTCGGTGTGGCCGTCGGCGTAACGGTCAGTGTGGCCGTAGGCGTCGCGGTCGGCGTGGCCGTAGGCGTCGCGGTCGGCGTGGCCGTAGGCGTGGCCGTGGGGGTTGCGGTCGGTGTGCCCGTAGGTGTCGCAGTCGGCGTAGCGGTCGGCGTGGCCGTAGGCGTCGCGGTCGGTGTGGCGGTCGGCGTAGCGGTCGGCGTGGCCGTAGGCGTCGCGGTCGGTGTGGCGGTCGGCGTGGCCGTAGGCGTCGCGGTCGGTGTGGCGGTCGGCGTGGCCGTAGGCGTCGCGGTCGGCGTGGGATCTGCCCCAGTACAGGTGCTAACTCCTTCATCCTCTTCGCACTCGTTCGAACAGCAGTCGCTGTTCACCGAACACACAGCGGACACCGGCAGACACATCGGCGGGGGCGTTTGCGCGGCGGCGGGCGTAGCGGCGCTGATCCCGACGCTTAACAGGCCGACCAGTAACAGTCTGTTGCTAAATAACATCTCTGTGGTCCTCTGGCGTGGGGTTCGCACTACGATTGATTTTCGCCATAGTCGCCTACGCTCGGATCGGCTGTCAAGCGAAAAAGTGAGTGAGCGGTGGAAGATATCTGGAAAAACCAGCGGCTTTTCGGCCCCGCGTGACCGGAATCTCGCCATTCCCCTGGGGGACTCAGCGCGCGTGATGGCACCTCGAGCGTCCGAAGGCGCCGCCGTCCAGCACAAGGGCGCCGCATCGAAACAAAAAACCCCGGACGGTCACGGCGGACCGTCCGGGGTTCCGATCGCAGCTGCGATCGAATCTGCTTACGCGCTAACGATCAGCGCCCTCGCATGCGGTAACCCACTCCGAGGAGCGAGATCCCCGCGATCAGCAGCGCCCACGTCTGCGGCTCCGGAACGAACTTGATTCGCAGAATGCCGATGCCGCCGGTCTCGAAGTCAAACCCGGCCGCCGACACGAGCCAGCGCGTAATGATCGGGCTCACCAGCTGAATCGTCCCCTTGACGTTGGTGACAGTGCCCTGCATGGTCGTGGTGCGGTTGTCGTAACCGTGCGCGTAGTGGACCGTCTTGCGCGGCCCACGCCCTGTGGCCTTGAGGGTGACGCTCCCCGTCGTCCACGGGAAACGCGAACCCACCACGTTGATCGTGCTCTGCTGCATCAGGGCCGTGTTGTAGTAGATCGTCGTGAACAGCGCTTGGTAGCCCTCGGTGACGACGCCCCCCGACGTGTAGGCAGTCGCTCCAACCGCGTCGTAGCGCCAGTTCATTCTGCCGATCGAGCAGCCTCCAACGCGGAAGTAGCAGACCTTGGTCGTGTAGGCGCCCAACATCCTCATGACGCCACCGAACTTGGCGGCGCCTTGCTTCACGTTGATCGTCGCGACCGCTTTGTACTGGATATTGAAGCTACCCGGCCCGCTGCCCGGGCCGAATGACCCGAAGTCGTTTTTGAGCGTCGCGTAGGTGTAGCTGTACAGGTACGGGTAGAGCTGCGGGAAGTCGCCCAGCAGACTCGTGGTCCGGACGCCGCGGGCGGGGTTGGCCGGGGCTGCGGGGAATTTGAATCCACCCTGCACCGGGGGGTTCTTCATCGCCGTCACTGTGCCAAGGATGTCAGTAAAGGCGCCCCACGAACCGGTTACCGGATGGCCCACCTGGACCAAGCCCTTGGCGGCCCCATACCGGGTCAGGTCGTTCGAGAATACGCCCGTGCTGGTCGCGGCGCACGCGGTCCTCAGGGGCTCGCCAGCCGAGGTGAAGAACAACGGATTCCGGTATTGCGGCGGAATCGGTGTGCCCCGACCGCCGGCGGGCGTTATGACGAAGAGCGTGTCGCCCTTGGCCGGGCGCGCGGTCGCTCCCCCGTTGTCGAAGATTGCGCTGGTCCAGGGCGCGCAGTTGAACGGCGGCGCCCCCTGCTCCTTGGTGCCACCCAAGGGGGCGAAGGCGCGGTCTTCGCTCTTGGTGGCTCCGTTCGTCGGCGTCGAGTCGAACGGACAGCGCGGGTTCAAATCGTTGCAGAATAATCCGTGGGGTATTGCGAACGCCGAGTAGATCGCCGACTGCCCGGTCCCGTTCACGAGCTCGTTACCAAACGACTTGGTAAACCACTCCGCCGTAAAGAGCTGGCTCCCGGCCTGGGCGGTCGTAGCGGCGGTGATCCCAACGCCCAGCAGGCCGACCAGTAACAGTCTGTTGATGAATAACATTGCTGTGATCCTCCGACATGGACTGGGATGCGCCCCATGCGCAGGCTCCACCTCCACCCGCAAACCCGAATTCAAATCCCTGAGCAAGTCGGCGGCCGGGTCAGCAGCCGTGACAACCGCCAAAACGGCGGCCAGAACAGGGACCGAAATCGGGACCGGTGGATGAAGAGGCCGGTTCCCACCACGATCTGCACCATCATCGCCGACGCTCGGATTGGCTGTCAAGCGAAAAAGTGATTGCGGGGTGAAAGATATCAGGAAAAATGCGCTGCCCTTCGGGCACCGAACGACGGGAATCCCCTGATCCCCAGGGGGGACACAGCACGCGTGATGGCGCCTCGAGCACCCGAAGGCGCCGCCGTCCAGCGCAAGGGGACCGCGTCGAAACGAAAAACCCCGGACGGTCGCGGTGGACCGCCCGGGGTTCCGATCGCAGCCGCGATCGAATCTGCTTACACGCTGACGATCAGCGCCCTCGCATGCGGTAACCCACTCCGAGGAGCGAGGCCCCCGCGACCAGCATCACCCACGTCTGCGGCTCCGGAATGAACTTGATTCGGAGAATGCCGACGCCGGCGGTCTCGAATTTGCAGCAATTCTGGAGCCAGCGCGTCATCACCGGAGTCACCAGCTGAATCGTCCCCTTGCCGTAGGCGGTAGTGGTATTGCGGTTGTCGTAGCCCTGCGCGTAGTGGATCGTTTTGTGCGGCCCACGCCCTACGGCGGTGACGGTGACGCTCCCCGTCGTCCACGGGAAACGCGAACCGATCACGTTGACCGTGCTAAACTGCATCAGGGCCGTGTTGTAGTAGACCGCCGTGAAGAGCGCTTGGTAGCCCTTGCTGACCTTGCCGAACATCGCGGTCGTGTAGGCAGTCGCTCCAACCGCATCATAGCGCCAGTCGTTGCTACCGACCGAGCAGCCTCCGACGCGGTAGTAGCAGACCTTGACCGTGAGGGCGCCCAACATCCTCATGACTCCACCGAACTTGGCGGCGCCTTGCTTCACGCGGATACTCGCGACCGTAGCCTGGCCCTTCTTGTAGGGGATCGTGAAGCTACCCGGCCCGCTGCCCGGGCCGAATGACCCGAAGTCGTTGCGGAGCGTCGCGTAGGTGTAGCTGTACACGTAGGGGTAGACGGCCGCGAACTCGCCGATCACACCCGTCATCCGGAAGCCGGAAGGGTAGACGCCGGGAGCTGCCGGGGCTGTGGCGAAAGTGAATCCACCCAGCTGGGTGCCCGTCGTGTTAGCGATCCAGGTACCGACGACAGGGGAGCCCACCTGGACCAGGCCTCTGCCGCCCGTCCCATTCGTGCTGGTCCCGGAGCAGAAATTGGTGTCGGGCTGGCCACTAGGGGTGAAGAAGCCCGGATTCCGGTAGAGCGGCGGAAGTTTTAATCCTTTCATTCCGGTCGAAACCACCGTACCGCCCTTGGCCGGACGCGCGGTCGTTCCCATGCTCTGCCAGTTGGACCAGGGCGCGCAGTACTGCCCGACGGACACGTCGCCGCCCAAGGGGGCGAAATTGCCAGCTCCGTCCGTCGGCGTCGACTCGAACGGGCAGCGCGGCTGGTTCGGGTTGCACAGCAGCCCTGCGGGTATTCCCCACCCCGAGTAGATCTCCGACGCGCCGGTCCCGCCCGTGAGCGCGTTACCAAACGCCTTGACGGTCCACGAAGCCGTAAAGAGCTGATCCCCGGCCTGGGCGGTCGTAGCGGCGCTGATCCCGACGCTAAACAGGCCGACCAGTAACAGTCTGTTGATGAATACCATCTCTGTGAACCTCCGATGCGGACCGGGTGGCGCTCGCGGAGCGGGCTCCCATCTAATCCAGGGCTGATTGCCCATGAGCGGGTCGAAATGGCCACGCTGTTGAAAGACATCGGCAGACCAGGGTCGGCAATCAAGCGATCTGAAGCGCAAAAAGGTGATCGAGGTCTCTTTTTTTGAATCAGCCGCAAGCGGGGCGGAAATTTGCGCTCTGCCTGCAATTTCCAGCAAACCGCGACCGAATTTCCCCATGGGGACCCCGCGGGTAGCAACGCGGAGTTCCCCCTTGCACCACCTCGTGATGCCGCTGGATCGATGGGCTCGGGTTCGAAGCGGTGTCGATTGCGGGCGACTACCCGCGGCCGGTTCCGGCTGGCAGCGCGAATTCGTGCCCGGGGACAGTCTTTCTATACAGTGACTGCCACCCCACCAAGCAGTGACCGCCACTCCACCAAGCGGAGCACGCTCACCCGGAGGCTTACCGGCCGATGAAATGGACAGCGGTACTCTTCGTCGCCCTCGCGCTCGCACTGGGCTTTGGGCTCGGGCGCGCGACTGCCCCGGATCCGGAGTCCGAACTCGCCAGCGTGGCTTCGTTCCGACGCTCGCTCGAAGATCCGGACTGGCTGACCCGTTCGTACCGCTTCAGTTCCTTCCTGGTGGGCTTGAATCCCGAGAATCTGCCAGACGCCCTCGAGGCGCTCGAACCCCAGCTGCCGTGGTTGCTCACCGACGAGTTTCGCGTGTTCATGCTCGCCTGGTCGCGATTCGATCCGAGTGGGGCCTTCGAGCAAGCGCAGTCCTGGCCGCCGCAGATCCGCCGCAATGCGGGGGCCACCGCCATGTACGCCTGGGGATTCCGCAACCCGCTGGAGGCCGTGCGGGAACTGAGTACGGTCGAGGACGACGAGATGCAGGCGTTCTGGGCAGCGCGCCTGCTCGCCGGATGGGCCCACGGCGAGTACCGGGACAGCGCGAGCGAGTACATCGCCAAGTTGCCCGAAGGCCCGACCCGGCTGGCGTACCTCGCAACACTCGCATGGGAGATCTCGAAGGAGGGCCCCGAGGCGGTGATGCGCTGGGCGGAAGGCGTGCCGGTCGACCCGCTGCGCTTCAAGCAGGCCGTCTTCCTGAAGGCGACCAGCACCCTGGCCGGCATCGACGCCCCGTTGACCGCCCGTTGGTTGCGCGGCCACCTGGATCGCGATTACGTGGATGACGCGCTGCTCGTCGTGGCCGGCGGTTGGGCGACGAGCGATCCCCCCGCGGCGATGAGCTGGCTAACCGGACTCCCCACTGGCAAAAAGCGCGCAGCCGCTGTCAGAGCCGGCTTCAGTGTCTGGCTCAATCGCTCGCCAGAGGACGCGGAACGCTGGCTGCGATCGGCCAGCCCCGCGCCCGCCGTCGACCCCGCCGTGCGCGTCATGGTGGAGCGGACTCGAGACGAGCAGCCCAAGATCGCACGGAAGTGGGCGGCGCGCATCGCGGGCAAGCGGTAGTGCGATTGCCGAACCCACCGGCAAGGCCGCAGCGCTCAACGCCAGGGGCGCCCCGTCACCGGATCAACCGCGAAATCTCGTTGGCGGGCGCAGCTTCGACCACCCCGACACCCTGATGCACCGTGTGGCTCGCGTTCACCGCAAGGGCCGGTAGCGTCTGTCGCTCGCCGTTGGGCCAGATGATCTGCACGTCCACCGAACGCGAGTCCCCGACTCCGAAGTGTTGCTGTTTGGGGTTCATCGAGAGATAGCCCGAGCCGGCCTGCACTTCGCGGCGGACGCGCGTTCCATCCTCGAGGGTCACGACGATCCGCGCGCCGACAGCATCTCGACTGCTGCGTCGGTCGGGCTCGATGGCAAACCACTCCACCAGCCAGCTCGGCGCGCGATCTTCCGACTGGTCGAGCCAGCGTCTGGCCTGTGCGCCAAACCACTTCCACCCACAGTCGGTGAACCCGTCGCAGACGGCATCCGCCACGCTCGGCCGGTTGGGATCACCGACGAGTCGGACCTTGAGCCAACCCCTCCCCCGCTTATCGGCGTCGTTGCGCAAGAACGTCGCCGGCGCGTGGAAGTTGTTCACCGCGATGTCGAGGTCGCCGTCGCCGTCGTGGTCGAGGTAGGCGGTGCTTCGCGAGTTCGCCGCGAAATCGGCGCCGCTCCGCAGCGAAGCGTTTTTGAGCTTTCCGTCTTCATTGAGGAAGAAGACGTTCGACTCGCGACGGTGGTGGAGCAGGAGCTCGCGAGTCTTCTTTTTGGGATCCAACGGTCGGTAGACCATCGAAAACGTGTTGAAGTCGTTGGTCCCGTTGACCAGATACAGGTCGTCGTCACCGTCGTGGTCGAAATCGAAGAACTCGGCGTCCCACGCCCAACCGGTCGAACTCGAACCGCGCTCGACATCCTTCGAGGGCACGTACCTGGCGAGCCGTCCCTGTTCGAGATGAGACATGTAGAACATGTCCGATTCCTTGATCAGCATCCCCGCCATCGCACGCAGATCGAAATCGATCGGAGTGTTCGCGTCGGGAAAGACGTACTTGTTGTCCTTCACGAGCATGGCGAGGTTCGAAATGTAGATATCGGGATAATCGTCGTCGTTTAGATCGGCGATCCCGACGTTCATCGAGTGGTACGCCTTGGTGACCCCGAGCGCCGGAGCCACATTTTCGAACTTTCCGGAGCCCAGGTTGCGCAAGAACGCGTTTCGGCCGTAGTCGTTGGCGACGATGATGTCCGGGCGCCCATCCCGATCGAAATCGACGTGCGATACCGCCTGGGTCCAGCCCACGTCCGCCGTACCGCTGCCCTCGGTCACGTCCTCGAAGCGCAGGCCCCCCAGATTTCGGAATAGCCGGTTCGGCAGCGCGTTTTGGTTGTTGCGATTGACGGTCGGGACTTCGCGGTGAAGGTAGTCGCCGAAGTAACCGATGTAGACGTCGAGGAGGCCGTCCGAATCGAAATCGAAGACCGTCGCCGGCCCCGCGACGAGCCCCGCGCCCCCGAGCCCAGAAGTTTGCGTCACGTCCTCGAAACGCGCCCCGCCGATGTTCCGGTAGAGGCGATGATCGTCGTTCACGTAGGTGATCAGGATGTCCTGGCGGCCGTCGTTGTCGAAGTCCGCGATGATCGGATTGCGGGCCTCGCCGTGGGACCCGTCGGCGCGCAACCATTCGATTCCGGCTTCCCGGGTCGCGTTGGTGAAGGTCCCGCGACCGTCGTTCAACAGCAACGCGTTTCCGGCTCCCCCGACGAACAGAAGATCGATGTCCGAGTCTCCGTCGACATCCTCTGCGGCGACTCCGCCGCCCGAGAATGTGGGCGGCGTCTTCAGCTGCTTGTGGCGGAACTCGCCGAGCCAAGTCGACGAGCGGTGGTTGAAATCGACACCCACCGCGGCCGTTACGTCGCTAAAGAAGGCTCTTGCGTCGCCCACCTCGTTCTCGCGCCCGCCTCCGCTCCGCGTCGAGGCGGATGCGATGCGGCTTTGCGTCTCGGGGATCTCGGGTGCGGCGTGGTGCCGCCTGGCGCGGTCGCGGATCACCGGCGCGGCCGCCTCGAGATCTGTCGGCCGAAGGCGGACGGTGTCGCCGCTTTGACGCGCGAGTACTCCCGCCACGCGCAGCAGAAGCACGCCGTATTGCGAGATGCCCTCGGCGAGAATCTCCGCCGCGAAGGGATCTGGCAGGATCGAATTCGACGACGCCGCGTGGGCCGCCCGCCGAAGAGACCGCCAATGCGTACCGAAGTCCCGGAAGGAGTCGCAGTCGAAGGCCTCGAGGGTGATCCGCTCATGGTCGGCGAGTCGGCCGAAGACGTGAACGTCCTCGAACTCGTCGATGCGGTTCGGGATCAGCTGCTGGACGGCGACGGTGGCTTCGGTGCTGCGGATCAGCGGGTCTCCGACCGCGCGGGCTCGTCGGTCCGCTTCGCTCAGCAGGTCGCTCGAAAAGGCGCCGAGTTCCTTCCTGAGGGTCGCGACGAGCCTGCGTCGATCATCGATGATCGACGAGATGGGCTGCCGCGCGTAGAAGCGGCTGATGTTGAAGACGAGCAGCGGAATCGCGTCGCGATCTTCGAGGCTGTTGTATCTGCGATAAGCGGCAGTCTTGCGTTCGACGATCTCATCGAGCAGCGCGAGCACATGGGCGCGGCCCTCGGCGGTTGCGGGCGCCTCGACGCGGCGAACCGGATCGGGCTTCGCGAGATCCTCACCGAGGGATGGGACGAGTCGAGCCCAGGCTTCCCTCAGCCCCGGCTCGCCGATCTCGAACTCGCTTCGCTCGCGCGCTTCGCGGTCGGCGAGCCCCAGCACGCTCAGGGCGACGACGTCGAGGGCGTCACGGAGTTCGTCGATGCTCTCGGGTTCGAGATCGAGCAGCGGGGCGCCGCCCGACAGCATGAAATCCTGCTGCACGGCGAGGATCGCACGCAGCGAATAGGCAATCGACGCGTATTGGGTCGCGCGAATCTGCGGGATCGAAATAGCGGGAGAACCGGGGAATTCGACCTGCAGTTCGGCGCCCGAACTCCGATCGACGGCGACGATCTTCTCGATCTCCCCGCGGAGGTGGCGCGGGCGGATTGCCGATTCGCCCTGCTGCAGCGCGGTCGTCGACGCCCGGGCCCAGATTTCGCGAATCAGCTGTACCTGCAGCTCGACGTTCGCGCTGCGCGCCGCCCCACTCAGGGGCGTGCCGAAGAGAAAATCCTCAAAACGACTCGCCGAGGAGTGGCATTTGGCGTCGTGGTCCGACTCCAGCTGTTCGATGGCCGAGAGCAGGGGGTCCACCGACAGCCCGAAGTCGGTACTCGCGAAGGATTGGCTCGAGAGCTCCGATGCGGGGCCTGATTCGTCGGCAATCGCGATCCCCACGCTCGAGCCGGAGAGGACGCTGGCGATCACCGCTGCGAACAGAAGCCGTTTCATGTCACCTGACATTCGAGAAATCCCAGCAGAATCCTACACATTGCAGCATCTTCGCAGCGTACGGCGGCAGATCGCGGCGCCCTCCGGTCCCAAGGTAGATCGAGCCGCGTCGGCAACTGAGAAGTGCCGAATCGCCCCCCCAGTATACCTCCCTCGATTCTGGACCCCTCCGTACTTATAGCGATATAATGAGCCTGAGTTCGACCTCGAGTCGACGAATGGGAGGGAACGCCATGCCGGATGTTGCCCGCGCCCGGAAGCCCACAGCCCGTCGCAACCCCACGGTCCTCGGATTCGCATTACTCACACTCTGGTTCGGGAGCTACGCCGCTGCCGAAGCGGCGCAGACACCCGCGACGGAAACCGTACCAGCCACGCTCGAAGACGGCCTGCAGCGGGTTCCGATCCGAGGAGCGGGAATCTTCTGGGTTCGACCCGGCGTCGATCTCCGCGCCTACGACCGGGTAACACTCAAACCGGTCACCCTCACGTACAAGAAGACACCCCGACATTATCGGATCGACCGCTTGTCCACGGGGGTCCTGTTGACGGAGCGAGACCTCGAGCGACTCCAACAATCGTTCTACGAGGCTTTCAAGAACGGGCTGGCGAGTGGGAAGGGATTCGGCCCCGCATCGCGGTCGGATCCGGGCATGCTGTGGGTCTCGGCCTCGTTGGTCGACGTGGTGGTGCGCTACAAGAAGGACCCAGTCGCGAACGAACTTTCCTTCGTCCACGACTACGGCGAGATGACCCTGCGGGTCGATTTTTCCGACAGCCAGACGGGCGAAACGCTCGCGCGCTTCGAAGAACGCCGAGTCATCCGGCCTTCGGCAAATTTCAACAACCACCTCTTTCGTCGAGACAATTTCCCGTACTGGTCGGCAGTTCGCGCGAACCTCTCCCGCTGGTCGGAGCTCGTGCGACGACGGATGCACGACCAGCGTGCCGCAACCGTGCGGTTTTGAGTGGAGCCACCACCGGCGCCTGAATTCCAACGAACTGCCGTCAATCCCGTCGAAGTGATTCGGATCGCAGGCGGACGGGCAACAGCGCGGAAGCAGCGGAAATGGATCAACCGGAAAGCGCCGGCGGAGGCGACGCCTCACGCCGATACACACCATTGTTGCTGTTGTTTTTCGTCGCGAGCGGCTGTGCGGCGCTGATCTACGAGGTGGTCTGGTTTCATTTGCTTCGGTTGGTCGTCGGAGCGTCAGCGGTCTCGCTCACCATCGTGCTGACGAGCTACATGGGCGGCATGTGCCTGGGCAGCCTGGCCTTTCCGCGCTGGGTCTCCCCCGATCACCCCCCCCTTCGCGTCTACGCCTACCTCGAAGCCGGCATCGCAGCATTCGGCGTCGCGCTGCTGGGTCTATTGCCGCTCGTCGGGAAACTCTATTTCGCGGTCGTCGGTCACGGCCCGCCGGGAATCGCACTGCGCGCGTTCGTCTGCTTGCTCTGTCTGCTGCCCCCGACGATGCTAATGGGGGCAACCCTGCCCGCGATCGCGCGTTGCCTGAACACGACGCGCAGCGGGATGTCGCGACTCGGCCTCTTCTACACGGCGAACCTCGCGGGTGGTGTGTTCGGTTGTCTGCTCGCGGGCTTCTACCTGCTGCGGCTCTACGACGGCATTGCGGCCACGTTTTTCGCAGCGTCGCTGAACGCCGGGGTGGCTGTGATCGCTCTTTCGATCTCCTCGCGCGCCCGCTTTGGCGCGGCCGACGCCTCGAAGCTCACGCTCCCCTCGCTGGCCAACCATCGAACCGTCTACCTGGTGATCGCATTGTCGGGCCTGACGGCACTCGGTGCACAGGTCGTCTGGACGCGTCTGCTGGGGTTGGTCCTCGGCGGGACGGTCTTCAGTTTTACGATCATCCTCGCGATCTTTCTCGCCGGGCTCGGGATCGGTAGCAGCGTGGGATCCCTGGTGGCCCGACACGTCCGGTCCGCGCACGCTGCGCTCGGATGGTGTCAGCTCGGGTTGGTGGCCGCGATCCCATTGGCCGCGCACATGATCAGCACCGAACTCCCGTTCTGGGAGCTGAATCCGGACTTCGCGGACAGCCTCTTCCAGCGCTACACCCACGACCTCGTCCGCAGCGCCGTCGCGATCCTGCCCGCCACCGGCCTCTGGGGCGCGAGCTTTCCGCTTGCCCTCGCGGCCGCCGCGGGAAAAGGGCAGGAGCCCGGACATCTCGCGGGCGGCGTCAACGCCGCCAACACGATCGGAGCCATCGTGGGCGCCCTGCTCTTTGGCCTGGTGATGATCCCCGCGGTTGGCACGACCGTCTCGCAAAAGGTTCTCGCGTTGCTCTCGGGGAGCGCGGTGCTGTTGATGCTCGGCGCTCATCGCGCGTCCGGGTTCAGAGGGGAACGCGGGATGTCGCGCACGATCGCGGCGGCGCTGCTGATCGCCGGGTTCGCCTACCTGATGATTCAGCTGGTCCCGCCCGTTTCGGGCCACCTGATCGCAGAGGGAAGACACATCCGCACGGGCGACGAAGAGATCGAGGCTTTTCTGTTCATCGGCGAGGGGGCAAGCTCTTCGGTGGCGGTCACCGACTTCCCGAGCAACGGCACGCGCAGCATTCACGTCGGCGGCAAGGTGATGGCGTCGACCAATCGCCAAGACATGCGACTCCAGCGCATGATGGGGCACCTTCCGGCAATCCTACATCCGAATCCCAGGACCGCTCTCGTGGTCGGTTTCGGGGCAGGTGTGACCGCGGGATCGCTGGTCGTCCATCCGGAAATCGAGCGCATCGTCATCTGCGAGATCGAGCCACTCGTCCCGAAGGTCGCGGGCGAGTATTTCGCGTCGGCAAACTACAACGTCCTCGACGACCCTCGCGTCGAGGTGATCTACGACGACGCGCGGCACTACATCGCAACGACCCAAGAGCAGTTCGACATCATCACATCCGATCCGCTCGACCCGTGGATGGATGGAGCCGCTGCGCTGTATTCCGTCGAATATTACCAGCTCGCCAAAAAGCGCCTCCGCGCGGGCGGCATCGTCGCCCAATGGCTGCCGCTCTACGAAACCGACGTGCCCAGCGTGAAGAGCGAGCTCGCATCCTTCCTGCAGGTGTTCCCGGAAGGCACGGTCTGGAGCAGCCACATCCCCCGAAACGGCGGGACCGACCTCGTGATGATCGGCCAGGTCGGCGCGATGAAAATCGACGTCGATCGATTGGCCTCGCGGATCGAGCGGAACCCGCGGTTGGCGCAGTCTCTTGCAGACGTCGACCTCGGCTATCTCATCACGCTGCTCGCCGCCTACTTCGGTCGCGGAGCGGATCTCGCGGAATGGCTGGAGGATGCGCAGATCAACCACGAGCGGAGCCTGCGGCTTCAATACCTCGCCGGATTCTCGGTCGAGCGCTACGAGGAACTCGAGATCTATCGATCGATGGCTCACTATCGCCGCTATCCGAAAGATCTCTTCATTGCCCCTCCCGGAATCAGGGAGCGGATCCAGGCTCGGTGGTCCAACTAAGCGGACCCAAAAACCGAGAGCTCCAGAACCGTCGCGCGGCCCGCGCACGCGCCTCCCCGAATCTCGGCAGCTGAAACATCGAGTGTCAGATGTCCGACGATGCAAGTTCACCACTGTGTTTTGAGGGCCCCATTTTGATGGATCGAGGCGATGCGAGTCGAATTCGGCCGAGCGCGAGCGAATCAGCGATCTTCATAACAAGCTGAAATGTAAGGAGATTTTTCTGAACGCCGAGCGGCGGCGATCGATTCGGGTCGAAATTTCGTTGACCGACTTCAAATCGCCTTGCTACCCTTGAAGCCACATAACTGAGAAACAAGGAGGTCGGCGTATGCGAGCCATCGCGCTAACCACTCTGCTCCTTACTCTCGGAACAGCCCACGCGGACAACCTGGTCGTGACCGGCAACCCGGACGCGAGCGACTGCTACCGGGCCACCATGCTGCCAGACGCCACAGCGGTAGCCTCGCTCACCTCCTGCAACACCGCCCTCAACACCCGAAGGACCACCCGCACCGCGAGGGCGTCGATTCTGGTGAACCGAGGCATCCTCTACAACCACATGGGCGAATACGCCGCGGCCCTCAAGGACTTCGAGGCGGCGCTCGAGCTGATCGCGAATTTCCCAGAGGCCTACATCAACCGCGGCAACGCGTACTTCTACACCGGACAGGTTGGGCGGGCGATCGCCGATTACAACCGGGCCATCCAGCGAAGGTCCGCGAAGCGGCACACCGCGTACTTCAATCGCGGCCTGGCGAACGAATCCCGGAAACAGCCCGACCTCGCGTTCGCGGATTTCGTCCGAGCCAACGAGCTCAAGCCGGATTGGAACCTCGCTGCCGGCCGCGTCGAGCACTATCGCAAGCAGGGATACACACTGCCCAACTGACGCAATCCCAATGGCGCATTTCGGCCCGTCGAACTGCGCCACCGGCGCGTCTGCAGCGCGCGACCGCGCAAATGCTGGCGAGCCTCTAGCGGGCGAACCCTTCGGCTTCGTTTGCGGCGTCGCGCGACCCCATTCCGGGGTCACGCTCCTAGCGGGAAGCGTGTCCCACGCCGCCGATTCGGCCGGCGCGTAGAGATCAGCGACGCGCGGGTTGGAAGCCGTCGTACACGAGACCGATCCAGACATCGGGCTTCATGAACCCTCCGCCCCAGTCGGCGTCGAGATCCGCGCTGGGCTTTGCGGCGATGACTTCGTCGCGCGACCTGCCCGCCCGCAACATCGGTTCGACGCGATCGCGGACGGTCGTGAGCATGCGGTGATACCGCTCGAGATCGGCGCGCGACGCGAGCGATCCGTGGCCGGGGATGATGCGCGTTTCCCCGTCGCAGCGCTCGAGGATCCGCTCCACTGCCCGGATCATGCCCTCGAGGTTGCCACCCGTTCCCGTGTCGATGAACGGATACATGCCGTTGAAGAACACGTCACCCGCGTGAAGCACGTTCGCGCTCCGGAAGTGGACGAACGAGTCGCCATCGGTGTGCGCGGGCTGAACGTGGACGACCTCGATGGTCTCGTCGTTCCAGTGAAAGGTGACCGACTGCTCGAAGGTGACGACCGGTAGGGCGCCCTTCGGAGAGGGCTCGACCGTGCGGTTGAACGCCTCCATGAACTGCTTTTCGCTCATCCGCTTGCGCACGTTCGCGTGGGCGACGATGATCGCGCCGGCTTCGCCGAGGTTTTCGTTGCCTCCGGTGTGATCGCCATGCCAGTGCGTGTTGACGACGAATCGGACGGGTTTTTCGGAGAGTTTCTTGATCTCTTCGAGAATGCGCGGGGTCAGCGGCGCGAACTGATCGTCGATTGCGAACACGCCGTCGTCACCGACACAGACGCCGATGTTGCCGCCCTGACCGCTGAGCATGTAGACATTGTCAGCGGCCCGCTCCAGTTCGAACTGGACGACCTGCGCCTCGCCCGAACGCGCCCACGCGGTCAAGCCAATAAGCCCGACGAGAGCGACGGAAGCAACGACCGATCGAACGACGTACGGCATGCTGACAGCTCCTCCGAGATCGTAGGGTACCTCCGGCGTCAAGCCGAGGATCGGGCTCAGCTAGAGCGTCCCGAGCGGGCGAGCCGTAGCCAGCTCTCGAAGAGCCGCTTCACGCGGGGCGTGAGCCGCGTCCTCGTGTAGAGGCCGGCGGCCGCCTTGATCGCCTCGGCCTGGGTCGGGTAGGGGTGGATCACGTTCGCGAAGGCGCCAAGCCCGACGCCATTCGTGATGGCGACGGTGATCTCGCTGATCATCTCGCCGGCGTGCGCCGCGACGATCGTGGCGCCGACAATCTCATCCTTGCCCTTCCGCACGTGAATCTTGACGAAGCCCTCCTCCTCGCCATCGGTAATCGCCCGGTGCGCCTTGGTGATCGGCACCTGGTAGGTGTCGATCGCAATCCCCCGTTCGCGCGCGTCGCGCTCGTAGAGCCCCAGGTGCGCCACCTCGGGGTCGGTGTAGGTGCACCACGGCATCACCAGGGACGAGAGCTTCTTGCGCCCGAAGAACAGCGCGTTCTGGACCACGATCTTGGCTGCCGCATCGGCCGCGTGCGTGAACTTCCAGTCCATGCACACGTCACCCGCGGCGTAGATGCTCTTGTTCGTGGTCCGCAGGCGGTCGTCGACCTTCACGCCGCGGCGCGGATCGAACTCGACGCCAACCGTCTCGAGGCCGAGATCCTCGACGTTTGGCGCCCGGCCGGCTCCCACCAGGATCTCGTCGACGACGATCTGCTCCTCGCGGTTGCTCCGTGCGACGTGAAGCACCTTCTCGTCGCCTTTGCGTTCCACCTCTCTGATGCTCGCGCCGAGAACCAGCTCGACGCCCTCGCGGACCAGCGCCTTCTGCACGATCTCCGCCGCATCCACGTCCTCGCGAACGAGGATCTGCGGCGCCCGCTCGAGCAAGCTCACGCGCGATCCCAGCCGCTGGAAGCTCTGAGCCAGTTCGCAACCGATCGGGCCGGCGCCGATCACGGCGAGCCGCTTCGGTCGCTCGGTCAGCTCGAAGACGGTCTCGTTGGTGAGGTAGCCGGCATTGGCCAAGCCCTCGACGGGCGGCGCGATGGCGCGGGCGCCGGTCGCGATCACGGCCTTCTTGAATCGCAGCTCCGTGTCATCCACGTCGACGGTGTCGCTTCCCGTAAAATGGGCCTGACCCAGGTACACGTCCACGCGAAACTCTTCGCTGTAGCGGGCCGCCGAGTCCTCGTGGCTGATGCGCGCCCGGATGCGGCGCATGCGCTCCATGGCCGCCCCGAAGTCGGGGAGCCTCTCATTGGGCAGACCGAGGCCTAGCGCCCCCGCCGCTCGAGCCTCGTGGACCCGGCGCGCCGCGCGGATCACGGACTTCGACGGCACGCAGCCGACGTTGAGGCAGTCGCCGCCCATCAGGTGCCGCTCCACGAGCGCCACGCGGGCGCCCAGGCTCGACGCCACCAGCGACGTGATCAGGCCGGCGGTTCCAGCGCCGATCACCACGAGGTTGTAGCGGCCCGCGGGTACCGGGTTCAGCCAGTCGGCGGGGTGCACGTTTGCAACGAGCGCTTCGTTGTGCGGATCGAGCGGCAGGACGTGGATGGGATCAGGCATGCTGAACGTTTCTCCCGGAGCGGGCGGGTGGCCCGGCAATCTGCAGATGGACGAGGCGATACACTACTCGCCCTGACTGAGTCCCCCCATTCCGTTGCTCTCTGCTGCGTATAATGCGCCGCGCGTGGGACCGACGCGGAGGCGTGTGTGGCGACTTCCGGTTGCAGCAGCAGGTGGTGCTCGGTGGTGTTGATGGCGGTGGTCGTCGCGGCGCCGGCCGCGGCCCAGGAGGTCCGCCCTGGCGATCGCCCGCTCCCCGGCGAGGAGTTCCCGCCCGAGGAGGCTGCGCCGCCCTCCCCTCTCGACCTGCCCCCCATCGCACCCGACCCCGAAGACGCGAAGCGGCTCGGCGCGGGCCTGCGCATCTTCGTGCGCGAGTTCCGGGTCGAGGGCAGCAGCGTCTTCAGCGAGCAAGAGCTGAGCGAGGCCACCCGACCCTTTGTGGGCCGCGAGATCGACTCCGAGGAGCTGCTTCAGGCCCGCGAGGCCGTCACCCAGCTCTACATCTCGGCCGGCTATTTGACCTCGGGCGCAATCATTCCGGACCAGACGATGAGCGACGGCGTGGTGATCCTCCAGGTCGTGGAGGGCCGGCTCGCCGAGGTACGGGTGGAGGGCACCCGCTGGTTCCGGCCCGGCTACTTCCGCAGCCGGCTGCAGCGCGCCGCCAGCACACCGGTCAACGTCCTGGATCTCGAGCGGCAGCTGCGGCGCTTCCAGCAAAACCCCAACGTCGATCGGATCCGGGCGCGGCTGATCCCGGGCGAGCGCCGGGGGGACAGCGTGCTGGTGGTCAGCGTCGAGGAGGGCCGCCCCTACGCGCTCCGCCTGGTGTCCGACAACGACCGCAGTCCTTCGATCGGCGCCTGGGGCGGACGCGCCGTGGGATCCTTCGCCAATCTGCTCGGCTACGACGATCGGCTCTCGGGCTCGGCCGGCATCTCCGAAGGGCTGCGCGAGTACGCGATCCGATACGACCTACCGCTGTTCTCCTGGGACACGCGCCTGGGATTCCACTACCGGTACACCGACACCGAGGTCGTGGACGAAGACCTCACCGTGCTCGAGATCGAAAGCGACTCGGAGACCTTCGGCGTGACCCTGCGGCATCCCTTCTATTTGAATTCTGAGCACACGGTGTGGCTGGGCTTCGACGCCGAGCGCCGCGAGAGCGGGACGACGCTGCGCGGGGCGGAGTTCTGCTTCCCGCCCGTGGTGGACTGCAAGCCGGTGATCAACGTGGTCCGCGCCGTGCAGCTGTGGACGTGGCGCACCCGCTCGGACGTGGTGGCAGCGCGATCGACCTTCAGCCTGGGGCTCGACGTCTGGGGCGCCACCACGCAGGGCAAGGTGGACGGCCAGTACTTCGCGTGGCTCGGACAGGCCCAGTG
>JADFQO010000012.1 GCA_022561775.1 Myxococcales bacterium | reverse complement strand
GAAACGCGACGGAGTTGATGTTCTCAATTCGCGTTCCGGTGTCGATTGGTTCCCCGAGCTGAAGCGGCAGTAGGTTATCCCCCTCGGGATCCGACGGAGTACTCGAGAATCCGAGCACGACAAGCTTGCCCGCTGTTGCGTTGTAGTCGACGCTGACACCCGCGCCATATGAGCCGTTGGGGCCTGCGGTCAGGATCACCTGCAGTGTGATGGCTGAGGATAAGTTCACTGCGGAGATCTGATCCGTGCCGTTTTTGGCCCAGATCAGATCGACTGTGGCGCTTGCGTTGGCCGCGCCCGCGAACCCCACGAGAGCCACCGCGCTACCCACTGCTGCTGCCGCTAATACGGTCAATCTCATGATCGCTCCAGTCCCACCACCGTCTCCAGTGTGCGCCCAAACGGAAGCCGGGGTCAAGTACTTTCCGAGGCTGTGGTAGATCCTGCGCAAAAGGGCGCAACTGCCCGCATCGAGCGATCGCAACTCCGCGAAATCCTTCTAATTTTGGACCTTTGCGCTTTTGCGCGCTCGGCCCGATTCTCGTTGGGAGCGCCACCCAACCCCTGGGATTTTTTAACTTTTAATGTTTATCCGGTGGATTTTGCGGTTGGGTGGACCCACCAAAGCCAGCAGAAACGTGCCTACGGCAATTCAGCGACTATTTGCAGCTCTTGGTGATCCTTCTCGTTGCCTCGCACGAGTCGCCGTCGTCGTCCGGTCCGTAGCACCTCGCGACGAACTCGATGGGCCCGGAGTTGCACTGCACGTCGGGGGCTTTTTGCACTCGCCTGGGACGCGGCGACGCCGGCCGCGAAGAAGTCGCCCGCGATGCAGATGACGGTGCGCTGTAACGTCGTGACCGATCTCCTGTTCCGCAACACTCGAATTCGAAACCCGCTCATCTCAGATTCGGCGCAACACCCGATTGTCTCACACGGCCCGATCACGGTGATGGATTTTCTGATGACTTCCGCTCAATCAGGTGCATCGGGGCGTAGTACGCGATAGCGTAATTCCGCGAAATCCTTTTATTTCGGACCTTTGCGCTTTCGGGCGCGCGGCCCGATTCCCGTTGGGAGAGCCACCCATTCCGCACTCCAACCCAACCTCGAAAAAGCGAAGACGGCGAGCTTCGAATCTCGTTTTCGCGTTCATGGACTGCGAGTTTGGGGGGCTGGACCCGGAGCTGCACGACATCACCGAAATCGCCGTGATCGTAACCGACTACCGGTTGGCGGAGTTGGCGCGCGGGGAGTGGAAAGTTCTCGCCCGTGCGGAACGCATCAGTGAAGAGGGTGCTGCGATCAGCGGCTACAGCGCGGAGGCGTGGCAGGGAGCGCCCCCATTGCGGCAAGTGCTCCAGGAGTTGAGCGACCTGATGCCCGCGAGCGCGCTGGTCGTTCCCGCGGGCCAGAACGTCCGCATGGACGTGGCCTTCCTGGAGCGTGGCTATCGACGCTGCCAGATTCCGTTTCCCTTCGACTACCACGTGATCGACCTCGCGACGCTCTTCTACGCGTGGTCGCTGATCTCGGGCGAGCGGGTCTCGGCGCTTTCGCTGCGACAGGCTGCACTCACCGCGGGACTGATCGAAAACGCAATCCCCCACCGCGCGATGGCCGACGCGACACTCACACTCGAGACGTTCCGCCACTTCATAGGACGCCTCGCGCTGCGCGATCCCGCCGATTGGTTACCCGAAGCGAAGGATTGCACGCCCGAAAGCGCCGAGGCATCCGAGCGTTGATTCGCCACCCCTCACCTAACCGGGTTGTGGCTCGGAAAACCGCTCGGTGGCAAGAACACTGCCATACACCCGTGTGTCTTTCGTTCGCGATAAATCGACGCCGGACGGAGAACGCTCAAGCCCTGAGGATCGCCTCCAAGCCAGGTGTGCTCTCGAAAATCGAGATGCGCATCCGGTAGAGGTTGGCCTTAATGGCGTCTTCCGATTTACCGAGCGCGCCCGCGATCGAGCGAATCGATTGCTGCCGGAGGTGCTTGAGGTGAAAGATGCGGCGCTGGAGTGGCGTCAAGTCCTCCTCGATGACCGTGACACAGCGCTCGAGCGCCCGACGCGCGTCGACCGACCGATCGACGGGGGCCGATTCCATGGCTAGGCGGCTCGCGGACACAGCGTCGATGGACTCGAGATAGGGGCGCGCCTTGCGAAAGCGACGGTTGACGGTATTTCGCGTGATCCCGAAGATCCAGACGAGCAACTTCGAGTCGCCGCGGTAACTCGAGAGAGCCCTGAAAACGGTCAGGAACACCTCTTGCGTGACGTCTTCGGCCTCGCCGGGGTCGCGGAGGCGCTTCAGCGCAAAGCGGTAGACGCGCGAAAAGTAGGCCTCGTAGAGCAGATTGAAGTGATCGCTGCTACCCGCGAGGATCGCCTCCACGAGTTCCGCATCGCTCTCCCACGCTTGTTCGCAATCTGCCACGCATTCCTCCGGACGCTTTCTGCCTGGAATCGCAGGCGAGAACCGCGGGCCGTCGACCGGTTGTTTCGGACGCGGGGCGTCCTGCCGGACGGCTCGAATCAGAGCGGGATCCAACCCTCCCGAGGGCGACCCGTCAGCTCTTCTGCGCTTGCTCCCCAAACGGTGGATAACCTTTCAAGGGTGGGACCCAGGTCCCGCCCCGGAGCAAGAGCAAACGCTGTGCCAGTGTGCGGCCCACCCGCAATCCGGGCCGATAACCGATCAATTCAACTCGCAATAATGCGTTGGCGCAGATGGGTGTGGGCAGACCTACGGAGCGAATCGTGGAGAATCGCTTTTCCACTTCTGTGGTCTCTCGTTCTCTCGAGGCAGCCGCAGACGACGCTTCGCGCAAATCGCGTCGACACCGCAGGGCGGCCGCGCGACCCAACGTGGTGTTTTCAGCGCGAAATGAGGGAGCGCGGCGCCGCTAGAGTTTGCCGGGCCTGATCCACCAGCGCCCGTCCACGCGCTCCCAGCGATCGAGCCGAATCAGCACTGCCGTTCCCGGATTGAGGGGTCGGTTGTCCTCTCCGACAAATCGCACCTGCACCTGTGCGGTGAAGCGGTTCTCGAACAGAAACTCCTCGACCTCCACATCGGTGGGTCGGCTTCGCTCGAAGCGAGCCTCGTGGAGGGACTGTGCGAGGTCCGCGTAATAGTCGAAAAACGCGTCAGGGGTCTGGAAGTGATCTCGAAGGACGCGGTCGTTGAAGGTCTCGAGTGTATTGAACCGACGACGGATCAGTGTCTTGTAGAACGTCTCGGTGCGCCGGAGAAAGTCAATCGCGTACCCACCGGCTACGCCCACGCTGCCCGAGGGCGGCTTCGAAATATGCCTCGAAGACGACGAGCAGGCCAAGCAGAAGAGCAGCCCCAGAAACGCGGCGCAAAGAAGCCCGAATCCTCTCAGGCCGTACACTCCAGCTGCTCCCGGAGGTAATCGGCGACACCATCGATCGTGATGCGCTCCTGCTTCATCGCATCGCGCTCTCGAACGGTGACCTGTTGGTCATCCACGGAATCAAAATCGTAGGTCACGCAAAATGGCGTTCCGGCCTCGTCTTGTCTTCTGTAACGCCGCCCGATATTGCCCGCATCATCGTAGAAGACATTGAAGTGGCGGCGAAGTCGGCTCTCGAGTGCGTGGGCAGGGTCCGCGAGCTTCTTCGAAAGCGGCAGGACGGCAACCTGGATGGGCGCGACCGACGCGTGGAGATGCAGCACGGTGCGCGAGTCGCCGCCGTCCAACTCCTCCACCGCGTAGGCATTCGCGAGCAGCGCCAGGCAGAGGCGATCGATGCCGACGGAGGTTTCGATCACCGTTGGCATGAAGCGCTGCTTCTGATCCTCGGCCGATACGGAAAGGTCCTTGCCCGAATACTCGCTGTGTCGAGAAAGATCCCAGTCGCCCCGATCGTGAATGCCCTCGATCTCCTGCCATCCGAATGGGAAACGGAACTCGATGTCCACCGCTTTCTTGCAGTAGTGCGCGAGTTCGTCTCGCCCGTGGGGCCGGGTGCGCAGCGAGTCCGGAGCGAGGCCGAGTTCCTGGTGGAAGCGCATCCGCTCGTTGCACCAGTGGTCGAACCACTTCTCGCGCTCATCGGGATGACAGAAGAACTCCATCTCGGCCTGCTCGAACTCACGAGAGCGGAAGGTGAAATTGCGCGGATTGATCTCGTTGCGAAACGCCTTGCCGATCTGAGCGATCCCGAAGGGGATCTTCTGGCGGGCCGCCTCTCGAACCCGCTTGAAGCCCGTGAAGATCGGCTGACAGGTCTCGGGGCGGAGGTAGGCGGCCGCGGCCGCGTCTTCGGAGGCGCCGACCCGCGTTTCGAGCATCAGATTGAACTTGCGCGGTGACGTGAGGTCGTGCTCGGAGGTCCCCTCGCGCGCCGAGCAGGGCCCGATGTCGTCCAGCTGGTCGGCCCGAAAGCGCTTCTTGCAGGCGCGGCAGTCGACCATGGGATCGCTGAAGTGCTCGGTGTGCCCGGAGGCGTCCCAGGTTCGCGGATGGGAGATGATCGCGCTGTCCATCCCCACGACATCCGCGCGCTCGCGCACCACGCGCTGCCACCAACGCGCCTTTACGTTGTTCTTGAGTTCGACTCCAAGGGGTCCGTAGTCCCAGAATCCGTTGATTCCGCCGTATATCTCGCTCGACGGGAAGATGTACCCCCTGCGCGCGCACAGGGATACCAGCTCGTCCAACTGAGTCAGTCGCCGGCCGCTCGCTGCTGTCATGAAAGCTCCCACACGCCAGAAGGCACCCCTCTCAGCTGTCAGAAGGCGGCCAGTATATCGGTTATCCGGGCGCCGGGGATCGCAGAACGCGATCCAGAAAGGACCTGCTTCGCAGCTCGACGCCCAGGTGAAAGCGCTGAAATCGACCCAGCAGTTGACGGGCCTCCTCGAGCAGCGGGCCATCCATCACGAGCCGATCGAGCCGCTCGAGATCGAGGCACAACCCCTGCTCGAGGGCGCGGAGGGTCCCGCGTTGGACGCGCGGGATTCCGTCGAGTCGTGCGCAGCACCGATCACAGACCACGCCGCCATCCGCCACGTGAAAACCGACCGGGCTGCGGCCCGCCGGAGTCGAACCGCAGCGCACACAACGCGAGAACTCCGGGCGCAACCCGAGAGCATCGAGAGCGCGGAGTTCGATCAGCGTGCGCAGCCGCAGATCCGGAGCGCGTTCGGACACCATCCTCAGGGCGCCAAGTGCAAAAGAGAACAACCGCTGCGTGTCGGCGCGGACTCCGCGCTCAGGAGCCAGTCGATCGAAGAGTTCGAGCAGATAACAACCCAGCCCGAAGCGCGCGGTCTCGCTTCTCATTGCGATGAAGGGATCGATCAGGCTCGCCTGGTCGAGGCGCGCGAGCACGGTCGGCCGCCGGAGATCGACCTGGATCTTCACGTGGTTGAACAGATCCAACGTCCCCGAGAAGCGGCGCACGCTCCGACGGGCCCCCTTGGCGATCACGGGGAGTCGTCCGATCTCGGGCACCAATAGATGCAGGATCCGATCGGACTCACCGAAGTCGACAGAGCGAAGGATCAGCGCTTCAGTACGGATGCTGGTCACCCGGAGATTCTACCGGCTCCGAGCCGCCCACGGCGCTCTGCGCAGCACCCGGAGACCGAGCCTGCTCATCGGCCAGGGCACGCACGGCATCGCGGCGATAGACGATCTTCGGCGTGTCGTCAGCGGTCGGAACGCGGGAAGCCCAGCCCCAGATCGCCAGGCCGAGCCCAACCGCCGCCACCAGCAACCCGAAAATGGCGAGGTGCCGACGATCCAGCCGGAGGGCCGGGGCTTGCGCCGCCTCCGCCACATCGGCCGGCTCGCCGAGCATCCGCATGACCGCTTCTTCGGGATCCAACCCCAACGCCGCCGCAATCGCGCGGACGAACCCCCGCACGAATCCGTCCGGGTTCCCGTCGAACGCACCCGCCTCCATGCGTTCGATGGAGCGCGGCGGAATCTTGGTGAGTTCGGCGAGTTCGCCTATGGAGATTCTGCGCAGGCGACGTTCTCGGGCGAGGTAGGCTCCGATCGAAATCTCGCGGTCCCGCGCTTTGCCCTCGGGCAGCGGACCCGCTCCGCCGGTCAGCGGAGGAGGTTCAAGGTCTCCTCGGATTTCGCGCCCCATGAATCACCCGGAGTCTGGGCGACAGCCGCCCTGAGGTGGCCGATCGCCTTTTTGCGCTCACCCAGCGCGATGTAGATCTCGCCGATACGGTAGTTGGCCTGGGCTTGAACCTCGAGTACGGGTTCCTGCTCAAGAACCTGCCGAAAAAGCGCGAGCGCCTCAAGCCGCCGACCTTCCGCCACATCGAGGATGCCGAGATAAAGAAGCGTCGGCCAGTAGTTGTTGCGGTATTCGAGCCCGAGTTCGAGTGTGCGGCGGGCCTCCTCGACCTGGCCGAGTCGGTACTCGGCGAAGCCTTTGTACGCAAGAGCCCGCCAGGGGCCGGGAAAGGTGGCGTCGTCCGCGAGCATCGAGGTGTGGAACCACGATTCCTCGTAGCGATCGAGTTGGCTGTACAGAGCTGAGAGCGTGAGCCGCGCCTCGTGGGAGGTCGGATCGATCTCCAGTGTCCGAAGGTAGTGCTGTTCGGCCTCTACTGGTTTGCCCCGCATCAAGTAGGTGTCGGCCAGCGCGTGGTGGATTCGCGGGTTTCGGGGATCGAGATCCTCGGCGAACAGGAGTTCGCGAAGGCCAAGCGCGGCGCGTTCGTTGCGGATGTAGTCGAGCCCGAGATTGAAGTGTAAATCGGCTTTCCTGAGGCGCTGTTCCTTCTCAGCCCTGCGCGTCGAACTCGCGCAGCCGATTCCGAGGAGCACGGTGAGAACGCAGAACCAGACCATCGGCACCGCGCCCGGCAAAGATTGTTTCGACATTGAGAACCCCTCCAAAGATGACGACTTCAGCGATCGCCCTGGCGGGCGATCTGGGTATCGGACGTCTCGAATTCGACCTCAACACCAAGTGCGGCGCGCTGAGGAGCTGCTTCGGATGCGACGACCGCCGCCGACCCCGCTGTGGCCCGCGAAGACGGGCGGCGGAATTTCGTCAGCAGCAGCGTCGGGCGCACAGCGGCCGCAACAGCGCCCGGATCCGCTGAGTCGGCAAACTCCTGCCATATCAAGGCCACGGCTTCAGCGGAGATCGGAGGCGAATCTTCATCGAAGAGAAACCCCATACCCTCGGCGAGCGAGAGCGCCGCCTCGGCGGCCAAGGACGATTCCGAGAGGGTGCGATCCTCCTCGCGCACGCAAAAGAAGACGACTTCGCGGCTCCGCTCGCAACGGACGGCCAGCGTATAGCGGGGAAGGCCATCGCAGGAGTCGACGTGCGCTGCAATTGCAGCGGTTGCCGGACCGACCGGGAGCTCGGCGATCGCCAGCACGGGAGTGTTCAGAGATCGCCGCACGGTGCGCAGCTCGATCGCGGATGGGGTCGGAGCCGAGCAGGCTGAGAAGATCATGCCTTCGATATCGGATCAGATCGCTTCGCTCTTGAGGTTCAGTGCGGTGCAGCGCCGGCCGGAAGCGCGCAGGCCCCCTGGGAGATCTGCGGGCGTAGCCGCGCATCGCACAGCTGCGGGATCGGGGGTTTCACAACCGGCCTGGCGAGATACAATGGAGTTGTAACGCGCTGGGCCGGTCTCCCAGACCAACAAGCAGAGCGAGACCGAGCGGAATGAACGCGATGTCAGGGAAAGTGCCAGCTAAAGCGGTCCGGCAGATCGAAGGCGTAGCCATCCGGTTCACCGGCGACTCCGGTGACGGAATGCAGCTCACCGGCACGAAATTCACCGAAGCGACCGCCCTCGCGGGTAATGAACTCGCAACGCTTCCAGACTATCCCGCCGAGATTCGCGCTCCGGCCGGAACACTCGCGGGGGTATCTGGATTCCAGATCCACTTCTCGTCAAAAAGTGTCCGGACGCCGGCCGACCACCCCGACGTACTGGTCGCATTCAATCCGGCGGCCCTGCGCGCCAACATCGATGACGTGCGACCCGGCGGGATGGTCATCGTCAACAGCAACAGTTTCACGGATAAAAGCCTGAAGCGCGCGGGCTACGCGGAAGACCCACGCCCTTCCCTTCGGGATCGCTACGCGATGGTCGAGATCCCTCTCACCCGGCTCAATCGAGAGGTCCTCAAGGATCTCGACATCAGCATGCGGGATGCGGATCGCTGCAAGAATTTCTTCGCTCTCGGGCTGATGTACTGGCTCTACCACCGGCCGATGGAGCCCACCGAGCGCTGGCTCGAAAACCGCTTCAAGGGAGATCTGCTCGAGGCCAATCTTCGCGTACTTCGCGCCGGCCACGCGTTTGGCGAAACAACGGAGCTTCTTCCCGTCTCCTACATCGTTCCGAAAGCGAAGATCCAGCCGGGCGTGTATCGAAACGTCACCGGCAATACGGCTCTCGCCTGGGGGATCGTGGCCGCCGGCGCGCTGATGCAGAAGGATGTCTTCCTCGGCGCCTATCCGATCACACCCGCGAGCGACGTGCTCCACGAAGTCGCTCGTCATCGACACTTTGGCGTCAAGACCTTTCAAGCCGAGGACGAAATCTCGGCCATCAGCGCCGCCATCGGCGCCTCGTTCGCCGGGGTGCTCAGCGTTACCACGACGAGTGGGCCGGGCTTCGTGCTGAAGCAGGAGGCTCTGGGGCTCGCGGTCATGGCAGAGCTGCCTCTCGTCGTGATCGACATTCAGCGGGCGGGGCCCTCGACGGGAATGCCCACGAAGATCGAGCAGGCGGACCTTTTGCTCGCCCTCTACGGCCGCAACTCCGACAGCCCAATGCCCGTGATCGCCCCGCTGTCGCCCGGAGATTGTTTCTACACGGTCCTCGAAGCCTTCGAATGGGCGGTGAAATACATGACCCCGGTGGTCGTTCTCTCGAACGGCCACCTCGCGAACAGTTCGGAACCCTGGCGGATTCCGGACATCGAAACGCTTTCGAGACCGCGGATCACGCATTGGACGGATGCAAAGACCTTCCAGCCCTACGCGCGCAACCCCGAAACCCTCGCTCGACCCTGGGCGATACCCGGAACTCCGGGCCTCGAGCATCGGATCGGCGGGCTCGCCAAGGAGCAAACAACCGGAAACGTCTCCTACGATCCCGAAAACAACGAGCAGATGATTCGGCTTCGCGCCGAAAAGGTCGCGCGCATCGCCGTCGATATTCCACCCATCGAGATCGATGGCCCCGAGAGCGGCGAGTTGCTCGTCGTGGGTTGGGGGGGGACCTTTGGCGCCATCACATCCGCCGTCGAAGCAGCACGGGTGGACGGGAAGCCGGTGTCGAGCATTCAGCTGCGCCACCTCAATCCCTTCCCCACCAACCTCGAGCAGATCCTGCGCCGTTTCGACAAGATCCTCGTGCCCGAGCTCAACCAGGGGCAACTGGTTCGACTCCTGCGCTCGGAATTCCTGGTACCCGCGATTGGAATGAACAAGGTTCGCGGCCAGCCCTTCCTCATCGAAGAGCTTCGCGCTCGAATCGACGAATTGCTGAGCGAGGAGACATCGCCGTGACCGATCACTTCGGCAAGCTCACGAGCAAGGATTTCGCGAGCGACCAGGACATCCGATGGTGTCCGGGTTGCGGCGATTATTCGGTACTCGCCAACGTGCAACGCGTGATGCCCGAACTGGGAATTCCGAGGGAGAACTTCGTGTTCGTCTCGGGTATCGGTTGCTCGAGCCGCTTCCCCTACTACATGAATACCTATGGGTTCCACACCATTCACGGCCGAGCGCCCGCTTTCGCGACGGGAATCAAGGCCAGCCGGCCCGACCTCTCCGTGTGGGTGGTGACCGGCGACGGGGACGGGCTTTCGATCGGCGGCAACCATCTGCTGCATACCATCCGGCGGAACATCGACATCCAGATCCTGCTGTTCAACAACCGGGTCTACGGTCTCACGAAGGGGCAATACTCGCCGACTTCACCGATCGGGATGCGAACCCAGTCGACACCCGACGGTTCGATCGACCATCCCATCGATCCGCTCGCATTCGCGTTGGGAGCCGGCGCAACTTTCGTGGCTCGGACGATCGACGTCGATGGCCCCCATCTCCAGCAAATGCTGCGAAGAGCGCACAGCCACCCGGGAACCGCCCTGATCGAGATCCTTCAGAACTGCCCGGTCTACAACGACAACGAGTGGATCGAAGTCGAAGATCGCAAGAGCCGGATCAACGCCGCACTCGTGCTGGAAGATGGCGAACCCCTGCTCTTCGGATCCGAGGACCAGCGCCGCGGGATTCGACTCCACGACGGGATACCGACGGTGGTCGAGCTTCAGAAGGGTGAGGATCCGATCGCGGCGGGCGTGGCGGTCCACAATGAGCGCACCCAGACTCCCGCCTACGCGTTCGCGCTCGCGAGCCTCAAGCGACCGGAATTTCCGCTACCGATCGGCGTATTCCGCGCGGTCGAAACGGCGACCTACGACGCCCTTTTGCAAGGCCAGGTCGCGGACGCCATCGTCAAACGCGGCGCCGGCTCACTGTACGATCTGCTCCACTCCGGCGATACCTGGACGGTCGGACCGAGCTAGCTGGCGAATCCTTCGGATTCGCTTGCGGCGGCGCACGACCCCATTCACAGGGTCGCACTCCTGGCTGGCGAATCCTTCAGGATCTTGCGCCTGAATTCCCGGATCACGGGAAGTCGCTCCAGCCAGGGCGAAGCGTCGGCTCTGGACGGGTCGAATTCGCTGGCCGCCCCCGCGAAGCCTTCGGGAATCTGGCTCACGAGCACCGCAGGGTCTTCGGAATCGTCGAGGAAATGATATTCGTATCCGGGAATACACAGGTGTTCGTCGGCGATCACATCGATCGCCCGAACGCCATAGCTCGTCAGATTGGCCGTTGTCGTCTGGGGCGGCACGATCCAGACGCTGCGAGGTCCGGCGAAGAACAGGTACTGGATCTTTCGATTCTTCGACAGAATCCTGAATCGCTTCAGGCGACCGCCGTAGAGTTTGCTCGTCGAAGTGCTGATCTCGACGACTCCGCGTTCGAAGTCGGGCTGGAAACCCTTCACGAACCGGAGTGAAGTCGGATCGTTCCTGCGGGTGATGCGGGTGATGCTCCGACCTCGGTTGATGAGATTGCGCGGATCCGATCGGGCCCGCACGCGAGGTTCCAGAAAATCCCGATAGGGCTCGATTCGATCGTCGGGCCCCCTGCGGAGCACCAGCTCGATGGCGACCTCGTCGAATGGAACCCGGCGTGCGATTCGGCTCAAGGTCTCGAGCGCCGTCTGGATCTCGAGAGGTAGATCGGTGGTCTCTTCGACGCTCTGCTCGATCTCCTCGCCGTCGACGAGGGTGCTTCTCATCTCGCCCTTGCCGATCCAATTCTCGTCCTCCGATCGAACGAAGTGCGAGGCCGAGCGCCAGACCAGCGAAATGTCCTTGTAGAAGATTCGCGGGTAGATTTCGGTCTGCCCCGTCCTGGAATTTTTCTGAACGACGTAGGCGACGAAGAATCGGATGTCTGGATTCTGGCGAATGTTCGTGAGGTAGTAGCGGGTATCGAATAGATCCACTTTGCATTTCGGTGTGTAACCGCCGGAGAGCAGACTTATCGGCTCGTCCCGCGCATCTCCCACACATCGAATCTGCGCGCCCGAGTCGATCAGCCGGTGAAACTCACGCGCGACCTGCTGCGGCGTCATCGGGGATGGGCGGGCACTCGGTTCGACTCCGGCGATCATGTCGCCGAGACCGGTGAGCGTTGAAACTGGTTCACGAAATCGAGGAAGAGCCTGCGCCCACTTCAACTCGAAGGCGCGTCGGCACTCAATCGCTCCACGCGAACCGCACAGAACTTGAACCCGGGAATCTTCCCCTCCGGATCGAGCGCGTCGCTCGTGAGCAGGTTCGCCGAAGCCTCGCGGAAGTGAAACGGAATGAACACGGCGCCCTTGTACTCGCGGTCGGCGACGCGTGCGCGCAGCGCGATGCTGCCACGGGGGCTGGTAACGCGAACGCGATCGCCGTCGTCGACGCCGAGTGCTCGAGCGTCGTCGGGATGAATCCCAACGAAGGCTTCGGGTTCGATCGCATCGAGCACCTTCGCGCGGCGGGTCATCGAGCCCGTGTGCCAGTGCTCGAGCAGCCGGCCGGTGTTCAGCACGAGCGGGTACTCATCGTCGGGGAGCTCTTGCCCAGCCGACCACTCCGCGGGAACGAACTTCGCCCTGCCGTTGGGCGTCGGGAACCCGTCGCCGAAGAGGACCACGGGCCCGTCTTGATGCTCGGGGTCCGGATTCGGCCAGAGTTTGCCGGTCGTTCCGAGATTGCTGTGTCGGAGCGTCGCATAGGATGACGTCAGGCCCACAAACTCCTCGAAGATCTCCTCGGTCGAGCGATAATTCATCGGGTAGCCCATTCGAGTCGATATCTCGCAAACGATCTCCCAGTCCATCCGCGCCTGGCCCGGCGGCTTCAGTGCCGGCCGCCCGATCTGCACCCGGCGGTCCGTATTCGTATAGGTGCCTTCCTTCTCAAAGAAGGCACTCGCCGGAAGGATGACGTCTGCGAATTCGGCGGTCTCTGTGAGGAAAATGTCCTGCACGACCAGAAAGTCGAGGTTCGTGAGCGCCTTGCGGACCTTGTTGGCATTCGGATCCGAAAGGAACGGATTCTCGCCCATGATGTACATGCCCCGGATCGAACCCTCCAGGGCCCCCTTCGTAATCTCCACGACGGTCAGTCCGCGTTTGGGCGAAAGCGCTTTCCCCCAGGCACGCTCGAATTTCTCGCGAATCTCCGGATCCTCGACGGACTGGTAGTCGGGGTAGACCATCGGAATCAGCCCCGCGTCACTCGCCCCCTGTACGTTGTTCTGGCCCCGCAGCGGATGCAGCCCCGTACCGGACCTGCCGATGTTGCCCGTCAGCAGAGCGAGCGCGATCAGGCAGCGCGCGTTGTCGGTGCCGTGGACGTGCTGGGAGATTCCCATTCCCCAGAAGATGATCGCGGAGCGCGCCTTTGCGAATGTGATCGCGACCTCGCGAATCATATCCGCGGGAATTCCGCAGATCTTGGAGACCTGCTCGGGCGGATACTTCGCGACCATTTTACGCAGCGCCTCGTAGTTCTCCGTATGCTTCTCCACGTAGGCGCGATCGACGAGGTCCTCTTCGATGATGACGTGCATCACCGCGTTGTAGAAGGCCACATCGGTACCTGGTTTGATGCGGCAGTAAATTTCGGCGTGGTCGGCGATGTCAGCCCGACGAGGGTCCACCACAATGAGCTTCGTACCGCGCTTGCTCGCCTCCTTGAAGAAGGTGGCGGCGACCGGATGATTGTTGGTGGTATTGGAGCCCGCGATCAGGGCCGCTTCGGCGTTGGCGATATCCGCGTAGGTCGTGGTCACTGCGCCGCTTCCGATTCCCTCGAGCAGAGCGTTCACGCTCGAGGCATGACAGAGCCGCGTGCAGTGATCGACGTTGTTCGTCCCGAAGGCCGTGCGGACCAGTTTCTGGAACAGGTAGGCCTCTTCGTTGGAACATTTGGCGCTACCAAAACCGGCGAGGGCATCCGAGCCGTGGGTGTCTCGAATGCCGGACAGCCGGCTCGCGACGAGGTCGAGCGCCTCTTCCCAGGTCGCCTCCCGAAACGCGGGGAGCACCTCGGCGTAATCGACGAGTCCGCCGGGCTTACGCCGACCGTCGTGGTCGCCGCTCACGTCTCGAGAGATCGCGCCCTTCGGGTAGTGGTCGTCTCGTCGAATCAGCGGAACCGTCAGGCGCTGCGCGTGCTGCACGTAGTCCCAGCCGTAACGCCCCTTCACGCAGAGCCGCGCTTGATTGCCGGGGCTCTCGCGACCTTCGGCGAAAACGATCTCGTTGCGCTTTTGATCCACGTGGTAGGTGATTGCGCAGCCCACCCCGCAGTAGGGGCAGACGCTCTTGACGGGGGTGAGATCCGCCCGCGGCCGCAGCGGCGCCGATACCGGCGAATCGACGAGCGCGCCGGTCGGACACGAGGCCACGCACTCGCCGCAGGAAACGCAGCTGCTCTCACCCATCGGCAGGTCGAGGTCGAACGCGATGCGAGCCTCGTAGCCCTTGCCGGTGCGGCCGATCACCTCGTTGTTCTGTAGGTCGTCGCAGGCGCGAATGCAGCGATCGCAGAGAATGCACGCCTGGTGGTCGACGGCGATCACGGACGAGCTCGAGTCCACGGGCCGACCGTTTCCCGACGGAAATCGGTCTCGGCGCGCTTCGTAGCGGGCCGCCAACGCGAGCAGATCGTTTCCGCCGACTGTCGTTTCCTTCGGATCCCGCTCGAGCGGCGGCTGATCGCAGAGCAGCAGTTCGGTCAGCGTCTTGCGGTGGGATTCGACCTCCGCCGTCGCGGTCCGCACCTCCATTCCGGGTTCGCAGGGGCGCACGCAGGACGCCGCCAGCGTCCGCGCGCCGACATCGACGACACACATCCGGCAGACGCCCACGGGTTTCATGCGCGGTTCGTGGCAGAGCACCGGAATCTCGATTCCCGCAGATCGGGAGGCCTCCCAGATGGTGGTACCCTCGGCTACCTCGACCGCGACGCCATCGATCGTGAGCTTGATCATGTTTCCGTCCTACCCTTCGGGGCCCTGGAATCGGACCGATTGTAGCGCTGAAAACAGCCGCTTGGCCGCCCGATCGCCATCAACGCCCAGCCGCCGCGTCGAGGACGCAGATGCGCTCGCCGGGCCCGACGGGAATTGCCGCACTGCGGGCCAGTCCGTGTCCGTTCAACGAGATCGAAAAGGGTTTTGCGACGAAATCCCCTGCTAGGATTCCGATCGAGGCTTGGAAGGGCGCGAGGACGTCGCCGAGCGTGCCGATCGGAACCTCGATCTCGCTGCGTCCCACCGCCATCCGAGCCCGCCCCTGAAACTCGAGCATCGCGGTCGCCCGGCCCTCGGATTCTCGAACGGCTTTGAGGTATTCATCGGGTGTATTGAAGCCGCGCACGGACTGCGGATCGGGCAATTCCTCTGCGGAGACTTTTCGATAACCGAGTTCCTCGAGAAGCCGCAGCGGGCGGGCGCGCTGCTCCGCGAGCATCGCGCCGATCTGATCCAACGCGTTGCGCGGATACACGGCGGCCAGGGTCTGGACGTGTCCGTCGACTTCGGGTGCGGCCGCACATCCGTAGGAGAGCAGCGCCGTCACAAAGGCCGGCGACAGGAACGGGGCATCCGTTCCCGTCACGAACGCGAATCCGGCGCGGATCTGCTCGAGTCCCTCGCGAATGCCCGCCAGCGGGCCCAGCGCGGGTTCGCGGTCGCGAATCACGCGAGCCTCCAGGGGCGGCAGCTCGAGCGCTTCGGAGGCGACCACCACGACCTCGTCGACGATCGGGCGCAGAATCGACACGACGTGAGCGATCATCGGCTGCCCGCACCACGGAAGCCAGGCTTTGTCGCGGCCCATGCGAGAGGACTGCCCGCCGCACAAAATGATCCCAGCCGCGTCCATGCGTCAGCTCTGATGGCTCGCAGCCGGAAAATTCTTCAGGATCGAAAGCAGCGGTCCCAATGCGACCTGCCCCAGACCGCAGATGCTCGTGCGAGCGAGCGTCGCGTGGAGTTCTTCGAGTTCTCTCCGCTGGTGGTCGGAGACGTCGGCGGCGACCTCCAGCATCTTGACCGCCTTTTCGGTGCCGACCCGGCAGGGCACGCACTTGCCGCAAGATTCATTGCGGAAAAAGCGCGTGATGCCGCGCCCCGCCTCGAGCAGATCGTTGGATTCCCCGACGAACACCGCAGCGCCCGAACCGAGCATCGAGCCAGCGGCTTCCAGCGTACCGAAATCGATGGCTACATCGAGTTGATCCGGCGGCAAGAAATTGCTCGACGCGCCACCGGGTGCGATCGCGATCAGCCGCTGTCCGTCGCGCATCCCCCCGCAGCGCTCCAGGAGCGTACCGAGGGTCGCCCCCATCGGAATCAGCACCACGCCCGGCCGCTCCACATCGCCGCTGACGCTGATGAATTTGTGCCCCGCGTGATCCGACTCGCCGAGCGAACGCCACCAGTCGACGCCATGGCGCAGGATGCCCGTGGCGTGCGCGAAGGTCTCGACGTTGTTGATCAGCGTCGGCTGGTTGAAGAGTCCCTCTACACCCGGAAAGGGTGGCTTGTTGCGCGGCTCTCCGCGACGGTCCTCCATGCACTCGAGCAGCGCCGTCTCTTCGCCGAGGATGTAGCCCCCGGGCGAAACGAACACCTCCAGCTCGAAGCTGCAATCGCTGCCGAAGATGTTCTTCCCGAGTGCACCCGCCGCGTAGGCGGCATCGATCGCGGCCTGCAACGCCACGCGCTCGGGCTCGTATTCGTGCCGGATGAAGACCCAACCGCGCTCGGCGCCGACACAATAGGCGGCGAGCGCCATCCCCTCGATCATCAGATGCGAGAGATCGCGAAGCACCTCCCGGTCCTTGAAGGTGCCGGGCTCGCTCTCGTCGGCGTTGCAGATGACGTACTTGGGCGTCGCGGGTTCGACCGCCACCAACGACCACTTCTTTCCGGTGGGAAATCCGGCGCCGCCCATGCCCCGCAAGCCCGAAGCTTCGAGGGTTTCAGAGAGCGCAGACCGATCTCCGCCGAGCGCCGCCCGCAGCGCCCCGTAGCGATCTGCGGGATCCCGATAGACTTCGGCTTCACCCCAGTTCGGGGTCGATCGAACTTCCGGATCCACACTCCGCCCGTCGACGATCGCGACGACTTCGTCCGTATCGGTCGTTGAGACGACGTCGTGGCCGACGAAGGCCGCAGGTGCGCGGTCACAGCGACCGATGCAGGAAATTTCGCGGATCTCCACGTCGTCGCGTCCCGACAGCGCGGCGCGCAGCCGCTCGGCCGCTTCGCCGCCCCGGGCCATCGCACACGACAGGTCGCGACACACCGCCACCTCGACGCGCTTTGGGGGCGTGCGCCGAAAGTGCGTGTAGAAGGTCGAGACGCTCTCGAGCCGGTGCAGCGGCAGGTTCAGCCGCTTGGCGAGCGCCTTCAGCTCGGCCTTGCTCAGCCAACCGTCTCGCTCCTGGAGGAGCGTCAATTCGTGAACGAGCGCGCGCACAGCACAGTCTCCCGGGTGGCCAGACATCCTAGGATGCCTGAGCGGCGGGCCAGAGGCCATGGGCCGCTTCGGACGCATTCTTCTGCAACCTTCGCCCGCGCGCGCTAGACGGGACCAACAGGTCCCGACCCCGCAAGCGAATCCGCAGGATTCGCCAGCCAGGAGCGCGATCCCAAAATGGGATCGCGTGACGCCGCAAGCGAATCCGCAGGATTCGCCAGCTAGCGGCTCAATCCCGGAACGCTCTCAGCGAGCGTGGATCCGATCTCAGCGGGCGAGCGCGAAACCACCACCCCGGCGGCCTCCAGCGCGGCCATCTTGTCGCTGGCCCGCCCCTTGCCGCCCGCGATGATCGCGCCCGCGTGGCCCATTCGCTTTCCGGCCGGCGCGTTCTGCCCCGCGATGAAAGCGACGACGGGCGTCTGCATGTGTCCCTTGATGAACTCGGCGGCCTCTTCCTCAGCGGAGCCGCCGATCTCACCGATCATCACGATGGCCTTGGTTGCGGGATCCTCTTCGAACAATCCAAGGGCGTCGATGAAGGTCGTTCCGATGATCGGATCGCCGCCAATTCCGAGGCAGGTCGTCTGACCGATGCCGAGCCGCGAGAGTTGATCCACGGCCTCATAGGTGAGCGTCCCCGAGCGCGATACCACTCCGACCGGGCCCGGCCGCGTGATCTGGGCGGGCATGATGCCAATCCTGCACTGCTCGGGTGTGACCACACCGGGGCAGTTCGGGCCGATCAGTCGCATCGGAGATCCCGCGAGCGCCCGCTTGGCGCGCAGCATGTCGAGCGCGGGAATTCCCTCGGTGATGCAGGCCACCAGGTCGAGCCCCGCATCCGCGGCTTCGAGCACGGCGTCCGCCGCTCCGGCCGGCGGAACGAAGATCACCGACGCATTGGCTCGGGTGTCCTCTACCGCTTCGCGTACGGTGTCGAAGACGGGAATCCCGTCGATCAGCTGTCCGCCCTTGCCGGGCGCAACGCCTCCGACCACCTGGGTTCCGTATTCGATCGAGAGCTTGGCGTGAAGGCGGCCCATCCGACCGAGGCCCTGGACGAGAAGCTTGGTTGACTTGTCGCAGAGAATCGACACCGCTACCGCCCCCGGCCGCCGACTGCCGCCACGGCTGCCTCACCCGCCTCTCGTAAGGTCTCGACGGGCGTGATGTTCAACCCGGAACCGGCGAGAATCGCGCGCCCCTCTGTCGCGCGGTTGCCCTGCAGTCGTACGATCAGCGGCACCTCGAGGCCGAGATCGCTCGCGGCGGCGACGACACCCTCGGCGATCAGGTCACAACGCACGATCCCACCGAAGATGTTCACCAGGATCGCCTTTACCTTGGGATCGCGAAGGATCAACTTGAACGCGTCCCGCACCTTGTCTTTGTCAGCTCCACCCCCGGCGTCGAGGAAGTTGGCCGGATTCCCGCCGCAGACACTGATCACGTCGAGGGTTGCCATCGCGAGCCCAGCTCCGTTGACCATGCATCCGATGTTTCCATCGAGGCCCACGTAGGCGAGGTCGATCTCCTTGGCCTCGCGCTCGCGCGCATCCTCTTCCTCCGGGTCGCGAAGCTTCGCGATTTCCGGGTGGCGATACAGCGCGTTGTCATCGAAGCCGAGCTTGGCGTCGAGTGCGATCAGATCGCCGCTCTTCGTGACGACGAGCGGGTTGATCTCGATCAGCGAGGCATCCTTCTCGACGAAGAGCCGCATCAGCGCCTGAAGGAAGGGATCGAGCTTCGCGATCCGGTCCATGTCGAAACCGAGACTGAATCCGATTTGGCGCACCTGATAGGCGGCGAGTCCGACATTGGGATCGACGGTGACCGTGAAAATCTTCTCCGGGCTCCGGGCGGCAACCTCTTCGATCTCCATCCCACCCTCGGTGGACGCGATGATCGCCAACTTCTCTGCGGATCGATCCAGAACCACCGCAAGGTAGAATTCCGACTCGATCTCCGAACCCGCTTCGACGTAGACCTTGCGGACGACCTTGCCCTCGGGACCCGTCTGATGCGAGCGTAGGGTCATGCCGAGAATTTCACTCGTGACGTGTTTAGCCTCTTTCGCGGACTGGGCGAGCCTGATGCCACCCGCCTTGCCGCGCCCACCCGCGTGGACCTGCGCCTTCACGACGACGACGTCGCCCGGCAACCCGCGGGCCGCGGTCTCCGCCTCGGCGGGCGTCGTCGCCAGCTTTCCATCCGGAACCGGTACGCCGTAATCACGCAACAATTCCTTGGCCTGGTATTCGTGGATGTTCACAGCTGGATTTGCTCGACGAGCGTTCTGACGTGTTCGACCGAGGCGTCGAACAGCTTCTGTTCTTCGGCGTTGAGCTCCACTTCGATGATCCTCTCTACGCCGCCCGCGCCGAGCACGCAGGGGACACCCACGTACAGTCCGTCGACCCCATACTCTCCCTCACAAAGGCACGCACACGCGAGTACACGCTTCTTGTCCTTGAGGATCGACTCGGCCATGGCGATCACCGAAACGGCGGGAGAAACGAACGCCGACCCGGTCTTGAGCAGAGCGACGACCTCGCCGCCCGCCGCCTTGGTGCGCGCGACGATCGCGTCGATCTTCTCGGCGGAAAGCAATCGATCCACGGGGATCCCCGCTATCGTGCAGTAGCGGACGAGCGGCACCATGGTGTCGCCGTGCCCCCCGAGCACCAGAGCCGTCACGTCTTCGACGGATACGCCGAGTTCCCAGGCGACGAAGCTTCGAAATCGCGTCGAGTCGAGCACGCCAGCCATTCCGACCACGCGATTCTTGGGAAAACCGGAGATCTCCTTGAAGGTGTAGACCATCGCGTCGAGCGGGTTGGAGACCACGATCACAGCCGCGTCGGGCGCGTGATTCCGGACTCCCTCCGCGACCTGCTTCATGATCTTGAGATTCGTAGCCAGTAGATCGTCGCGGGACATGCCCGGCTTGCGGGCCAGGCCGGCCGTGATGATCACGACATTTGCACCGGCGATGCCCTCGTAGCGGTTCGTACCGGTGACCCGGGCGTCCGCTCCGATGACCGGAGCGCCCTCGGCGATGTCGAGGGCCTTGCCCTGGGGAAGTCCCTCGACGACGTCGAAGAGTACGACGTCACCGAGTTCGCGGTAGGCAATCTGCTCGGCGAGTACACCGCCGATGTTTCCGCCGCCGATCAAGGCAATCTTGTTGCGCATGGGGGGTTCTCCATTGGATCTGTTCGGGCCGACCGGGGCCGGACGTCTAGAATTTTTCGATCTTTTCGATCAGCACGTCGCCGAATCCGCTGCACGAGACCAGGGTGGCTCCATCCATCTGGCGCTCGAAATCGTAGGTCACGCACTTCTGTTTGATTGCCGATTCGATGGCGCGTTGGATCAGCTCTCCGGCTTCGTTCCAGCCGATGTACTCGAACATCATCACGCCTGACAGTATCACGGAACCGGGATTGACCTTGTCCTGACCCGCGTACTTGGGCGCCGTTCCGTGGGTCGCCTCGAAGAGCGCCGCGCGATCGCCGATATTGGCGCCCGGTGCAATTCCGAGCCCGCCGACCTGGGCCGCACAGGCGTCGGAGATATAGTCGCCATTCAGGTTCGGCGTCGCGAGAACTTCGTATTCATCCGGCCGCAACAGCAGTTGTTGAAACATCGCGTCGGCAATCCTGTCCTTGATCAACACCTTGCCGGCCGGGAGCTTCCCTTCAAAATCGTCCCAGAGCTCCTCTTCTGTGACGACCCGATCGCGAAATTCCCGCTTCGCCAACGCATAGCCCCATTCGCAGAAGGCGCCTTCGGTGAACTTCATGATGTTGCCCTTGTGGACCAGCGTGACGCTCTCGCGGCCGTGGTCGAGCGCGTATTGGATCGCCCGGCGAACGAGGCGCTCGGTGCCCGTCACGCTGATCGGCTTGATACCGATGCCCGAATCTTCGCGAATCGACTTGCCCATCTCGCCGTTCAGGAAGTCGATCACCTTGCTGGCTTCGGGTGTCCCCTGCTCGAACTCGATTCCGGCGTAGACGTCCTCTGTGTTCTCGCGATAGATCACGACATCGAGCTTGCCGGGTTCCCTCATCGGGGACGGAACCCCCTCATACCAGCGTACCGGGCGCACACAGGCGTAGAGATCGAGCAGCTGGCGCAGACGCACGTTGATCGATCGAATTCCCCCACCGACGGGCGTCGTCAGCGGCCCCTTGATGGCCACGCTGTAGTCGAGGATCGCGTTGGTGGTGTCGTCTGGAAGCCAGGTGTCCGGCCCGTAGACTTGGTTGGCCTTCTCACCCGCGTAGATCTCGTACCAGACAATCTCGCGTTTGCCGCCATAGGCCGCCGCGACCGCGGCGTCGAAGACCCGGACCGACGCGGCCCAGATGTCGGGGCCGATTCCGTCGCCTTCGATGAAGGGGATGATGGGGTCGTTGGGGACATCCAGTTCGTCGTTCGCGTCCCGCGTGATCCTGGTTCCAGAAGCGGGGGGTTTTAGATGTGTGTACTTCGTCATGGCGAAAGCGATATAAGGAATCCTTGGTGAACTCGCCATCCCAGACAGCGAGGGGCGAAGCGATCGGTCGTTGATTTCATCCGCCCCGCTTCGGGGGTGGAGCGAGGCGAAGCTGGAGTTCGTCGAGCTGTTCCTGATCGACCACCGTTGGTGCGTCCATCAGCAGATCCTGACCGCGTTGGGTCTTCGGAAATGCGATCACCTCGCGCAGGTTGTCGACACCCGCCAACACCATGACCCACCGATCCAGCCCATATGCGAAACCTCCGTGGGGCGGTGCACCCGCGTCGAGGGCGTTGAGCAGGAAGCCAAACCGCGCCTCGGCCGCCTGTTTCGAATACCCGATGATCTCGAGAATGCGCCGCTGGACATCCGCGCGATGATTGCGGAGACTGCCCGAGCCCAGCTCGACGCCATTGACGACCACGTCGTAGTGCGTCCCACGCACCCGCTCGGGCGCCGTTGCGAGCAGCGGAATGTCCTCATCGATCGGCGCGACGAAGGGTTGGTGGACGTAGGTGAGCTCACCGTCATCGTCTCGCCGAAAGATCGGAAAGTCGACGACGAAGAGCACGTCCCAGGGTCGTTCATCCACTCGCCCCAGCTGGCGTCCGAGATCCGTGCGGAGGCGGGAGAGCACCGCGTTGGCGCGGGCCGCTTGATCGGCCTGAAAGAAAAGCAGTGATCCCGGCCGAGCGGCGGTTCGCTGCTCAATCGTCGCGCGTTCCGCATCGGAGAAGAATTTCACGATCGGAGACTGCCAGGAACCGTCTTCAGCGACGCGGATCCAGGCGAGGCCCTTCGCGCCCAACTCTTTTTTGACGAATTTTTCGAGGCGATCCACCGCCCCGCGACCCAGCTCCTGGGCGTCGTGGATCGGCAGGCATTTCACAATGCCGCCGGCGTCGATCACGGAGCGGAATGCCCGGAAATCGCTCTCCCGAAAGGCTTCGCTCAGGTCGACGAGTTCGAGCTGGATCCGGGTGTCGGGACTGTCGGATCCAAAACGCGCCATCGCATCCGCATAGGAGATCCGCAAAAAGGGCCGCCGAATTTCGACTCCGATCACCTGCTCGAAAACACCCGCAGTGAGTTTCTCGAGGACGCCGAGCACGTCTTCGACGCCCACAAAAGACATCTCGAGATCGATCTGGGTGAATTCGAGCTGTCGGTCGGCGCGTTGATCCTCGTCGCGGAAGCAGCGGACGATCTGGAAGTAGCGGTCGAGGCCGGCAACCATCAGGAGCTGCTTCATGAGTTGCGGGGATTGTGGGAGGGCGTAGAACTCACCGGGCTGGAGCCGACTGGGAACCAGGAAGTCGCGGGCTCCTTCAGGGGTCGACTTCGTGAGCATCGGCGTTTCGATCTCGAGAAAGTTCTGTTCGCAGAGAATCCGGCGGGCTACCTGGTAGAGCTCGTGGCGGATGCGCAGGTTTCGCTGCAGCGGCGACCTGCGGAGATCGTGGATCCGATACCGCATCCGGGTCGACTCATCGACGCCGGGATTGTCCTCCAACGGAAAAGGCGGTGGTGTCGCGCGATTGAGCAGGCGCACCTCCTGGGCGACCACTTCGATCTCGCCGGTAGCCATCTTGGGGTTGACGGTGTCCGGAGTCCGCCGCTGAACGGTCCCGCGCGCGAGGATCACGTACTCGGAGCGGAACTCTCCAGCCCGTTCGTGGCTCTCGGCCGACTCTTCGGGTCGGAACACGACTTGAACGAGGCCCTGGTGGTCGCGGAGGTCGACGAAGATCACACCGCCGTGGTCACGCCGGCGCTGTACCCAGCCCGCGACGACGACCTCGCTGCCCACATCGGCAGCGCTCACCGCTCCGCACGCGTGGCTGCGGCGCAGGGTCCCCATCCCGTCGAGTTCGGAACTCGCTCGCGTCACCGCGCTCCTCGAGGCTCTCGATTCAATAGAAAAGGCGAGTGAAATCGCGGACTTGGTTAGCAGAGCGGGGCGTGAATTGCCAATGGACCGCCGGCCCCGAGGCGGATTTCGGGCTCAGAGATCCGCCGCGGAGCAGACGCAATTTCGACCGAGCGATTTGGCGCGGTACATCGCCTTGTCGGCGACGTCGAGCAAGCTGGTCCTGTCCCGGCCGTGCTGCGGAAACGTCCCGACGCCGATGCTGATGCTCAGATGAAATGGCGTGTCCCGGCCCGCTTCGAACAACGTCTGCTCCACCAGTTTGCGAATGCGTTCAGCGATTTCGAAAGCGGCATCGTGCGGCGTATCGGGGAGCAGGATGGTGAATTCGTCGCCACCATAACGCGCCAGGGTGTCGATCTGGCGGATGCAAGTCAAGAGCACTTCGCTGAGCCTGCGAAGTGCGCGCGAGCCGACGAGATGCCCGTACTGATCGTTCACCAGTTTGAAGCGGTCGATATCGAGAAACAAGACCGTCAGTGGATTGCCATAGCGCTCGGCGCGGTGAATCTCGCGGTCTGTGGTCTGCAGCAGGTAACGCACGTTGTAGATCTCCGTCACATCGTCGATGAACGCTCGATCCTTCGCCTCGTTGTATCGCTCAGCATTGCGAAGAGCGAGTTCGGCGTGTCCGGCGATCAGCTTCGCGCGATCGAGCTCTGCGGGCCCGAAGGGTCGACCGTCTTCGAACAACCACAAGACGCCGATCTCCTCGTCGTTCCCGCTCATCGGAATCACAGTGACTGTTCCGCACTCGATTCCGACATCGCGTAGGATATTGTGAAGTTGCCCTTCGGTGAGGACTTCGAGGCGCGGAATCGCAGCGATGTCGATCGGCTTATCGCCGATCAGAACCTCGCGAAGAGCTCGCGTCTCCAGTTCTGAAAAGCCCCGAAAAGCGATGCCGTCGGTCGGAATCGAGCGCCGATGAAAGAGAGCGAGTCCGCGCTGGCGCGGAAGATGCTGAAGCAGCAGGTCAAGCGCTTTCGTGTAGATCTCAGCGGGCTCGAGACAGCGCATCAGGTTCCGGCAGGACTCCACCGTGTGCAGGGTTTCCCGCAGCTTTTCGTTTTCCGCGAGCAGGCGGCGCAGTGCGAGAATGCGCTCCACCACGAGCGCGAGTTCGTCTCCGTTGATCGGTTTGGTGAGATAATCAGCGGCGCCCATTCGCAACGCGCCGACCGCGCTCTCGACCGTCGCATCGCCCGTCAGCAACATGAAATCGGTAGCGGGATAGGTGCGCCGGACCTCTTCGAGGAGTTCGATACCAGAAAGGCCTGGCATGGTGAGATCCGAGACGACCAGATCCGCGGGCTCGCGGTGCAGGGCCTCGAGGGCCGCCTCTGACGAGTCGCAGCACTCGACGCGGGCGCGGTCGCCAATGGCGTCCCGCACCATCTCGCGAATCAGGCGATCGTCGTCTACGACGACGACGCGGGCGGGCGCGTCGGGCCCAGCGCTCATCTCACCCTCCTCCGCCCCCTAGGATCGGCGGTCGGAGTTGCACGCTTGAGGAGCGATCTCGCCGTAGGCAAAAGGCCCCTGCTTGGATCCGTCGGCGGCAAGACAAGCCCCCAACGCCGTCCCGCGTCGCCACTCCGCAAGATCATCCTCCCCGACCGACGATGTAACCGACTTTCCCCAGTGCGTCGAAGTCGAGGTAGCCAGCGCCCTCGCCCCACACACGTAACGGAGCAGCGCGGTGCCGGGTGGCTGTGGCCCGATAACCAATCTTCGAGGGGACGCCGTCTTTTTCGGCTTCAGGGGCGCGTTCGCGCGGAGCAGGAGACGGGAGGGGGTCGTGCGACATGGGGTTCGAGCGCGATGCCCTCCCGTCTCCTGTTCCCGAAAGAAACTCGCGCGAAGGTTCTCGCAGCAGCCGCTAGGGTTTTTTCAACCGGAGCCCCTGGAGACGGATGAAGCCGGTGGCGTCGCGCTGGTCGTAGCTGTCTTCGGGGCCCGCATCTTCGAATGAAGACTGGGCGGCATCGTAGAGGGACACTGGAGAGCGTCTGCCCGTAACCTGGACACCTCCCTTGTAGAGTGACACCCGGACCTCTCCGGTCACGTTCTCTTGAGACGCCTCCATCAGCGCCCGGAGAGCAGCCATCTCTGGGGAGAACCAGAATCCATTGTAAATCAGCTCCGCATAGCGAGGCGAGAGCCGGTCGCGCTCGTGCATCACATCGCGATCGAGGGTGATCGATTCGATGGCGCGATGGGCGCAATGCAGGACCGTACCGCCGGGTGTCTCGTAGACACCGCGAGATTTGAGGCCGACGAAGCGGTTCTCGACCATGTCCACCCGACCCACTCCGTGTTCCCCGGCAAGCGCGTTGAGCCGGTGCAGCAACTGAGCGGGCGAGAGCGTTTCCCCATCGATCGACACCGGCGTTCCGCGCTCGAAGGCGATCACGACCTCGGAAGGCAGGTCTGGCGCCTTCTCGGGGGATTTCGTCATGAGGAACATCGATTCATCGGGCGCGCGCCAGGGATCTTCGAGAAGCCCGCCCTCGTATGAGATGTGCATCAGGTTGCGATCGATCGAGTAGGGTTTTTCGAGTGTCGCCGTCACCGGGATTCCGTACTTCTCGCAGTACGCGAAACAGTCGGACCGCGATCGGATCTCCCACTCGCGCCACGGCGCGATGATATGGAGTTCAGGAGCGAGGGCTCGGAACGTGAGTTCGAACCGAACCTGATCATTGCCTTTGCCGGTCGCTCCGTGTGCGACCGCATCGCAGCCGGTTTCAAGAGCGACCTCGGCCTGGTGCTTTGCGATCAACGGCCGCGCAAGAGCGGTCCCGAGCAGGTAGGTACCCTCGTAAATCGCGCCCCCGCGGATCGCCGGAAACACGAAGTCGCGCGCAAACTCTTCGCGCAGATCGCGGGTCACACATTCGACCGCGCCCGTCTCCCTGGCCTTCTCCGGAAGCCCGGTGAGTTCCTCTTCCTGACCCACGTCTGCCGTATAGGCCACGACCTCACATCCATAGGTGTGAATCAGCCAGTGGAGGATCACAGAAGTGTCCAGACCACCGCTATAAGCCAGGCAGACCCTCTTCACTGGACGTCTTGTGGACATCTGCGGCGCCTCCGGCCGGGCAGTCTACCGAAGCCTCCGCCGAGGTCACATGCAATGACGATGGCCCTGGTTCAGGGATTGGTCGTGGAAGTACCCGAGAGCAGGTTCTGGAGTTCGTCGGCCCGCTTCTGCAACAGCTCGACGGTACTGGAAATGTCCTCCAGCATCAGGCGATAGCGCTTGGCTCGGCGGCCTCCGACCTGCTCGGCAAACTCGTCGAGACATCGGGTGAGCTTATCGAGCGGCTCCTGGATCTCTCTCGCGCACTCGATCATTCGGCGATCGCTGCTGAGCTCAACGGTAATCAGAATCACCACACCGACACGGTCGTCCTCCGCCGAAATCGGCGAGGCCACCGCCCGGTAGCCGCAATCCCCTTCACGCAACTGAAAGCGAACCGGCCCGGTACCGCGGCAGACATCCGCCACTGCGCTCAGAACCGCCTCACGCGAACCCCCTTGAAAGAGCGTGGCCAGCTCCTTACCACGAACCTCATCCAGCGAAGACCGAAAGCAGGACTCAAAGGACGGATTCAGGTGGACCACCCGCCCATCGGGATCACCGACCAGAACCGGCGCATCCAGGTAATCGAGCAGCGAACGACTGCTCATCGAAACAGTCCGGCTGCGCAACGCCGATCGGCTTCGACCGCGAATTGCCGACTCGGGTTCGCTCTGAAAATGTTACTCGGGAAGGTCATAATCTTCGTTCGTTTTGATGATCTGCGCTATTTCTTCTTCCGATAGAGTACCGGCCGCGTTGACCGTGATACTCTGCTCACGCTCCGTTTCTACGTCGCGAGCAAAAACGTTCACGATGCCGTCGGAATCGATTTCAAACGAAACTTCGATCTCGGGCGCTCCCGACTTCGCCTTGGGAATTTCAGTAAGTACGAACTCACCGAGCAGGTGGTTCTCATCGGCTTGATTGCTCTCTCCCTGTAGAACCCGGATCTTCACCGCGGTTTGATCGTCTCGCGTGGTTGTAAACATGTGCGATTTTCGGGTCGGAACGGTTGTGTTCCGGGGAATCAGCGGCGCAAATTGCCCGTCGAACGTTCCGATTCCCAAGGAGAGCGGGGTTACGTCGAGCAACAGAATTCTATCGTCGTGTGATGCGAGAATGTCGGCCTGGATCGCGGCGCCCATCGCCACTACTTCATCGGCATTCAAGCCCTTATGAGGCGGCTTCTTGAAGTAACTGGTGACGCACTGCTGTACGAGTGGCATTCGAGTTTGCCCACCTATCAGCACGACCTGATCAATATCGGCAGGCGTCAGGCCCGCATCCGAGACGCACTGTTTCACCGCGTCCATCGTCTTGTGAACGATGTCTCCGACGAGCTCCTCGAGGGTTTCCCGCGTCACTTCGATATTTAGGTGACGCGCGCCACCCTCGTCGTTCGCAATGAAAGGCAGATTGATCTCGGTGACGTTCAGCGAAGACAGGTCGCACTTTGCTTTCTCCGAGGCGTCCTTGAGGCGCTGCAGGGCCATCAGGTCACTGCTCAGATCGAGGCCGTCGCTCTCCTGAAATTTCTTCAAAACGTGAGCGACGAGACGGCGGTCGAAATCCTCGCCGCCGAGGAAGGTGTCTCCGGCAGTAGCCAGCACTTCGATGACACCACTCCCGAGCTCCAGAATCGAGATGTCAAACGTTCCACCGCCCAGATCGTAAACGGCAATCGTCTCTTCCTTCTTCTCACCAATCCCGTACGCGAGAGCTGCGGAGGTCGGCTCGTTGATGATCCGCAGCACCTCGAGGCCTGCGATCTTGCCGGCATCCTTTGTGGATTGTCGTTGGGTGTCGTTGAAGTAGGCGGGAACCGTGATCACAGCCTGTGTCACGGGCTCACCAAGGTACTCTTCAGCGACCCGCTTCATTTCCCGGACGACCACACCCATGACCTCGGGACAGGTGAATACCTTTCCGGCGATCTCCAGGCGCGCGTCGTCGTTTTCCCCTCGCACGATCTTGAAGGGGCACAGGTCCATCGACTTCTGCACTTCGGGAGAATCGAATCGGCGCCCGATCAAGCGCTTGACGGCGTACAGTGTATCTTTGGGGTTCGTGATCGCCTGGCGCTTACTGAGATGCCCGACCAGCCGTTTTCCGTCCGACGAGATCGCGAACATCGATGGCGTCGTCCGGTAGCCGCCCGTGTTGGGGATGACGATCGGCTTCCCCTGATCGACCATTGCGACACACGAATTTGTCGTTCCGAGATCGATACCAATCACGTGTCCCATTACTAGCCTCCGCCTTTTGCTGAGCGGCGCGGGCGCCGCAGCTTCTGCAACTCTGCCTGCAATTTCTCATTTTTCGGATGCAACCGTGCAGCCTCTTTCAAGACCAATTTCGCCTTTTCGTGCAGACCATCGGCGCGAAGCACGCGTACAAGGGTGAGCCACTTCTCGGCGGACTCTGGGCACAGCTCGCAAGCAGCCTCCGCATACTCCGTGGCGCGCCCCAACTCGTCGAGGTCCAGGGCCAGCAGCGCTGCCCGATGGTTGACTTCAGGATCCGCTGGCCGGTGGATCAAAACCTCTTCCAGCAGGCGCAGCGCTTCGGTCTGGTCGCCCTGATCGATCGCGCCGCCGTCCGAATCGAGAAGCTTGGCCGCTCGCTGCTCGTAGTGGTGCGAGAGAATGTCCGAGAAACGCGTGCGGTACTCGTCGTTCCAGGGATCGAAGGCAACGGCGAGACGCAGGTTCGGCGCCGCCTCGTGCCAGCGCTCCCGTTTCGCCGCGACCATCGCCACCGAGAAGAATTGACTCGCCTTGAGCTTTCGCTCGGCGAGAATCTGCGGGGGAATCCGGAAATGCCTGCGCAGGCGCTCGAGCGTCTGTCGCTTGGTGAGCTTGCGGGGCGGAAGTTTCCACTTCGGCGCGGCGCCCGCCTCGCTAGCCTCGGCGACCGGTTCGGGCTCGGGCTCGGGCATCGGTCCCATCGTCCGTTCGATCTCCGCACGGGTGTTGGGATCCGACAGCAGCTCGTAGGCCTCGACGAGCTTCCGGAAGATCCGCTCGAGGCGCACCCTGTAATCGCCGAGGTTTGCCCGGAAGTAACGATCCGGGTGATAGACCTTCGAAAGAGAGAAGTAGGCCCGCTTGATCTGCTTGGTGTCCGCATCGCGGGAGACCTCGAGCAACTCGAAGTAGGGTTTGTCGAGGGATACCTCGAATTCGAGAATCTGCGCCTGTAGTTCGGGCGTGATGTCGAGCGCGGAATCGATGCGCAGGTCCGACAGGTAGTCGACCGGTTCCGCTTCGGCCTTGGGTTCCGCGGCCTGCGCCGAGACTTCAGCGCGGTCGGGCTTGCCTTCGTCGATCACGACGACGCCTTCGGACAGCCAATGCTCGATGCAGCGATCCACCTCTTCGGGAGCGATCCCGCCGATTTGACGCAGCAATGTCAACGACGTCTGGCCGTCGATACGAGAAAGCAAGAAACCCTCCTCGGGACTCAACTGCAGGCTGGATGGGTCCCAGCTGGAAGCGAGTCGCGGAATACGCTTCTCCTGCTCGGAACCGTCCACCGAATGCATGGATTCCCCCTCGGAGTCCAACAGGAAACCCCGCACCCGTTTCCATCGGCCCGCAGTGGTAAAAAGCTGAGCGCCACGGCGAAAACCCTTTGGGGAGACGCCGACCTGCGCGATCTGGCTGCCGCACGAACCCGACCTGGACTCCCCGCGGGAAAAACCGCTCGAAATGCTCGCGCAAGGGCAAGGAGGTCGGAAACGGGCGCGATTCGAAAAGCGCGGGCGCCGTCAAACTTCGACGCATCCTGGGCGAGGTGAATTGGCCTCAGCTCGGAACGCCGAGCAAGCGCTCGAGAATCGCCTTCTGGACGTGAAGCCGATTTTCGGCCTGTACAAGCACGAGGCTTCGGTCACCGTCGAGCACCTCGTCTGTGATTTCTTCGCCGCGGTGGGCGGGCAGGCAGTGCATCGCGTAGGCGTCCGCGCCCCGCCCGAGAAGTTCCGCGTTCAGCTGGTAGGGCTGGAAGATCTTCTTCCTGAGTTCTCGCTCGTCCTCTTGCCCCATGCTGGTCCAGGTGTCGGTGTAGATGAAGTTGGCTCCGCGAACGGCTTCGACGGGGTCTTCCGACCAGCTGATCTTCGCCCCGCTCGCCGCGGCGAGTTCATCAGCCCGACGTCTCAGGTGCAGCGTGGGGCGGTGGCTCGCGGGCGTGGCGAGGCGCAGTTCGAGACCGAGTACCGACGCTCCGAGGATCAGCGAGTTCGCCATGTTGTTGCCGTCGCCCAGGTAGGCGATGGCCGCGTCCTTCAACTCGCACTTCTCGGCGATGGTCTGGAGGTCCGCCATGACCTGGCAGGGGTGAAGCAGATCCGTGAGCCCATTGATCACCGGGATGCGCGCAACCCGAGCGAGCTCCTCGACCAACGCGTGGCTGAAGGTTCGCGCGACGATGCCGTCGACCCAGCACGAGAGGTTGTTCGCGACGTCCTGCGGAGATTCTCGGGTTCCGATCCCGATCTGCGCGGGCCGAAGCAGGATCGCGTGCCCCCCGAGCTGCGTCATGCCCGCTTCGAAGGTGACGTGTGTTCGCAGCGAGGGTTTTTCGAAGAACATCGCGAGCACGCGACCTGGCAACGTCTGATGCTTCTTCGACTGCTGGCGAAGCTCCTTGAGCTCTCGCGCGCGAGCGAGCAACGCGAGCAACTCTTCGGCGCTCCAATCGGCGAGTGTGACGAAGTCCTTGGGCATTTCAGCGCGTGATCAGGGTACCGACGCCGCCGTCGGTAAAGATCTCGAGGAGCACCGCGTGAAGCACTCGACCGTCGAGAATCGTCGCGCTGGAGACTCCACCCTCCAACGCTTCGATGCAGCAGCGGACTTTTGGAATCATGCCTTCGCGGATCGTCCCGACTTCGATCAGCTTGCGAGCCTCTTCCGCGCCAAGTCTGCTGACGACGCGTCCGTCCGCGTCCTTCACCCCCTCGACGTCCGTCAACAGGATGAATTTCTCGGCGTGTAGCGCACACGCGATCGCACCCGCGGCATCATCGGCGTTCACGTTGTGGGTAACACCGTCTGAATCCACCCCGATCGGAGCGATCACGGGCACGAAGCCGGCCTCTGCGACCGACGCAATCGACGCGGGGTCAACCGAGACGACCTCTCCGACGCGACCGAGATCGCGATCCTCGTGGAGGCGCCTCGTGACCCGAATCATTCCGCCGTCGCCTCCCGTGAGCCCGATCGCGCGCCCACCACCCTGCTCGACCAGCGCGACGATTCCCGGGTTGACCTTTCCGCCCAGCACCATCTCGACGACTTCCATCGTCGCATCGTCGGTGATGCGAAGGCCATCGACAAAGCTGGATTCGATGCCCAGTCGAACCAGGGTCTCGCCGATCTGCGGTCCGCCACCGTGCACGATCACCGGACGGAGCCCGATGTACTTGAGCAGGACCACGTCGACCGCAAACGACGCGCGCAGGTCGGGTTCGCTCATTGCGCTCCCGCCGTATTTGATCACGACGGTCTGATCGTAGAAGCGCCGCATATAGGGCAGCGCTTCGATCAGCACCTCAGCCTTGTCGATCAGGGTCTTCATCGGAAGCCTGCGATCATAGATGCTTCGGCGGAAAAATCCGAATCTAGACCCGAGCCCGATTTTCGCGACGGGCCTTTGCGACTTCGTCCACGGATTCGAGCAGGCCACGGTACATGAGCGCGTTTCGGACGGCCGCCGAGATGGCGGCCGCGAGGATTTCGGCGGTTCGCGCGGAGGCGGAAACTCCGGTTTCCAAGAACACGCGCATCACGCCCATCGTCTTGTTGCGAAAGCGAACGGGAACGCAGAGCAGGGGGCTGACCTCACCACATTCGGGGGTATCGACCTCCGGATCGAAGCGCGGATCCCGATCGGGCGCATCGGTTGCCACCAGCCGACCGGTTTGGACCACGACACCTGTGAGTCCGGCGTCGACCGGCAGCTTCTCCCGATCTGCGTGTCCGGCGCGTTCACATTGGCTTTCGAGAACCAGCTCCCGACCACTCGATCCGAGCAGGTAAAGCGAAACCGGAGCGGCCGACACGCCGGTCGCAACCGCCGCGAGCGACGCGCTGATCACCCGTTCGGGCTCGACCTCGGAGGTGAGCACGTCGCAGATGGCACGGGCCAACTCCGCGTCTCCGGCAACGCCGGGTTCAGTCGTCGGGCTACCGCCCGGTGTCGGGTCCACATCCGCCGCACCTTCGGTCGCAGCTCGGGAACGCAATCGCGCGATCAGCGGGCCGATCTGCAGCGCCATAATCTGCAGCAGGCTGAGATCCTGGGAGCTAAACGAGCCTCCGTCTTCACGTTCCGTCGCACACAGAACACCGATCGGTTTCCCACCACCATTGACCGGAGCGACCGCAAACGCGGTTGATCGATACCGACCATTGACGACTCGAGCAGCGAAGCGTTCGTGATCGCTAACATCCGAGACGGCGAGAGCCCTCCCCTCGTCGAGTACCCAGCCCGCCACGCCCGATCCGATCTCCACGAGATCCATTTCCGCCGGTTCGACATCGCAGCCCGTTGCTCCGGCGACCCGGAGCAGCCCGGAATCGCCCTCGAGAAGCATCAGCGAGGCCCTGGATACGCCGAGCACCTCCGCCACCGCGAGCGCCATTCGATCGGCGAGAGCAGATTCCGACCCGCCGCCTTCCGACTCGCTCACCAGTTCTGCCAACTGGGTTTCGAGCGCGGCGAGTCGCGAGCAGAGCGATTCCCAACTCGCGTGCATTCCCGAACTCAACAGGGCTCGACGAACCGCGAGTACGAGTTCTTCGTTGTGAAGCGGCTTTGCGAGATAATCAGAGGCTCCGATGCGCAGAGCATCGAGTACGCGATCGTGATCCAGCTGCGCCGAAAGCACGATCACGCTCAGCCCGGGTCGCTCGGCGCCCAGCCAGCGCAATAGATCGAGGCCGCCGACTCCGGGCGTCCCGATGTCGAGGATGACGACGCCCACCTCAGGCCGTCTAGCCAGCTCGAAGGCATCCTCTTCCCGCTCCGCGGTGATGCAATCGATCGATGCGTCTCGCAGGGCATCGCAAATCGCCTCTCGAAAAAAGCGCTCGCCGTCAACGACGAGTACCCGGGTTGACTCTTCGGCCATTTCGATCCTCTCGACTCTCTACTGACTCAACTGGTTGCGGGCATCACAATATGTACCGCGACAGGTCTTCGTCCTCAACGAGATCTTCGAGTCGTTCGCGCACGAACTTCTCATCGATCGTGATTCGAATCGCACCAAGGTCTGGCGCGTCGAAGCTCACCTGTTCCAGCAGCTTTTCCATCACCGTATACAGCCGCCGCGCTCCGATGTTGTCCGTTCGCTCGTTCACGAGCGCCGCAAAGTTCGCGATCGCGTGGATCCCGTCCTCCTTGAAATCGAGTTCGACATTTTCGGTCTTCAGCAACTCGCTGTACTGGAGAACCAGCGAGTTCTGGGGCTCTGTCAGGATACGAACGAAATCGTCTCGGTCGAGGCTCGAGAGTTCGACCCGGATCGGGAATCGGCCCTGAAGTTCGGGAATCAAGTCCGAAGGTTTCGCGGCGTGGAAGGCTCCTGCCGCGATAAAGAGGATGTGATCCGTACTCACCGGGCCGTGCTTGGTTTGAACCGTCGAGCCCTCGACGATCGGAAGCAGGTCGCGCTGGACCCCCTCTCGAGAGATATCCACGCCGACCCGGTCGCTCCCACCACCGGCCACCTTGTCGATCTCGTCGATGAACACGATCGCGGTCTGCTCGACGCGCTCGACGGCGACCTCTCGAACGTGCTCCATGTCCACCAAGCGCGTCGCCTCCTCGGCGATCAACGCATCGCGAGCCGCGACGACACGCAAACGTCTCCGGTGCGAGCGGTGGGGCAGTAGGCCACCGAGCATGTCCTTGAACTGCATTCCCATCTCTTCGACACCCTGGGGCGTGAAGATCGACAACATCGGACTCGCGCCGGTCGCGTCTTCCAGCTCGATCTCGATCTCGCGCTCGTCGAGGCTTCCGCCTCGCAGCATCGCCCGGAGCTTCTCGCGAGTCTCGGCGGCCGCCGGCTCGGCCAGTGGTGGCCCGGTGGGAGGATCGACTCCGAAGTCTTCCTGCTGGGTCGGAACCGGGAGCGGGGGGAGGAGCGCATCGAGCAGGCGTTCCTCCGCAGCCGCTTCGGCTCTCGCCCGAACCGCTTGTTTCTCCTCCTCGAGCACCAGGCTCATCGCGGTGTCGACGAGATCCCGGATGATCGACTCGACATCGCGACCCACATAGCCGACCTCGGTGAACTTCGAGGCCTCGACCTTGATGAAGGGAGCCTGGGCGAGTTTGGCGAGACGGCGCGCCACCTCGGTCTTGCCGACGCCCGTGGGTCCAATCATGATGATGTTCTTCGGGGCGATCTCGTCCCGCAGCTCTTCCGGCACCTGCCGTCGCCGCCAGCGATTTCGCAGTGCGATCGCTACCGCGCGTTTGGCTTCTCTCTGTCCGACGATGTATCGGTCGAGTTCGGAAACCACCTCACGGGGAGTAAAGGGTTGTAGCTTCACGGCAGCGTCACCACGCTGATGTTGTCGTTGGTATAGATACAGATTCGCGCCGCGTACCGAAGCGCCTCTTCGGCGATCTCTGCGGTGCCAAGTTCAGTGTGATCCACGAGCGCGCGAGCCGCCGCCAGCGCGAAATTGCCTCCCGAGCCGACCGCCACGATTCCGTCGTCGGGCTCGATGACGTCACCGTTTCCCGAAACGACCAGTACACACTCGCTGTTGCCGATCAGGAGAAGCGCCTCCAACCGCCGCAACGCTCGATCCGTCCGCCAGCTCTTGGCGAGTTCGACTGCCGCGCGCCGAACATTTCCCGAGTACTGCTCGAGTTTGGTCTCCAACCGTTCGGTGAGTGCGAGAGCGTCGGCGGCGCCGCCCGCAAACCCGATCAGGACATCGTACTTGCTGGCCTTCCGGGTTTTTTGTGCCGTCTGCTTGATCACGGCGTCGCCGACCGTCACCTGCCCGTCGGACGCCATCGCGATCATGCCGTCCCGCACGATCGCCAGCACCGTCGTCGAGCGAATCGGCTCTCCGAGGTTCATGGCCTACCTCGCTTTCTGCTGAATCCAGCTGATTTCGACTGCGCTCTCGGATGCGCTTGGTCGTAGACCTCGATCAGGCGCTGCGCCGAAACCGCGGTGTACTTCTCGGTGGTCGACAGGCTGGCGTGGCCGAGCAGCTCTTGAATCTCTCGGAGATCCGCACCCATGTCGAGAAGATGCGTCGCGTAGCTGTGCCGGAGTCGGTGAGGGTGCACCCGATCCGCGATGCCGACCCGCCGTGCCCGCGCCTTGAGGATCCGGCGAATGTCGCGCGTTCCGAGCCGGCGCGCGCGGCCATCTCGCGGCCGGAGCGACGGGAACAAAGGCTCGGCGAGAATGCCGGGAGCCCGCCGAGAGTCGAGATACTCGCCGAGCGATTCTCGGGCCGCAGCCGGTAGTGGCACCACCCGCTCCTTGCCGCCCTTGCCCATGACCCGCACCTCGCCCCGGTGAAGATCCACGTCGCGGACGTCGAGAGCGGAGGTTTCACCGACCCGTAGACCCGCCCCGTAGAGAAGCTCCACCAACGCGCGATCGCGCAGTCGCCCCCGATCCGAGCGTTCGCCGCGGGGATCGGAATCGGGCGACTCGATGAGCGCCACGCAGTCGTCCACCGGCAGCGGGTTCGGCAGCCGCTTGGGTTGGCGGGGTGCGGGAATGCCGGCCGTCGGATCGAGCCGACAGCCGCCTTCGCGCAGCAAAAAGCGGAAAAAGGAGCGCAGCGAAGCGAGTTTCCGACCGAGTGTCGAGGGGTGACACGCAGCGTGAAGAGCAGCGAGAAACGCGCGAACATCTGCTGCAGTCACAGTCGACGGGTTGCGTCTCGCGTCCAAGCGATCGACGAACTGACGAACATCAGAGAGATAGGCGCGCCGGGTATGGGGTGAGACGTTGCGCTCCACATCCAGGTGGATCCCATACTCGCGAATTGCATCGGCAAAATTCATTCGAGCAACTCCGCGGTCGCCCGTTGGTAGGGGGCCAGGGCATCGAGCGCACGAGCGGCGAGCTTCTCTGACTTTTCGCGCCTGCGAATGCGGCGAGGCTCCCCTTCGAGCGGGGGGAACAGGCCGAAATTGACGTTCATCGGCTGGAAATCCCGCGGATCCGCGTCGCTGAGGTAATGGATCAACGCGCCGTGGGCGGTTGCGGCGTCGGGAAGCATCGGCGCCCGGCCGCGCGACTCGAACACGACGTTGAGCGCTGCCAGAAAGCCGAGCGCCGCCGACTCGACGTAGCCCTCCACGCCAGCCATCTGCCCGGCCAGATAGAGGCCCGGCCGGCGGCGAACCTCCAGGCTTCGCTTCAGCTGCTTCGGGGCGTTGACATAGGTATTGCGATGAACCGAGCCGTAGCGCGCGAAAACGGCCTCGGATAATCCGGGGAGGCTGCGGAAAATGCGCTGCTGCTCTCCGATGCGGAGCTTCGTCTGACATCCGACGAAGTTGTAGAGCACCCCACGCTTGTCCTCTTGGCGCAGCTGAACGACCGCGTAGGGCCTCCGGCCGGTTCGCGGATCGATCAGGCCGACGGGCTTGAGTGGGCCAAAGGCCAGGGTCTTTTCGCCGCGGCGCGCCATTTCCTCGATCGGGAGGCAACCTTCGAAATACAGCTTCGCCTCGAAGGGATGAAGCGGCACCGCCTCGGCCCCCAGCAGAGCGCCGACAAAATCGAAGTACTCGTCCTCGGAGAGCGGAATGTTGAGGTAGTCGCCGTCACCCTCGTCGTAGCGGGACGCCCGGAAAACGATCTCGTGGTCGATCGAATCAGCGTACAGGATCGGCGCCTGCGCGTCGTAGAAATACAGATGCTCGTCGCCTAGAAGCTGCTGTAGATCGCGCGCGAGTTCGCAGGCTGTGAGCGGACCCGTTGCGAGAATTACGCGCCCGTCGATCGGAATGCGCTCGACGACTTCGTGGCGAATCTCGATGCGCGGATGGGATTGGATGGTGTCGGTGATGCGGCGTGAAAAGGCATCTCGATCGACGGCGAGGGCTCGTCCCGCGGGAATCGCGGACTCATCGGCAGCTTCCAATACGAGCGACCCTAGCCGACGCATTTCCTCCTTGAGCAATCCGACGGCGTTGACCTGGAAGTTGGAGCGGAGCGAATTGCTGCAGACCAGCTCGGCGAATCCCTCGGATTGGTGGGCGGGAGAAAACCGCACGGGCTTCATCTCGTAGAGGGTGACGTCCATGCCGCGCCGCGCCGCCTGCCAAGCCGCCTCGCAGCCCGCGAGCCCAGCGCCGACCACGGCGACGCGCCCGGCTTGCGTCCCCGTAGCTCTCGCGACACCCACCGCCGCCATGCACCCTCCCCGAAGCGAATCCCAACCATAGCTCCGAAGCGCTGCCGAGGCGTGCCGGAGCTTTCGCGAAGCATCGAAATGCGGGTGGAGATTCAAGTCGCGGGCGACCTGGGCCCTCGCGCCCCGCCTCGGCGGGGAAGCAGTCGGGTTGCGCGTCTTGGATCGCGCGGGCGAGGAAAAGTGCCGGGGCGGAGATCAGTTTTAGGAAGCCGCCGCCTCGTCGACCAACTGGCGCATCTCGGGATCGGTGTCCTCGTATTCGATCGCGAAGCCGGAGGAACTGTGTCGGACGACCCGCCCCACCAGTTGGTACGGACTCGCGGGCGCGATCGGATCTACGGGCTCGACGAAAACGTAGATGCGCACCCTGGAACCCACGCTGGGTCGTACCGAGGAATCCTCGATCAGGGCACCCGAGTAGGAGATGTTCGCGAGAACACCGATTCCCTCTTCGGGGCCCGACGAGTAGTGGGCGTTCAAGGCCGTGGTGACCCGATCGTGGCGACGCTTTTCGGCAAATGCAGGCACTGCACCCCCCAGGAACCAACAGCCAGTCGACTCATCGTCCGAGCCGGGGCGGCGCATGAGCCCCTTGGGATCTCCCCGGCGTCATCCGGGCGAGCCGGCCTCGGCTCATCCGAGTCGAGAGACGATCTGCAGACGGCCGTCGCGGTCCTCGGCGATTCGATTCGCGAGCTCGAGTTCGACCAATTCGAGGGCGAACTCGGCGGGCTCGCGGCCCAGTCTACGCGCCAACTCGTCGCGGGAGGCGGGAGCGTCGGCAAGCGCGCTGAGAATCTCACGGGAGAGCCCCGAGAGGTCGCAAGCGGCCCGCGGAGGAGAGCGCGGCCCTCGGAGTAAGCCGAGTTCACTGCAAATCTCATCCGCGCCCAGCACCACGTGGGCGCCGTCGCGGATCAGCCGGTTGGTCCCGACGCTCGTCGGAGCCGTGATCGGGCCCGGCACCGCAAAGACATCTCGACCCTGATTGGCTGCGTGATTGGCGGTGGTCAGCGATCCGCTTCGCTCCCGGGCCTCCACGACCACGACCGCGGCGGACAGGCCGCTGATCAATCGATTCCGGAGCGGGAAATACGCTCGCAACGGAGGCTCGCCGAGCGGCAACTCGGTCACGACCGCCCCGTTTGCAGCGATCTGGTCGGCGAGCGCCCGGTGTTCCCGGGGATAGATGCGATCGATGCCGCACGCCTGGAAGGCGACCGTCCGCCCGCCCGCCTCGAGGGCGCCCCGATGGGCCTCCGCATCGATCCCACGCGCGAGGCCCGACACGATGACGACGCCCTCTCGGGCGAGATCGGCGGCCAGGCCACGAGCGATCTGCTTCCCGTATACCGTCGCCGCGCGCGCCCCGACGATCGCGACCGAGAGGTCGGACAGGGCGCAAACGTCGCCGCGCACCAGCAGCAGCGGAGCCGGGTCGGAGACGCACGCAAGGCGCGCTGGATACGCGGCTGAATGCAACGGCACAGCCACGGCACCGACCCGCAGCAGGGCTGCAATCTCGGCGTTTCGATCGAATGACGTCGCGACGCCAGACGCAGCCAGGGCGAGTGCGGGATGCCGGTGCTTCCGCAGCAGCTCGACTGCCGTTTGGGGTTTGAGTCCGAGCGCGCGCTGGAACGCTAGCCAGTCGCCGAGCGCGGTTTTGGAAGCGGGATGGGGGTCGGCGGGATCGAGGATGTCCGGTGTGTAATCCGAGGACAAACGGGAACTCCCCGGGACCGGGGAGCCCATGCATAGCTCGTGCGGCGCCGCGCTCGCAAATCCAGCGCGCGCTGCGTTGGGGATGGCGCTCCTGGCGCTACTCCACCGCGCCTCGGAAGCGGTCGCCCAGCTCCAGTTCGGTCTCCGTATGCCGGACCAACGCAACCGCTGACTGGCGGCGCGCGCGCACGACGAGAAGTTGTGCGACCACGCGATCGGGCACCTCGACCCGGGTATTTCGGGCGGGCTCAGGGGCTTGCCAACCGGTTCGATAGACCTCGAGGGGGCTGCCCACCTGGAGACCGTCGAGTTCTCCTCGATTCAGATAGACGTAGTCGGCAGTTCCCATCAGCACGCGACTAAACGGAAAGAAGCTGATCCGTCCATCGACATTCTTGGGGCTGGCCGCCACCTCGATGTCGAGAATCGGGGGTTCGCGCGGCATGACGCGATCGCCGCGTTCCATCTCGCTGGCGGACATCCGAATCTTCGCCAACGACGCCTCGGCGTCGGTCTCTTCGACCTCGACCCAACCGAGCAGGTTGACGTGGTAACCCAGCAATCGATTGCTGTCCAAATCGAAGACCTTCTCCTGGGTTCTGAAGATCGTGAACTGATCACCGACCGACACCTCCTGCTCGCCGAGGCCGATGTACACCTGATCGCCCTGGCTGAGCATGACGCGGTCGGAAACGGCATCGACGATGCTCGCCGCGGCTTCGAGTTGCTCCGCGCTGATCAGGCCAGTCGTCTCAGCCGAGCTGACGCGCACGCTGTTCGACCGACCCTCGTCCCGCAACAACGACTGGAAGCTGTCGGAGGCGGGGCCGGTGGTTGCCTCGTCGCCATCGGCCGCCCTGGGTCGACCGGCGAGAAGCCGCTCCGCCTCTTCGGGGCTCACGCGGCGCATGTGATTGGCAGTGATCCAGATACGGTCGCCGGGAACGATGAAATGCGGATTCTCGATATCGCGATTGTCGGTCCAGACCGACGGCCACACCCACGGAGTCCCGAGGTAGGCGTCGGAGATATCCCAGAGTGTGTCGCCAGGAACGACCACGTGGATCCTGCCGGACCGGCCCTGCTCGTCGTAGCCAATTTCTCCGAGTGCGATCTTCCGGGTCGGCTGGGCGTCTGAACTCGCGACCTCGCTCTCGGGGCCTGCGTTGGTTTCAGCGAGTGCCCCCGCGTTCTCGATTTCGTCGGTGGAGCCCGGGAGTTCGGGATCGATCGCTCCGTCGTCGTTCGCTGCGGCTGCCGAATCGGCTGCAGCAGCCGCGTCACTTTCGGCGGCCTCCTCGATTTGCGGCGTTTCTGCCGTTACAACGGATTCTGCCGTTTCAACGGATTCTGCCGTTTCAACGGGTTCGGCTGTGTCAACGGATTCTGCTGTCTCAACGGTGTCCGCCGTTTCAACGGTTTCTGCCGTTTCAACGGTGTCCGCCGTGTCAACGGATTCTGCCGTTTCGACGCTCTCACCTTCCTCCGCCGCCGCCTGATCTGCGGCGGGCGACTCTGGAGCCGGCGCCGCTGCTGCCGGCATCGGCTCGGCGTCAGCCTGCCTGTCTGCGGTCTCCGCCGCATCCGCGTTCAGGGTCGAAGTTTCGCTCGCGTACAGGCTCCCCGCAGCGAGCGCTGCCGAAATCGCCACAGCCAAGAGTGTGAGCAGTCCGGTTTTCATCGCATCCCTCCAAACGACGACGTTGGGTCGTGGGCCACGGCGTACCGCTTCCCCGCGGGGCCACTCTCGCGGATCGGCCGTGCGACGCACGTAGACGTGCCCGTATCGACCGCGCGGCCGGGGGGCTTGAGATCGAAGCTGGTGTCGGGTTGGGATCAGCCGCTGCGCTCGAGGCGGGCCAGCATGGCCCGCATTTCCGTCGCCCAGGAGGCCTCGGGACGAACCGGCTCCCCGCTCGTCCGCTGTTTCCCGGCGGTTTCGTCGAGCGCGGCGATCGCACGCCGCAGGGTCTCTCGCGCCTTGTCGGGGTCGCCGTCTGCTTCGTAGGCCTGAGCGAGATGGTGAAGGCTGATGCCTGAAACCGCGATTTCGCCGTCTGAGTTGGCGACGGCTTCCTTCAAATAGCTGATCGCTGCGCCCGGAATTCCGCGCTTGTAGAGCACCCAGCCGAGCGTGTCTGCCACCGTCGCGGCGTCGGGCAGAGCGGCCTTGGCATCTTGTGCAAGCTCCAGGGCGCGCTCGAGATTTTCGCCGGCTTCGGCGTAGATGTAGGCGAGATCGTTCTTCGGATAGGCCAGGTCCGGGCCGTATTTGATCGCGTCCTCGTAGCGCTCGATCGCCTTGTCCTGTGCTCCTCCGAACGAATAGAGGGTTCCGAGGAAATAGTGCAGGTTCGGATCTTCGGGGCGCGCTTTGATGGCGGCTTCGTAGGTGGTGACCGCCTCATTGAGCCGGTCGGTCTTCGCGTAGAGCCGTGCCAGCTGTTCGTAGCCGGCGGCGTCCGTCGGGTCGAGTTCGATCGCCTTCTGGAAGGCCGCCTCGGCATCATCGGGCCTGTCACCCATCAGCGCGACGAGACCCGAGAGCGTGCGCAACTTGGCGTTCTCGGGTTCTGCCTCCATCGCGGCCTCGACACGAGCCACCGATTCCGCAAACCGGTCCTCTTTTCGATCGAGCCGCACCAAATTGCGCAAGATGTCGTGATGGGTCGGCATCAACTCGTTCGCCGTGATCAGGTATTGGCGAGCTGCTCGATCATTGCCCATACCGAGATGAACCCGTCCCAGCGCGTAGAGGACGTCGGCGTTGCGCTCGGCCTCGGGGATCGCGTTCAGCTCGCTGATGGCCGCATCCATTCGACGCAGGATCACCATACTCTGGGCCAGCAGGATTCGCGTCTGCGTCGAATCGGGCTTCGCAGCCAGATAGCGTTGCGCTTCTTCGATCGCGTACTCGTGCTCGCCTAGCGAAGCGTGGACCCGAGCCAGGACGCGGCGCGCCTCGAGCATGCCCGGGTCGATCTCGAGCGCGCGCGCGAGCTCGGTACGCGCCCCCGTCCCCTCACCCTTGGCGGACAACGCCGTACCGAGGACGAAGTGCGCCTGCGGATTGTTCGGTTCGAGCTCGAGCGCGGCCTGCAGATTTTCAATCGCCTCGTCGACCTTTTGCTGGGCGAGGTCGATCTTCGCCATCACCATCAGCGCGCTGGCGTTCGGGATTTCAGCAGACAGCACCTCTTGGACCATCTGCTGACCGCGTTGGATCTTCTCTTCGTCGCCATCCCGATAGCCGACGTCGACCATGATTTCAGCCGCGCGAAGCTTCGCATCCGTCAAATCCGGATCGATTTCGAGCGCCTTTTCGGCCGCCGCGAGGGCTCCCTCAACATCTCCCTGGCGGCCCAAATGTCCCGAAAGGGTCAGATAGGGAACGGGATCGGTGGGGTCGACCTGGGTCGCCTCTTCGATCAACGCGTCGGCTTTCTCGGTGTTGCCCTGGGCGGCGTGAAGGCGCGCGAGTAGGTAGATCAGCGGTATGGGCCCCTCGACGTTCGGGATCACTCCATCGAGATAGACGGTGGCTTCGTCGAAGCGTTCGCGCTGAAAATAGAAACTCGCCACGTTTTGATGGGCGCGAACCTGGTCTTCGGCTTCGGCGAGACGCACCGCATCCAGGAAAGCCTGCTCGGTATCGTCATCCCGGGCGCGGTCCTGCGCGAGAAATGCCGCGAGCGACGTATGGTTGGAGACGTTGGGGGCCATCTCGACCAATTTCTGGAAGTAGCGCTCGGCGGCCTCGCGGTCCCCGTGCCGACTCAGGGCCTGCGCGTAGGCCAAGACCGCTGCGGTCTCGTCCGGCCTGGCCGCAATGGCCAGTTCGTATTCCTCAAACGCCTCATCGGTCCGCTCGAGTCGATCGAGGGCTTGTGCGCGGTGGATATGCCCGCGCTCCCCGCCGCGGGTGATCAGTTCCTCGGCCTGTGCGAGTGCCTCATCGGGGTCGCCGCCCAGCAGCAGAAGTTGCGAAAGCTGCGCGCGCGCGTCGTGGTTGTCCGGATCCAAGCGCACGGTTTCGCGGAGCTCCCAGAATCCCTCTGGAATTTGCTGACTGGCCAGGTACCCCATCGCGAGCCCCCAATGGGCAGCCGCATTGTTCGGATCGATCTGCAGCACGTTCTTGTACTCGATGATCGCCGCCGGGTAATCCTTCGCCTCCTGATACGCAGAGCCGCGGCTCAAGTGCATCGTGACTTTCTCCGCGTCGTCCTGGCACGCCCCCAGTACGAGAAAACAAGCCGCGAGAACCAAGATCCGTGTGACGATGCGTCGCATTCGACCACCTCGTGTTGACTGGGGGTACTGTAGGGTGCTGCAATTCGCTTTGAGACCCTGCTCCGGCGCCTAAGGTTCGGACAAAACGGTGAGGAATCAAGGGGTATCGGAATCCGCGGGCACCCGCTGGGCCGCTTACCCGCCGGCGCTCTCCAAGTCTCGATTGCGGCGCCAAGCCGAATGCGTGATCCCCATCTTCTGGATCATATAGTTGAGCTTGCGCCGGCTCACTCCGATCAGCTTGGCGGCGTCCTTCTGCACGTATCCAGTTCGCTCCAGCGCTTCGATGACGAGTTCTCGTTCGACGTCTCGTAGTGAGATTCCCTCGGCGGGCAGCTCCCGGCGCCAGCTACGGCCGCCCCCCGCGCTTCGGCCAGCCAGGATCGACAAATCTTCGGCGTCGATTCGCGGGCCCTCGGCCATCAAGACGGCTCGCTCGAGCGTGTTGTGCAGCTCTCGAACATTTCCCGGCCAATCGTGACTTCGGATTTTCGCCAGCGCCGCCTCGGTAAAACCACGGATGGAATGGCTCATTTCGGTGCTGAGCTCGCGGAGAAAGTGGTGGGCGAGGTCGACGAGATCCTCGGACCGCTCGCGCAACGGCGGAAGGTGGATCCGGATCACATTGAGGCGGAAATAGAGATCTTCGCGGAATAGACCTTCCTCGATCCGAGCGCCGAGATCCTGGTTGGTGGCCGAGATGATGCGCGCGTCGGTTCGCAACAAGGTACTGCCCCCCAGCCGATGAAATCGCCGCTCCTGGAGCACGCGGAGCAGCTTCGCCTGCGTGGCGTTCGAAGTATCGCCCACCTCATCGAGAAAGAGCGTGCCGCCATTCGCCTCTTCGAAGCGGCCGATGCGCTGGCGATCCGCTCCGGTAAACGCACCGCGCTCGTGACCGAAGAGTTCGGACTCCAGCAGCGTCTCAGGCAGCGCAGCGCAGTTCACCTTGACGAGGGGCCCGTCGGCCCGCGGAGAGGTCCGGTGGATCAATCCCGCGATCAATTCCTTGCCCGTCCCCGTCTCGCCAGTGATCAAGACCGTCGAACGCGTTGGCGCCACCCGCTTCGCGAGATCCAGGGCACTGCGGAGGGCGAGGCTGTTACCGATGATCTGTTCGCTCGCTTGGCGCGCGGCCTGCTCGGCCCGCAACTCCGTCACCTCGTAGAGCAGTCGCCGGTGATCAACCCCACGCGCCACTCGGAGTTCGAGCTGATCGAGATCCAGCGGCTTCTGGACGAAATCGAAAGCCCCGGATCGCATGGCTTCGACCGCGGTTTCGATGGATCCGTAAGCCGTCATGACCAGCACGCTCGTTCCGGGATCTCTTTCGCGCGCAGCGCGAAGAACAGAAACTCCGTCGCAACCCGGCAGCCGCAGGTCGGTGACGATGACGTCGAAGGCATTGGAATGCGAGTCGGAAATACACTCAACCGCGTCATCACCACTTGCGACCTCTCGAACATCGTCCCAACGTTCACGAAGCGCGATGGTGATGCCCCGCCGCAGGGTATCGTTGTCTTCGACGACGAGGATGCGGGCCGAGTCTGAAGTCACGGCTTCTCGTCCTCGATCGGAAGGCGCACCCGGAACGAGCAACCCCTACCCGCCTCGGAATCGAGTTCGAGCGCTCCGCCGTGACCCGCGACGATCTTCTGTGCAGTCGCGAGGCCAACTCCAGATCCGCTCTGCTTGGTGGTGAAGAACGGGTAGAAGATCTTCTCCTTCAATTCATTTGGAACTCCGGGACCCGTATCCGACACGGTGATGACGATCTCCTGGCGTGCCACGGCATCCGACGCCGCTCGCCCATCGACTCCCACGCGAACCGATCGATCGATTGGCGGGATGACGAGGTGGTTCAGGCCCAGCACGAGTCGCTTCTCGCTGTCTTCTCCCTCCCCGTCCATGGCCTCCAGGGCGTTCAGGATCAGGTTGGTGACCACGGCTCGCAGTTGATCGACGTCGGCGTTCAACTGCGGAAGCTCTTCATCGAACGCGCGCTCGATCACGCCGGAAAACGAGGACCGTTTGAGTGCGGTGTCGAGGGATTCGTTCACGAGGTCTACGGGGTCGACCGGGCCGCGCTCGGGGGAAATCGGCCGGACGAACTCCAGACAGTCTTCGACCGTTCGAGCGAGCGATCGGACTTCGCTCTGGAGCTGCGTGACGAGCGAGCACTCCTCGTCTCGATCGGCCAGACGCCGCTTCAACAACCCGGTGACGATCTCCATGCCCGCGAGGGGATTTCGGATCTCGTGGGCGAGCCCCGCGGCCATTTGGCCCAACGCGGCGAGCCTCTCGTGAAGCCGCTGCTGCTCGTCCATTCGCTCGAAGGGCGTCAGGTCGCGAAAAACAATCGCCGCTCCGCAAACCTCGCCCTCGGGGTCCCGCACCGGAGTCAGCGTGAAGCCGATGGTGCTCTCCAGTTCGCCACGGACGCCTTCTAGAACGAGTTCGGCGCGGGACAACGCAGCTCGCCCGTCCAGCGTCTCCAGCAGCAGCCGCGCGACCGTCGGCTGGAGGCGAAGCACTTCGAGACACGGCTTCCCAAAGGCGTCGCTCGACTCTCCTTCAGGACAGCGGAGAATACGCTGAGCGCCGGGATTAAGCATCACCACCTCGCCCCGGGCGTCGATCGCGACGACCCCGGAACTCATCGAGGTGAGAATCCACTGTGCTGTATCGGGATGGTTCGCCACGCCTCGTTATCGGCGCGCTTCAGCTAGCGCCTGACCTCAATCCTCTGCCGGGACGAGGTAGTGCTTACCGTCCTGCTCGAGCCAGCCTTCCAGCTTGAGACCCTTGATGGCGCGGGTAACGGTCTCTCGGGAGGTTCCGATCATGTCGGCGATCTGCTGGTGGGTGAGCACCGGGGTCCTACGGCGACCCGCCTGGCCCGGCTCTTCCCGGGCCAGGCGAACCAGTAAGCCCATGGTGCGTTCCTTCACGCGCTGAAAAGAAAGCGAACTCGCCTGCTCGTCGACCTGTCGAAGCCGACGCGTCAACTCCCGGATCACGGAAAGAGCGAGGTCGGGACTGCGGGCGAGGAGGCCCAGGAAGTCGTTGCGCGCGAGGGCCAGGATGCGGACCTGGGACAGCGCCGTCACGCTGGCCGAGCGGGGCGCTTCGTCGAATAGAGACATCTCGCCGAAAAAATCACCGACTTCGAGCAGCTCCAGAATCTTCTCGCGCCCATCGCCGGAGAGCTTGCTGACCTTCACGCGCCCTTCGACGATGATGTACATGTAGTCGCCGGGCGCTCCCTCTTCGACAATGGCTTTGTGTTTCGGAAAGCTGCGCTCGATCAACAGCGATGCGATCGACTCGAGAGCCTCGATCGATACACCGGAGTACATCGGAATCGCGCGCAGTGACGCGATCGCTTCAGGTTTGTGGGATTGAGCCATGGCGACTTCCATCCACCTCCCGGTCCAACGCACTCACGTGATGTCGCTTCGACCGCTCGACTTCAACCGGGCCACCACCTTCCGCACGTCCGAACTGTTCTCGAGGCGTGCGACGAGCAGAGCGTCCGGGGTATCGATCACCGCGAGCCCTTCAACTCCCAGAAGAGCAATCGTGCGATCCTCGCTCCAGACGAGATTCGCTCCCGAGTCGCATTCGACCAACCGACCCGCGACGGATCTGGAGCGCCCGGGCCTCACACCCAGTTCCTCCGCGAGAGACGCCCAGGTGCCGACATCGTTCCAGTGAAAGCGAACCGGCAGCGTCCAGACCCGGCGGCTGCGCTCGAGGACGGCGACGTCGATCGAGACCGATGGCGCGCGGCGGTAGATCCCGCGCAGCTGCTCGGCGGTCGGCCGGCGCCGCGAGCCGAGCATCGGGCCCCACAACCGGTGGAGATCCGGCGCATGGGCCTCGAGCTCATCGAGAATCGCGCGCACTGACCATGCGAAAATGCCAGCATTCCAGAGATAGTCTCCGCGCTCGAGGTAGCGCCGTGCGGTCTTCTCGTTGGGCTTCTCGACAAAACGCCGCACCCGGTAAAGGCCCGGCGCTTTCGGGCCGACGGCGAGACCGCGCTGGATGTAGCCCAGATCGGTATCGGGCCGCTTCGGCTCTACGCCCAGAGTGACGAGCACATCGGCCTCGAGCGCGGCGCGAGCGGCCTTGCGAATCGCCGCTCGGAAGGCGCGCAGATTTGGAATCACCTGATCCGCGGGCAACACCAGCATGACCGCATCGGGATCCTCGGATCGGATCCGGGCGGCCGCGTAGGCGACCGCCATCGCGGTGTTGCGGCGCATCGGCTCCACGAGTACCCGACGGGCTGGAAGCCCGGTTTCGGCCCGCACGGCCTTCGCGTGCTCGCGACCCGCCACGACCCAGATGCGCTCGGCATCCGCAACGCGACGGGTCCGGAGCAGGGTGGACGCCAGCAGGCTCTTGCCGCCGATGACTTTCAGAAAGGGCTTCGGGACCGCCTGACGCGACGCCGGCCAGAATCGCTCACCTGCGCCACCGGCGAGGATCACTGCGTGAAGCGAGTCCTCGAGTCTCGCCATCAGCGACCCACGCAGAAGTACCGGAAGCCGGCCTCCTGCATCGGTCCGGGCTCGTAGATATTCCGCAGATCGACGATCACCGGTTGCCGCAAGAGCGATTTGACGCGCGCGAGATCCAGCATCCGGAACTGATTCCACTCCGTGATCAGCACGAGTGCGTCGGCTCCGCTGCACGCCTCGTAGGCGTCTTTGCAGGTGGCGAGACCGGGGAGGAGCTTCGAAGCTTCTCGCATCGCCTGGGGGTCATAGGCGCGAATTCGCGCACCTCTTTTTTCGAGCCCGCGAATGATGTCCAAGGACGGCGCATCGCGCATGTCATCGGTCTCGGTTTTGAAGGAGAGACCCAGGATCCCGATGGTTCGCCCGTCGATCTCACCGTCGAGAGCCTCCACGATCTTTTCGACCATTCGTTCGCGCTGGCGCTCGTTGACCCGGATTACGCTTTCGATGATCTCGAGTTCCTGACCCACCTCGCGCGCGAAGTGCGCAACCGATCGGGTGTCCTTCGGAAAACACGAGCCGCCAAAGCCCGGACCCGCGTGGAGGAACTTCGAGCCGATCCGCCGATCGAGCCCAATCCCGCGCGCGATCGCGTGCACGTCGGCTCCAACCTTCTCGCAGAGGTTCGCCATTTCGTTGATGAAGGAGATCTTCGTCGCGAGAAAAGCGTTTGCGGCGTACTTCGTCAGTTCTGCGGTCGGAATATCCGTCACCAGTACGGGGGCCTCGATCAGGTAGAGCGGTCGGTAGAGATCGTTCAGGATCGCGGTAGCCTCGACGTCCTCGGTGCCGATCACGACGCGGTCCGGTCGCATGAAGTCTCCGATCGCCGCACCCTCGCGAAGAAACTCGGGATTCGACGCGACGCTGAATCTCACTTCGCGCCCGGCCGCAGCGAGTTCTTCTTCGATCCAACCCCTCACCTTTGCGAAAGTTCCGACCGGGACCGTGCTCTTGGTGACGATCACCTTGTAGCCGATCATCGAGCGGCCGATTTCGCGCGCCACGGCCTCGACCGTCGTCAGGTCCGTCGAGCCGTCCGGGCGAGACGGCGTCGAAACAGCGATGAATACGACCAGGGAAGAGTTGATGGCCTGGGCAGTATCGGTGGTAAACGAGAGGCGCCCCTGGCGAACATTGCGTTCGACGAGCTCCTCGAGACCCGGCTCATAGATCGGGACAGACCCGCTCTGAAGCGCGGCAACCTTCTCGTCGTCGTTGTCCGTACAGACCACCTGCACACCGAATTCCGCAAAACAGGCGCCGCTTACCAATCCCACGTAGCCGGTTCCGATCATGCAAACATTCATCGTTCCAACTCCGTTCGCGAGCGCATTACGAGCGGAAGCTCGCAATCGTTCGGCCAAGACCCGCGTCGAGATCGACGCCGGGCTCGTAACCCAGCAGATCCGACGCGAGCGTCAGACCCGCGAGACTGTCCCTGACATCGCCCTGTCGGGGGGCTGCGTGACGAGCCTCGACGTCGGTACCGGCGATTTTCCGAATATTCTTCCAGAGATCGTTGAGTGACGTGCGTTTTCCCGCAGCGATGTTGATCACAGAACCAGAAGCGCGATCCGCATCGGCAGCGAGCAGATTCGCCTGGACGGCGTTCTCTACGTAGGTGAAGTCGCGGGTCTGATCGCCATCGCCGTAGATCACGGGCGGTCTGTCCGCGAGTGCTGCTGTGACGAAGCACGGAATCACAGCCGCGTAGTCACTGTTGGGATCCTGCCTCGGACCGAAGATGTTGAAATAACGCAGCGAAACGGTCTCGAGGCCGTAGAGCTCGCTGTAGAGACGGCAGTACACCTCACCGGTGTACTTCTGCAACGCGTAGGGTGACAGCGGGGTCGCGGGCAGGGTTTCGACCTTCGGCAGCACCTCGGTGTCTCCATAAGCCGACGACGAGGCGGCATACACGACGCGGCGCACGCCAGATTGCCGGGCAGTCTCCAACACCAGCAGCGTTCCGTCGATATTGATGCTGTTGGTCAACAGCGGCATTGCGACGCTCCGCGGCACCGACGCCATGGCGGCCTGGTGAAAGACCACCTCGACTCCGCCCATGACGCGCTCCATCGCATCGGCATCGCAGATATTGCCGCGAGTGAATTCGATCCGGTCCATCGCGGGCGCCAGATTCCGCTCGGATCCCGTCGACAGATCGTCGATCACGCGAACCGACCAGCCCGCCCTCAGCAGCCCCTCCACCAGATGGCCACCGATGAATCCAGCGCCACCCGTCACGAGAGCGAGACGCCCGTTCGGCTTCACACTCACCCGCGATCCCCGAGCCAATCAGCGAAGCGCTCGATTCCCTCTTCGAGTGAAACCTGCGGTTCGAATCCGAGAGCTTCGCGAGCCGCACGAGTGTCCGACCACGTGCGGCGGACATCTCCGGTCTGGGCCGGAAGCCATTCGATCTCTGCGGGAACCTTCAGCGTTTTTTCGAGCAGTTCGATCACTTCGAGCACCGTAACTTTTCTTCCCGCACCGAAGTTCAAGATCGTGAAACCCAGATCCCGGTCGATCGCTTTCACGAGACCGTCAACGATATCGTCGACGTAGGTGAAGTCGCGCAGGCTATGTCCGTCCCCGAAGACCTGAATCGGCATCCCGTCGAGCATTCGCTCCGCAAATTTTCGAATCGCGAGGTCCGGTCGTTGACGAGGGCCATAGGCGGTGAAGATTCGCGCACACGTGACCGAAAGATCGTGGGCGTGGTGGAAGGTATGTGCGACGAGTTCGCCCGCTCGCTTGGTCGCCGCGTAGGGCGATATTGGACGTTCGACGGAATCGGTCTCGCGAAAGGGCCCGTCCTCTCTCTCGCCGTAGACCGACGACGACGAGGCAAAGACCACGCGAGGGTTTCCGTGATTTACAGCCGCCTTGAGCACGACGGTGGTCCCATGAACGTTGACGTCGGCAAAGACGGCCGGGCGCTCAAGGCTCGGACGAACACCGGCAAGCGCGGCGAGGTGCACGACCGAGTCGAAGCGCGTCTCATTGAACAGCGACGCGACGCTGTCCGCATTTCGGATGTCGCCCCGCACGAGCTGGAAAGTAGCGGCACCCAGGGCCGAAGCGAGATTTCGCTGCTTCTGCTCCTCAGGGTAGAACGGATCGAAAGAATCGAGGCCCACTACCTCGCGACCCTCCGCGAGGAGTCGGTCGACCAGGGTGGAGCCGAGGAAGCCCGCCGCGCCCGTCACGAGAATCCGTTCGGGCCGGCTCATCGCGACTCTCCCTGACCGCGCCGTCGTCCGCTGGATCGCTCTTGTCGCTCCAGATCCGCCTCGACCATGATGCCGACGAGCTTCTCGAAATTCGTTTCGGCTCTCCACCCCAGGGACTCACGCGCCTTGGTCGCGTCCGCGAGCAGAAGGTCGACTTCGGCAGGTCGGATCAGATCCGGATCGACTCGGACGAAATCGCTGGGATCGAGACCCACGTGGCGAAACGCGATGTCGACACACTGCTGCACGGTGTGCTGCACGCCCGTGCCGATCACGTAGTCGACCGGCTCGCGCTGCTGCAACATGCGCCACATCGCGTCGACGTACTCCGGCGCATAGCCCCAATCCCTTTTCGCTTCGAGGCTTCCCAGGAGCAACTCGTCGTCCAGACCGAGTTTGATCCGGGCGACGCCCTCGGAGATCTTTCGCGTGACGAATTCGCGGCCTCGTCTCGGCGACTCGTGGTTGAACAGGATCCCGGATACGGCGAATAGATCGTAACTTTCGCGATAATTGACGGTGATCCAATGGCCGTACACCTTCGCGACCGCATAGGGGCTACGCGGATGGAAGGCAGTCGCCTCGTTCTGGGGCACCTCACGCGCTTTTCCGAACATCTCCGAACTCGACGCCTGATAGAAGCGGATCTCGGGGTCGATGAGTCGAATGGCGTCGAGCACACGCGTGACACCAATTGCGGTGAACTCTCCGGTGAGCGAAGGCTGTATCCAGCTCGTCGGAACAAAGGATTGAGCGGCGAGGTTGTACACCTCGGCGGGTCGAGCTGCACGAAGCGCGCTCACCAGTGAACTCTGATCCAGCAGGTCCGCCTGATGGAGCCTGATCCGCGCGCGGAGATGGGCAATGCGCTCGAACGTCTCGGTGCTCGACCGCCGCACCACTCCGTGAACCTCGTAACCCTTGGCGAGGAGGAGTTCGGCCAGGTATGAGCCGTCCTGTCCCGTCACGCCGGTAATCAGTGCGCGCCGGGGCGTCACGGCTCGTCATCGCCAGAATTCTGGTTCAGTCCTCCGGAAGCAGCCTGATCCGCGGTAGTTGCCAAATCCCCGAGGTTCGTGACGAGTCGATAGGTGAGAAGGGCGACCGCCCCGAGAAAGAGCAACGCCATATAACCACTGAGTTTGCAGAATGCCAGGGCGACCAAGCAGAAGGCCGCGGTGAGGAGGTAGATCTGCAGCACCGCGTGACGCGCCGACCCCGCAGATTCGAGCATGCGGTGGTGCATGTGAAGGCGGTCGGCGCTGAAGATCCGCGAACGATTTCGCAAGCGCCGAACCACCGAGAGTGTGGTATCGAGAATCGGCACGGCGAGAGCGAGAACCGGTACGACGAAGGTCAGCAGCGTGACCTGGCGGTAACCCTCGAGCGCGAGGAGCGAGAGCACGAATCCGATGAAGAGCGCTCCGGTATCGCCTAGAAAAATCCGAGCGGGTGCAAAATTGAACGGCAGGAAACCGAGCAGCGCGCCGACCATGGCAACACCAACGCAGACGCCGAAGAACTCTCCAGCCTGGGCGGCGAGAAAGGTCAGGGTGGCGGCTATGATTGCAGCGACACCGGCCGCGAGCCCATCGAGTCCGTCAACCAGGTTGATCGCATTCGTGATGGTGACGATCCAGAGGACCGTGACGGGCCAACTTAGCCACATCGGAAGAACGAATGTGGTGCGGGTAAACGGCTCCGTGAGGTGATCGATCTCGTATCCAGACCCGATGGCGAGTAGAGCAGCAACGATCTGCACGCTGAGCTTTGCCCATGCTTTCATCCCGAAACGGTCGTCGTAGATTCCGGTTGCGATGATGAGCGCTCCACCCAGGGTCAGCGCAAGTAGATGGCCCGCGGGAATCGTTAGCTCGACCTGCCGGATCGCCACGGCCAGCCCGGCCGCGAATCCCAGTCCCACCGCCATGCCTCCGAGAAGCGGCATGTTGGGGCGGCGGCTGACGGAACGCTCGCTCGGTTGATCGGTGATCCCTACGGCGATCGCCAATCTCATCACGAGGGGGGTCATCAGGGCAGCGACCCCGAAGGCAACGGCGAGTGGAATCAGGTATTCGTGCGCGTACATCGACCCATCGATTCAGTCAAAGCGCTGCGCGCCCCGGACAAAATCCAGCACAGCGAGCGCCCCAACATATCCGGCTCCCCAGCTTCACGTGGCGACCGTTGAATTCCCGATTGGGTAGCTCAGTTAGCCGCGTAACCGTAGCGCCCTTGATCGATCGTAACGCCGTTGATCAACAGCCCCAGGATCCGCTGTCGATCCAGGATCTCGAGTACCGCCTCGATATCCGATCGGGCCGTAACGTCCGCTCGAACGACCATCACGATGCCGTCACAGAGTTCGCTCACGGCCTTCGCGTCCGGCAGGCCGAGCGCGGCCGGCGTGTCGATGATGACGCGGTCGTAGCGGCCGGCGACCTCTTCGATCAGTCGGCTCATCTCGGGCGAGCCGAGCAGCTCCGAAGGGTTGGCGGGTCTACCGCATACCGGCAGTACATCCAACCGCACACCCTCGGCAGACACAATCGCTTCATCGATCGAGGAAGCACCCGTGAGCACCTCCGCGAGACCGGTCTCCGGCCTCAATCCCAACGCGGGATGAATCTTGGGTCGGCGCAGATCGCAGTCGATCAACAGAACGCGCCGCCCCAGGCTCATGCTGGTGACGATCGCCAGGTTGATCGCGCACGTCGTCTTTCCCTCACCCGGAAATGCGCTCGTGATCGAAATCGTCGTGATCGGACGCTGACTCGCGATCGCATCGATGCGACCGCGCAGGGCGCGAAACTGCTCGGCGACGTAGGACTTGGGCTGAAGCAACGCGATTCGGCGCTTGTTCAGCTCCGCAGATCCGTCCGGACCAGGGCGTGGCGTCAGGACTTCACCGCCCCGCTTCCAGGCCGGTCTGCGATCGATGCGCTCCGCGGCGGGACCGACGGGCTCCACCTTCAACGGTGCGGGCCGGTTCGATTTGTCGCCGAGCAGGCGCTTGCGATCTTCTTCGGCGCGCCGAAGAGCGTCGTATACCTTGGCCATCTACTGCGTCTTCTCCCGGCTCATCGAAACAGACCCAACCAACCGCGCCGCCACTGGCCGAAGCCAGGAGCTGGATTACCCGTTTCGCCTGCGGCTGGATCCTGGTCCAGGTGTAGATCGTTCGCCACTTCGCGGATGACCTCCGCGCCCAGGGTAGACTGATCGCGCCCGTAACCGGTCAGGAAGGCTCCATCGCACACCACGTTCACGAGGCGGGGCACACCACCCGTAACCGCGAAGAGTTCGCGAAGCGCAGAGCGCTTGAAAATTCCCTTTCCCGTATACCCGGCGAGTCGAAGTCGCTCTTCGACATAATACTCCAATTCGGCGGCGTCGAAGGGCTTCAGCTCGTGGCGCAACACGATGCGTTGCCGCAGCTGGCGAAGGTCATCCCGATCGAGCATCTCTCCGAGCTCCGGTTGCCCGGCCAGCACGATCTGAATCAGCTTGGAGTTCGGCGTTTCGAGATTCGAAAGCAGCCGGATCTCCTCCAGCATCTCGCGAGAGAGATTCTGCGCCTCGTCGACGATCAAGAGCACCGTCCGATCGTTCTTCAACCGATCGATCAGAAAGTGATTCAGCGCCAGGAGATATTCGGCCTTGCTGGTGCAGGTCTCTTGGATCCCGAGATCATCGAAGAGCAGTTTGAAGAAATCGAGCGGCTCGAGGCGGGGATTGAAGATGTAGGCGGAATCGGTGCTCGCATCGAGTTGTGCGAGCAGGGCGTGGAGCAGGGTCGTCTTGCCTGTTCCAACCTCTCCCGTGAGCATCACGAAGCCCTTGCGGGAGCGCACACCGTAGACGAGGATGGCGAGCCCCTCCCGATGGGTCTCACCCAGGTAGAGAAATGCGGGGTCGGGCGTCATCTCGAACGGCGGGCGGATCAGGCCGTAGAATTTGCAATACATGGGCGCCTATCCGTCCGCGCCCACGGCGGTGCGGGTTTCCGCGGGTGCGAATTCGCCCGCGACCGGCGCTTCGAGGGTCGAATCATCGCTGAGAAAAGCCGGCGCGCCGTTGACCCAGAAATAGTTCGCTGCACCGCCCACGAGTACAAAGCAGATCACAAACGCAGCGCCCAGGGAAGTCCAGATCCGGCTGCGTCGAAGCGCGGCGAGATCGGCCTCGAGCAGGATGTTCGGGATCGCCGCGAGAACCGGAATCGAGATGGCCGTCTGGAGCTGGCGGGCACTGTGCAGCGACAAGTCCAGGCTCTCCCGCAGGATTCCGACACCCACCCCGACCGCGACCGCAAAGACCGAACCGAGAATCATGATCAGGAGGCGATTGGGTGAAGCCGCCTCGGGCGCGATGAAGGCGGCCTCGAGTACGCGAAACTGCTCGCCGAGTTGACGCCTCTCGAGTTGGGCCTGAACCATCGCCTCGAGCTGTCGGTTGCTGAAATCCTGATAGCTGTCGAAGAGATGGCGGTAGTCGCGCTCCAGGCCGTCAAGGATTTCGGCCACTGCGGGCGTCTGCGCGAGCAGTGTCTGGAGCCCATCTACGGCCGCGTGGAGCCTTGCAATTTCAGCTTCGGCAGACACCCTGCGCAACGCCGCGCGTCGCCGCTCGCCCTCGGCGTTCTGCTGGGAGTAGCTGAGAGTCCGATCACCGCCTTTGGCAATTTCGACCTCACCGCGCGCGATGGCCTGCTTGAGCGTTGCGATCTCCAATTTCGTCATCACGACATCGGGATGCTTTTCGGTGAATCCCCTCGCGATGTACTCCGCGATCAGCAGATCCAGAACCTTGAGCCGGTTTTCGGGTGTCATCTCGCCAATCGCCATGGGAGCGTTGTTGATCTGGCTGCGGTAGAACGCCTCGTCGCTGGTCGCCTCGGCGAGAGAGCGCTGGGCGAACGCCATGTCGGTCATCAGGCGCTCCAACCGGCGCTGTGTGGCGGTCATATCCTCGGGCAAGCGGCCGGGGTTCGCGTTCTTGACCTCGGCGACCCGCGCTTCGATTTCGCGAATCCGCTCTGCGAGTCGAGCGAGTTCGTCGTCGATGAACTCGAGGCTCTTTTGTGAAAGCGTGATCCGAGTTTCGATGTGTTGTTCGATGAAGTCGTGCGAGAGCCGCCGGGTAACCTGCATCGCGACGTTGGCGTCTCGATGGCTGAAGGAGATTTTGAACTGGTTGATCTCCTCATCGAATCTCCGGCGCCCCACTTCCTGGCCGAGTTCGGGGATCACGGGCTCAACGTCGACGCTATCGCGCATCCTATCGATGATTTGCTCGCGCACCATGTACTGGGACTCGGCGCCGTAGAGGCGCAGATCGTCGATGACCTTCGAGAGTCGCCCGCGACTCAAGATCTCCGCGGACATCAGGTACAGACGATTGTTGAGATCGCTCTCGGGAACGCCGGCCGCAACCAGCGCCGGGTCGACGGTCTGCGGTGTAACGAGCACGGTCGCATAACTCTCGTACCGATTCGGGAGCGCCATCGCGATCCAATAGATGGCGAGCATGATCCCGAGAGACGCCGCAGCCATCAGCTTGGCACGACGGCGCGCGATACTCCACAGCTCAGCGAGCTGTACTCCACCCTCGACGTTCATGAAACCCTCGCCCGACCCCCCTAGAAGTGGAATGGATCGAGATCGTATCGGAAGCCCAGCATCACGGTTACGTTTTCGAAGGTCGCATTGGTCCGCGAGGAGCCACGGTTGGTGTCCTGATGCTGATAGCTGGCGCGCAGCGAGACCGTACTCCGGCGCGAAGTCCGGTAGGCGGCTCGTCCGGCTGCTCGCCAGTATTCGGTATCGACCGCGCCGCCGGTCTTGCCGGCGACCAGCGCCGTGCTCGTGACGACGTTGTTAAGGGGCCCAAGGTTCGTGTCAGAGATGACCAGAAAGGTATTGGTAATGTCGTTGGCGGATTTGCGCTGCACCCAGTCGCCGCGCACACTCAGATCCCAGCGACGCGTCGGGGTCCAGACGGTCTCGAGCATTGCGCGGTCCGCGACCGTACTGGATCCGAGACTGGTCGCTCCCGAGTCGCTCCGGCTGTAGCTCACACGCGATGACAGCTCCGGGAACCAGTGATGGGAGATGCTGACCTCGCCGAACACGGTGACCTCCGTGTCGCTCTCTCCGGCGTTGCTGGAGACGTAATTGAGATTGACCCTTGGCGCGGTAGTGATTGCAGTGACGACCCCCGGGAATGCCGCCGAATCGACAACCACATTGAACGAACAATTCGACTGATCGAATACCGGTTGGCCGCTCACGAAAGCCGTATCCTGGCAGTTGCTAACATCCGGAATCAACACGCTATTCGGGCTGAGCGGATCGAAGGCATTGAGCGTGACTCCATTGAGGTCGAACAATTGGGTGGGCACCTTCAGGCCGAGCGCATCGTACGCATCCCCGATGGTCAGGCCGTTCACCACAAAGTGGGGATAGAGGTCCTCCGACGTGGTACGACCATTGTTCTGATCGGTGTAGATCACTGCCGGACCGACCCGAACGATGAGCTCGGTGTCCTGGCCAAAGTTGTGGATCCAGGATCCGATGAGCCGGAAGATGAACGTGTCGGATTGCGGCTGCCCGCGAACGCCGTCGAAGCGCTGCCAGTCTACGCCTCCGCCAACACCCAGCTGGTCGCGCGCGGTGAGCGAGTGCATGACGTTCGCAAAACCGGAAAGCGAGTTGTTCTTGGAGGTATTGTCACGCTCCGAATCGAAGTAAGCTTGGCTGAGCGTGAATTCACCCTGGGTGTGCGCGCTGAAGTCGTGGATCACCGAGGCGCTCGCGGTATTCCAGTAGACGTCATCGTGCTGAACTTCGGTTTCCGGAATCGGTTCGATATCGGTGCCGGTGGCGTCCTTGTTTGCGATGAGCGGCCCTCGATTGAGGGATTGGGCAAAACGAAAGTTCTCGGACAGACTCAAGAGCGTTTGATCGCTGAGCTGATACTCGAGGGCGCCGTGCACAAAGTGCGACAGATCATCGGCGTCTGTCCAGGTCACGAATTTTTCGTAGACGGGGTTGTAGGAGACATTGTAGGAGAGATCGGAGGTCTCGTCGCGGACCCGGACGGTGGGTCCGAAGCGGAACGAGGCGTCGTCCTTCGTATCTTTGTCCGTTCGAAAGACATTGTCGTCGTAGCCGACCGTGGTCGTCATCGAAAGGTCCAGGTCGACCGCCTTTGCGACCCCCGCGAAACCAACCAGAATGACTATCCATGACGCGCGTACATACCACATAGGCCCTCCGGGATCCCTTGCTCTCGCTGTTACTCTAGAACAATGATCGTGTCGCCACTGCGAAGCACGATGTTTGTGCCGGGCGCCCGCCCCTTGATGTAGGCGTTGTAGTCGAATCGGAATTCGATCTCGCTGCCATCGGGCTGACGCCGCACGATTCGAACGTCTCCTTTGTTTGCAAAGAGCGCGAAACCACCCATCATCGCGATGGCCTCGAGAACCCGGAGGTCGTTGACGAGCGGTATCTGACCGCTGCGCAGGACCTCTCCGATCACGTTCACGTATTTGCTGTTCATCTCGAGCACGACCACGGTGACGTCGGGTGCCGTGATGAATTCGGAAAGCTCCCTGGTGAGAACCTCCTTGATCTCCATCGCCTCGAGTCCTTCGGCCTGCACGTCGTCCACGAGCGGAACCGAGATCTTCCCGTCGGAGCGAACGGGAACCACCACGCTCAACTCCTCGTTCTTCCATACGCTGATCTGGAGGACGTCCTGGACGCCGACCACATAGCCCGACCGATCCATCGGATCGGGGTCGAGCGGCGGCGGGCTGAGATTTCGCGATTGGCAACCCCAGAGGGGCCCCATCAGCAGAACAGCAAGCACCGACGAGCCTCGCCGCGCCACCCCACGCATCGAGTGTTTCATCTTCGGTTCCGTTCTGGACTCAGCGGTTCTGGCTGAGTCCATTCTCCTTCATTTTGTAGAGCAGGGCCTTGTAGCTGATCTGCAGGCGCTGAGCGGCTTCTTTTCGATTCCAGCGCGTCGCCTGCAGGACCTTCTCGATGACCCCCTTCTCGGCTAGTTGAGCGGCACGCCGGGAGATTGCCTTTAGGTCGATCCCTTGCTCACTCGAGAAATCTGCACCCAGGGCCCCCAGGTCCAGGGAATCACTGGCTTCTTCACGTGCCTGCTGGCGTGAGCCGGTGAGCTTGATTTCCTCGACGACGGCGTCTTCATTGCCCAATACTACCATTCGGCGAACCAGATTCTCGAGTTCCCGAACATTTCCAGGCCAGTGGTATTTCGTGAAGATCTCCATCGTCTCGGGCGACAACTGGGTCACATTCTTGTGGTATTGCTCGTTGTTCTTCTGCAGGAACTGCTCGACCAGCAGCGGAACGGCCTCCCTGCGATCGCGGAGTGGCGGCAGCTGGACGGTCACCACGTTGAGCCGGTAGTAGAGGTCTTCTCGGAACGTGCCGTCGGCAACCGCCTCTTCGAGGTTCCGATTGGTGGCGGCGATGATGCGCGTGTCGACGTGGACATCCGATTCGCTTCCGAGACGCGAGAACTCGCCATCCTGCAGGACTTGCAAGAGCTTCGCCTGGAGCGACGGGTGCATCTCGCTGATCTCGTCCAGGAAGATCGTTCCATGATTCGCGTACTCGAACTTGCCGAGCTTCCTCTTGTGCGCCCCTGTGAAGGCGCCCTTCTCGAAGCCGAACAGCTCGCTCTCGAGCAGCTCGGAGGGTAGCGCGGCGCAGTTCACCTTGACAAAGGGCTGGTTGCGGCGATCGGAGAGCTGGAACAGGGTCCTCGCCACGACCTCTTTGCCGGTCCCGCTTTCGCCCCGGATCAGCACCGTGATATCCGTATCCGCGACCTGCTCGATGATGTCGCGAATCTCGCGCATCTTCGGATTGTCGCCCGTCAGCAACATGAAATCGGCTTCGGAGCGCGCTTGACCACGCAGGCGCGCGACCTCCTGCTTGAGGGCGCGCTTTTCGAGGGCCTTCTGAAAGGCGAGTTCGAGCTCCTCGACCTCGAAAGGTTTGCGGAGGAAATCGGACGCTCCGCGCCGCATGGCTTCGACGATGTTTCGCGCCTGTCCGTGACCCGAAAGCATCACGACCGGCACGTCGGGCAAACGCTGTTTGAGCTTGTCGAGGGTCTTTAGGCCGTCCATTCCGGGCAGGACCACATCGAGGGTGACCAGATCGGGGCGGGTGGTATCGAGATTTCGCAGAGCCTCCTCGCCATCGACCGCGGCGAAAACCTCGTATCCCTGACGGGAGACCAGCGCCTCCATGTAGTCCCGTACCCCGGGATCGTCGTCGATCACCAACACCCGGAATCGGTCAGCCATTCAAACGCTCCCTCACGACACTCCCTCTTTTGGCGCGATCCGCCTCGAACGACAACTCCTGCCTCGAACGACGACTGCCAGCGACCCCCTCGGATCGGCTTCGATCCGCAAACCCGGTGGATTCGATCCTGACTCGAAGCCGAGGCCGTAGTGTGAAAGAAATTTCCTTCAAAGGGAAGAAGTTTTTCCCTACGGAACAATTTTTCCCATATCGGCAATTCGGTTCCGTTTCGTGTTCCAAACTTGGGGAAAATGAGCGATAATCAGCGACCGCTGAACAAATGTGGGTCCAAATACCTTCAGGGCGGCCTCACCGACCTGAGCTGTTGGAGCGGCTTTACTCCAACGCGCAACTAACCGAAGTAGACTCCGAGAAATTGGGAGAATTGGGAGGGATTGCATGACGGATCAGAAGACACCCTCCCTGGGTCGACGGCTACTCAATGGGTGGACGACGATCGCCGGTCGATTTGCCTTGGTACAGACGTTGATGATCCTGGTCATGACATACGGGCTGCTGATCGGACCGGTTGGCCTCGCGCTCGCGATCGGTCGAAGTGACCTGTTGGCAAAACGCGGTTTGAAGGCGGTTGAATCCGCTTGGCTGGACGCGGATACCGCAAAGCCGGACCTCGAGCGGGCCAAGCTTCTTTCCTAGGCGTCGGAACCCGGAGTAGCGCGTGAACATTCTCGGAATTTCCTGCTTCTATCACGACGCCGCAGCGGCCTTGCTCTGCGATGGCAAACTGGTCGCCGCCGCGCACGAGGAGCGATTCACCCGCAAGCGCCACGATCCCAACCTTCCGGCCGAGGCCGTGAAGTACTGCCTTCAGGAGGCCGGACTTTCGATCGGCGAGATCGACTACGTGGCGTTCTACGACAAGCCGTTCGTGAAGTTCGAGCGGATCCTGATCACCTATCTCTCGACGTTTCCGCGTTCGCTCCCGTCGTTCAGCAAGTCGATCCCGATCTGGCTCAAGGAAAAGCTCTGGGTGCCTCGCCTCATCCACGATAAGCTCGGCTTCAAGGGTGAAGTGCTCTTCGCCGAGCACCACCAAAGCCACGCTGCGTCGGCCTTCCTGCCCTCCCCGTTCGAGGAAGCCGCAATCCTCACCTGCGATGGCGTCGGCGAGTGGGCGACCACCACACAGGGCGTGGGACGGGGAAACCAGTTCGAATTGGTCAAGGAGATCCGCTTCCCCCACTCGCTGGGCCTGCTCTACAGCGCGTTCACCTATTACCTCGGCTTCAAGGTCAACAGCGCCGAATACAAGGTCATGGGTGCCGCACCCTACGGCGACCCGAAGTACACCGACCTGATCTTCGACCAACTCATCGACGTGCGCGAAGACGGGTCGTTCAGGCTCAACATGAAATACTTCGCCTACGACTACGGCTTGACGATGACCAACCGCAGGTTCGACGCACTGTTCGGCAAGCCCCGTCGCAAATCCGAGTCGGAGATGGAACAATTCCACTGGGACATCGCGGCGAGCGTCCAGCGCGTGACCGAGGAGATCATGCTGCGCATCGTGCGTGATCTCCACCAGAGAACGGGCCTGAAGAACCTCTGCATGGCGGGCGGTGTCGCGCTCAACTGCGTTGCCAACGGACGGATCGTCCGCGAGGGCCCGTTCGAGAACCTATGGGTCCAACCGGCTGCGGGGGACGCGGGCGGCGCGCTCGGCGCGGCGCTGTTCGTCGACAACTGCGTACTCGACAATCCGCGCAAGACCCGCATGGAGCACGCCTTTTGGGGACCGAGTTTTTCGGACGAAGCCATCCGTAGTACCCTCGGCGCCCGGGGAGCCCACTATCGGAGCCTGCCTCGCGCCGAGATGATCGCCGAAACCGCGCGCCGATTGAGCGATGATCAGTTGGTGGTCGGCTGGTTCCAGGGCCGCCTCGAATGGGGCCCCCGCTCGCTCGGGAGTCGCAGCATCCTCGCCGATGCGCGCAACCAGGAGAATTGGAAGCGGGTGAACCTGAAGATCAAATTTCGGGAGAGCTTCCGGCCGTTTGCGCCCGCGGTCCTCGCCGAGAAGGCCTCCGAGTGGTTCGACATCGATCGCGAGAGCCCCTACATGCTCCTGGTATGCCAGGTCCAGCAGGGAAAGCGCATCCCCGCCGTGACGCATGTGGACGGCTCCGCGCGGCTGCAGACGGTCACGCGGGAAAGCCACCCCGATTTCTACGATCTGCTGTCGGCGTTCGACGAACGAACGGGTTGCCCCGTATTGATCAACACCTCGTTCAATGTCCGCGGGGAACCGATCGTCTGCACGCCCGACGACGCCTACCTCTGCTTCATGCGAACCCAGATGGACGTTCTCGTGCTCGGCAACCAGATCCTCCTCAAGGAGGATCAGCCCGAACTGGTCGAAGACTTCGACTGGCGCGAGCGTTACGAACTGGATTGATGGTGCGCGACGGGGCGGGTGGCCGCACCGTCGTCAACAAGGAGAATTGGATGGCGCGTTCCAGCGGAGACTTTCGCGATCGGCTCTTGATCTTTGGCGAACTCTGGTCCTTCATGAAGGTCCGGAAGAAGTGGTGGTTGGGGCCGATCGTGGCCACGATCCTGCTGCTCTCGGTCTTGATCGTGCTCACAGAAGGCTCGGCGGTCGCACCTTTCATCTACGCGCTCTTCTAGACGGACGGGAATACTCGACGAGGGGTTCGAGCCCAATATGACCGAAGCGACGACGGACGCGGTTGCGGTTCTCGCGCGCGACGCACGCGAGCGTCGAACGTCGATCCTCTACGCGGGGGCCACCAGCGCTCTCGCGTTGGGAATCTTCGGCCCGATCCTCTACTACATGTTCCTACATTGGGGGGCGGTCGACGATTACTCCCACGGCTTTCTCGTCGGCCCGCTCGCGCTTTACTTCGCGTGGGAGCGCCGGCACGAGCTCCGCCGTGCGACCGTCCGACCCTCCTGGTGGGGCTTGCTCCCTCTCGCGCTCGGATCCCTCGCTCTGGTGATCGGTCGGCTCGGCGTCGAACTGACCGCGATGCGCACCTCCTTCGTGCTGACGCTCATCGGCCTCCAGATCCTCTTGCTCGGTCGCGAAGTCTTTCGAGTCCTCGCGTTCCCGATGCTCTTCCTGTTCTTCATGGTGCCGCTCCCGCAATCCTTCGTGAATGTGGTCGCGTTTCCCCTCCAACTGATCGCTGCGGATTTCGCCGTCGAGACGCTCCACCTGCTGCATATCCCGGCCCTGCGGGAGGGAAACATCATTCACCTGGTGGATACCCAACTCTTCGTCGCAGAGGCCTGCTCGGGATTGCGTTCGCTGATGGCACTCGGGACGCTGGGCGTGGTGTTCGCCTACTTCTTCCGGAAGAACCCGATCGAGCGAATCGTCATCGTGGCTTCGGCGATCCCCATCGCGATCCTCGTCAACGCATTCCGGGTCGCGCTCACGGGATTTTTCGCGCATCGCATCGGCTCTGCCGCAGCTCAAGGCCTGATCCACGAAACGGAAGGACTCTTCACCTTTGCTCTGGCGTTCGGGCTGCTGCTCGTCGAAGCGTGGCTGCTTTCGATGTTCTGGCCGCGCAGCTGGCGGCGGTCGCGCACAAAGGTGAACGGATGATCAAGCTGTGCGTCGCATTGGCGTTTCTGGGACTCAACTTCTACACCTACCACTATCTCGCGACCGATCCGGTTTTCCCAGACCGAGAACACTTCGAGGATTTTCCCGACCAGCTGGGAGACTGGAGTTGCCGAGAGCGGCAGGTGCTCGATGACAAGACCGTCAGCAACCTCGGCGTGAGCGACTATCTCCTCTGCAGCTTCGAGAACCCGGCGTTCAACAGCATTGTGGGAGTCTATCTGGGTTACCACGCCAGCCAGGTTCGCGAAGAGGGTGGCGGTACCGGAGTCAACGTGATCCACCCGCCCGCCCACTGCCTGCCGGGATCGGGTTGGGACATCATCGACAATCGCCTGGTGGAACTCGATACGCCCGGCCTGCCCCAGACTCCCGCAATGGTGCGGCGACTGGTGATCGCGCGGGGCGGCAATCGACACCTCACTTACTACTGGTACCAGAGCCGCGGGCGCGTGGTTTCGCAGGATTGGAAGAAGATCCTCTACGTCGGCTTCGACCGCGCGGTTCGAAGCCGCACCGACGGCTCACTGGTGCGCTTCACGGTGCCGATTGTGCGCAACGACGAAGCCGCCGCAGAGGCGAGCTTCTACGACCTCGCGCCCCAGATCCTGGCATTGTTACCGGCCTATGTTCCCGACTAGCGCGATCCCCGTGGGCCTCGCGCGGACCGAGCCGACCTACGCGGGGTTGAAGCCGCCCTACGGCCCCGGAAAGGCCTTGCCGGAACTGGCCGACCTGCT
>JADFQO010000011.1 GCA_022561775.1 Myxococcales bacterium | reverse complement strand
TGCCAGCGACGCAGCGACTCGCGCACTGCCCCCTTTTTGTTTTTCGGCTGAACCAGGCAAAGGAGTCAAACCCCCATCGGGCCGGGGGGGGGTGCGCCCATACCCCCACCCGTCCAAATCTAGTGCCGCCTGGGTGCCGTTTCCGGTGTTGACTGCCGTCCCCAGTGCCTCGATATGTCGCTCCTTGCTGCTCCCTGTCGGTCGCTAGAGCGTAAGTTATTGATCTTCCTCGGGTTGGTTCTCTCTTCCCAAGCTGAGGGTCGCCGGTTCGATCCCGGTCTCGCGCTCCAGAAAATCCGAGCCTCTTCGCGGAGTTACGCGCAGGGGCTTTTTCATTGCGACAGCCCGTTTCTGTTCGGTGCCGCGGGGGTGCCGTTTGGTGCCGCCGAAGTCGAGAAAGCTGAGGTCGGTTTCCTCTTCCCGGAGCGCGTGTGCGTAGACGCGCAGGGTCAGTTCCGGGTTCGCATGACCGAGCTGCGCCGCGACCCAGCGAACGCTCTTCCCCGAGGCCAGCGCCAGACTCGCGAACGTGTGTCGGCAGTCATGAAGCCGAAGCGGTCGGACTCCATGGCGCTGTGCCTTCCGGCGCAATCGGTACCAGGAGCGCGCCACATTGCGCTCATTCATCAGACCGCCAGTCTCCGAGCAGAAGACGAACTCTGGAACGTCGCTCCACCCGCGTGTGAGACACTCGCGACGGCGCTGTGCGAACAGATCATGGAGGATCTCGGCTAGGGCAGGGGAGAGTACGACGAAGCGCGCTCTGCCACTCTTCGGCGTTCCGAGCTGGCCGCGAACCAGTGCCCGTCGGATCCTCACTCGCGACGCCGAGAAGTCAACGTCGTCCCATTTGAGGCCGAGGGCTTCCCCCTTCCGGCAGCCGGTCGAGATCAGGAAGAACAGCAGCGGGTGAAAACGTGGCTCCTTGGCTCGGGCGATCTCGAAGAGGGTGGCGACTTCTTCTCGCGTCCAGGAATCGACCCGGCCCACTTCCTGCGCCTGATGCCGACGGACCTTAGCGAGTAGCTTTCCGAGGTTCTGGCAGGGATTGCGGCTCAGCTGCCCCTGTTCCACCGCAAGCGTCATGACACGCCTCAAGACTGAAAGAATGTTGGTGAGGGTGCTGGCTCGGAGTGGCTTTTCGACACGCTCGGTCTTCTCGACAATGAACCGCAGAAGGTGCCGCTCTTCTATTTCGGCGAGCCTCAGCTTCCCGAAGAAGGGAACGAGATGAAGTCGGATGTTTATCTCGGCGAGCTGGGCGAAGTGTACGTCGTCAAAGCGTTTCGGACTCAACATGGCCTCTGCTAAGAGACAGTTCCTGATTTCATCCTAGGCGGCTCTTGCCGCCAGGTACTCCTTCTTCCTCTTTCGCATCGTACGCTTCTTGATTCTGTCGCGCTCCGAGACGATCTCGTACTGCCGCCCAAAGTAGACATCGGCCGGCGTCACATTGTCAAGAGACTCGTGGTAGCGCTCGTTGTTGTAGTAGGCCACGAAGTCCCTCAGTGCCGTCTCGAGTTCCCATGGATAGTAGTAGTGCTCGAGCTTGACGACGTTCTTCAGGGTCCGGTGATAGCGCTCGATTTTGCCCTGCGTCTGCGGGTGATAGGGGGCGCCGCGGGTATGAGTCATCTTTCGCGCCTCCAGATAGTCTCGGAGTTCACCAGAAACGTAGGCGGAGCCGTTGTCGCTCAATAGGCGCGGGCGGTGTTTGATCTGGATTTGATCGACGCCGGTGATCGCCAGTGCCACATCGAGCGTCTCGGTGACGTCGGTTGCCCCCATGGTCGTACTGAGCTTCCACGCGATGATGTACCGCGAGAAATCGTCGAGGACGGTCGATAGGTAATACCATCCCCAATTCAGGATCCGGAAGTACGTGAAGTCCGTCTGCCACATTTCATGCACACGTGTCGTTGGGTTCTTGAAGGCATCCGAAGCCGACATCAGCACGTAGGCCGGGCTCGTGATGAGATCCGCTTCCTTCAAGATGCGATAGACGCTCGATTCCGATACGAAGTAGCGCCTTTCGTCGGTGTAGCGACAAGCCAGCTCCCGCGGTGACAGGGCGGTGCGCTCGAGCGCCAAGTCGAGCACTTGGTCCCGAACGGCTTTGGGAATGGCGTTCCAGCACGGTCGGGCCCTGGGCTTCTTGTCTTCCAACCCGTCGAAACCCTCGGCTTCGGTTCGCTGATACCAATCGTAGAAGGTGCTCCGGGGCACGCCCAGTTGCCGCAGCGTCACGCGAACGGGCAGATCCGTCTGGTCGACCAGGTGAATGATCTCCATCTTCTCAGAGGCCGTGCGTCTCACGTGTCGTCTTCCTCGCCATGACCCGTCAGACTTTTTTTGAGCACGCGATTTTTGAGCGTGACCTCGGCGACGACTTCCTTGAGTTCCCGGTTCTCGGCCCGAAGCTCCTTGACTTCATCGCTGGTGGCTTCGCGCACGGTGTCGCCCGCGAGCTGCTTCTTGCCCGCTTCGAGGAAGTCCTTGCTCCAGCGATAGTAGAGGTTGGAGGCAATGCCCTCGCGGCGGCACAGCTCGGAGATGCTCTGCTCACCGCGCAGCCCTTCGAGGACAATCCGAACCTTCTCCTCGGGAGCGAGCTTCCTGCGGGTGCGGCGGCGGATCTCCCGTATTGCTGCTTCTGTCGACTGCTTCTTCGTTCTTGTCATTTCGAGACTCTCCCCGGGATCTCGGACCCCGTAAAGTGTCTCTTAGCTTAGGTCACCCAAATGTCCGACTTCCTCTGACGGGCTACACATTGCCGAAAACCCAGCTTCAATTGCCTATCCTCGATGGGGTGGCGCGACGCCGCAGAAGCTTTGGCCGAAGGCCAACGCGCTCCTAGCTCACCCAGGTGATGTTCGCGTCCGCCATCGCCGGGGTTCGGTCTGCGAGCACGGCGAGCTTGCGCGCGATCGTTCCCGCCAACTCGCGGAACACCTGCGCGGCAATCGAATCCGGCGCCTGGACGACAATCGGAACACCCGAGTCGCCGCCCTCGACGATCCGGGGGTCGATCGGGACCTCTCCGAGGAAGGGCACCCCGAGTTCGTCCGCCGTGCGCCGCCCACCGCCTTCTCCAAAGAGGTAGTACTTGCGATCCGGAAGATCCGGCGGCGTGAAGTAGGACATGTTCTCGAGAATTCCGAGCACCGGAACCTCGACCTTCTGGAACATCTTCAGGCCCTTTCGCGCGTCGATCAGAGATAGATCGTTCGCCGTCGTCACGATCACCGCGCCCGCGAGCGGCGCCTGTTGGGTGAGCGTGAGGGCAGCATCCCCCGTGCCGGGCGGCATGTCGATCACCAGATAGTCGAGCTCCCCCCACTCCACGTCCGTGAGGAACTGCTTGATCAGACCGTGCACCATCGGACCGCGCCAGATCACCGGCGAGTCGTCGGTCACCAGAAAACCCATCGACATCACCTTCATGCCGTGTGCGACATGCGGAACGATCCGCTTGCCGCGCACTTCCGGACGACCGCTCACCCCTGTGAGCAGCGGTATCGATGGGCCGTAGACATCCGCGTCCATCACGCCGACGACGGCGCCAGCGTCGCGAAGCGCGACTGCGAGGTTGATCGCCGTCGTACTCTTTCCCACACCGCCCTTTCCCGACGCCACCGCAATCGTGTTCTTGACGCCGGGGAGCACGTCGGACGACGCGGCACCGAAATCCCGACCGCGCGTATTCGCCGTCATCGTCACTTCCACTTCGCTGACGCCCTCCAGAGCGAGAACCCGCTCGCGCGCCGCGCGCTCGAATTCCGCCTTGACGGGGCAGGCCGGGGTCGTCAGTTCGATCGAGAAGGAGACCTTCCCGCTGTCGATCCGCAGCTGTTTGATGAAGCCGAGTTCGACAATGCTCTTGTTGAAATCGGGGTCCATGATCGGGCGCAGCGCGCCCAGAACGTCGCTCTCGCTGGTCTGAGGGGGCATGGTGTTCCTCGTGGTACGTCGTAGGCCCGTCGGCACAAGTCTTCAGATACCGCAGAGACTAGCCCATCCGCGGCGAGCGGATATATTGCCTGACTGTGACCGACGCGTACGACGACGTCTACCAGCGATCGCTCGAGGACCCCCGGCGATTTTGGGCGATCGCCGCCCAGGACATCGAATGGGTGCGCAGGCCGCGGGCGGTGATCGACGACTCGAAGCCACCGCGGGTTCGCTGGTTTCCGGGCGGCATGCTCAACAGCTGCTTCAACGCCGTCGATCTCCACGTGCTGGCGGGGCGCGGCGACCAGGCCGCGCTGATCTACGACAGCCCGGTCACCGGGACCACCCGCAGCTTCAGCTATCGGGAACTCCAAGCGGAGGTCGCCCGCGCGGCGGGTGCGTTGGCCGCCCTCGGCGTCGAGCGGGGCGATTGCGTGCTGATCTACATGCCGATGATTCCCGAGGCGGTGATCGGGATGCTCGCGACGGCGCGCCTCGGCGCGATTCACTCGGTGGTCTTCGGCGGATTCGCGGCGAGCGAACTCGCCCAGCGCATCCAGCACGCTGCGCCGAAAGTGATCCTCACCGCGAGTTGCGGAATCGAACCCGGTCGCGTCATCTCGTATCTGCCACTTCTGGAGAGCGCGCTCGACAAGGTGAGCAACAAACCCGCCCATTGCGTCGTACTGAACCGACCCGAGCAGATGGTGACGCTACGCGCGGGCCGCGATCTCGACTGGGAGGAGATCACCCGAACAGCGAAACCCCACCCCTGCGTTCCCGTGCAAGCCAGCGAACCGCTCTACATCCTCTACACCTCGGGCACCACGGCTGCGCCCAAGGGCGTCGTGCGCGACAACGGCGGCCACGCGGTCGCCCTCAAGTGGAGCATGCAGAACATCTACGCGATGGAGCCCGGCGATGTCTTCTGGGCGGCTTCTGACATCGGCTGGGTGGTCGGGCACTCCTACATCGTCTACGCGCCGCTGCTGATGGGTTGCACGACGATCCTCTACGAGGGCAAGCCCGTCGGAACCCCCGACGCGAGCGCGTTCTGGCGCGTGATCGCCGAGCACCGCGTCAACGCGCTCTTCACCGCGCCAACGGCCATGCGCGCGATCAAACGCGAAGACCCCTCGGCGGAGTTGACCAAGAATTTCGACCTCTCGAGTCTGCGCGCGCTGTTTCTCGCGGGCGAGCGGGCGGACCCAGATACCGTGGCGTGGTGCGAGCGCGCGCTCGGCGTGCCGGTCATCGACCATTGGTGGCAGACCGAAACCGGCTGGGCGATCGCCGCCAATTGCATGGGACTCTCTCCGCTGCCCATCAAGCACGGCTCACCGACCAAGGCCGTCCCGGGTTACGACGTGCACGTGCTCGACGACGACGGACGTGAAGTCGGACCCGGAGAGACCGGTCACCTCGTCATCAAGCTGCCGCTGCCCCCGGGATGCCTGACGACGCTCTGGCAGAACGACGCGGGTTTCAAAAGCGCCTACCTCGATCGATTCCCCGGCTACTACCAGACCGCGGATGCGGGCCACATCGACCAAGACGGCTACCTCTGGGTCATGTCCAGAACCGATGACGTCATCAACGTCGCGGGCCATCGCCTCTCGACCGGCGCGATCGAGGAGATCATCGCCAACCACCCCGACGTCGCGGAGTGCGCGGTCATCGGAGTGGCCGATTCCCTCAAGGGTCAGCTGCCCCTGGGGTTCATCGTCCTCAACGTGGGAGTGGACGCTGACCCGAAGGCCCTCGTGGCCGATGTCGTCGCGCTCGTGCGCGAGCAGATCGGCCCGGTCGCGGCCTTCAAGCAGGCGTGTGTGGTGTCGCGTCTTCCGAAGACCCGATCGGGCAAGATCCTGCGCGGCACGATGCGAAAGATTGCCGACTCCGAGGTGTATCGAACCCCGCCGACCCTCGACGATCCCAGCTCGCTGGACGAAATACGCGCCGCGCTCGAAACCTTGGGTTACGCGAAGAAGACCTGAGCAATGGTACGCTAGCTTTCGAGCTCCGGGAGCGAGGCGAAGAGATCGAGCGCCTCGGGATTGACGAGAGCTTCGCGGTTGATGACCGCGCGCCCGTGGACGACGTCGCGAACCGCCAGCTCCACGATCTTTCCACTGCGGGTTCTCGGAATATCCGACACCTGGACCACACGCGCCGGGACGTGCCTCGGGCTCGCTTGCTCGCGGATTCGCGTCCGGATCCGCTCGACCAGCTGCTCGTCGAGTTCGATGCGGTCGCGGAGCCGGACGAAAAGAACCACGCGCACATCCCCTTGCCAGTCCTGACCGATCACGAGACTTTCGAGGACTTCGTCAACCTGCTCTACCTGTCGGTAGATCTCGGCAGTTCCGATTCGCACACCACCGGGATTCAAGACCGCATCAGACCGCCCATAGAGAATGACCCCTCCGCGCTCAGTGAGTTCCGCGAAATCCCCCTGGCACCACACACCGGGAAATCTCTCGAAGTACGCCGCGCGGTAGGATTCACCGTCCGGATCGTTCCAAAAACCGATCGGCATCGATGGAATCGGCGCGCTGCAGACGAGCTCGCCCTTCTCGCCGCGGACAGATCGCCCAGAACCGTCGTAGATCTCGACCTTCACCCCGAGACAGCGTACCTGGATCTCGCCGCGCCAGACCGCTCCGATCGGATTTCCAGCCACGAAGCAAGAAACGATGTCCGTGCCGCCCGAAATCGATGAGAGACACAAATCGCGCTTGATCTTCGAGTAGACGTAATCGTAACTCTCGGCGGCCAACGGAGAGCCCGTCGACAGCATCGTCTCCAGGCTCGACAAGTCGTGCGTACGGGCCGGTTCGAGTTCGGCCTTGGCGAGTGCGTCGATGAATCTCGCAGAGGTTCCGAAGACCTTCATCCGCTCATTTTCGGCAAAATCAAACAGCGCGTTGCCATCGGGATGAAAGGGTGATCCGTCGTAGAGCAACAGGGTCGCCTCCGACGCGAGGCCCGACACCAACCAGTTCCACATCATCCAACCACAAGTCGTAAAGTAGAAGAACCGATCGCCCGGCTTGAGATCGACGTGCAGTCGGTGCTCCTTCAGATGCTGGAGCAGGATTCCTCCAGCGCCGTGAACGATGCATTTCGGAGCCCCGGTCGTTCCGGAGGAATAGAGAATGGTGAGCGGGTGATCGAACGGAAAGGCCTCGAAGTCGATCACCTCGGAGTCAAAGGCATCGAGCGCGTCGGAGTAGCGGACCGCGTTCGACACGCTTTCGGCCGGCGCGTCCGATCCGGTGTAGGATGCGATCACGACCTTTCGCAACGAAGGAATCTGCTCGCGAACCCCTTCGACGCGCTCCGTCGAATCCAACCACCGGCCACCGTAGCGATAGCCATCGGCGGCAAACAGAACCACCGGCTCGATCTGGGCGAAGCGATCCACCGCGCCTTGTACGCCGAAATCCGGCGAGCACGACGACCAGATCGCCCCGAGACTGGTCGTCGACAACATTGCGACAACGGCCTCGGGCATATTGGGCAGATACCCGGCAACCCGATCCCCAGCCCGCACTCCCCACGCCCGGAGCTGCTGCCGCAGCCGTGAGACCGCGCTGTAGAGTTCCACGAAGGAGAGCGATCGGGCAACGCGATCTTCGCCGCGAAAGATCAGCGCCGGGCTGTCATCGCGTCTGCGCAGCAGGTTTTCGGCGAAATTGAGGCGTGCGTCGGGAAACCAGCTCGCGCCGGGCATCCGGTCTCCGTCCCGCAGCACGCAATCGCCTCTCTCCTCGCAGGAAACCCCGGCGAACGACCACAGCGACGTCCAGAATTGCTCGGGTTCTTCGATCGACCAGCGATAGAGGCTCGGATAGTCGCCGATTGGAATCCGCCATTCCTCTTCTACCGCGCGGATGAACGCAGTGAGGTTGGCCGCTTCGACCCGCTGCCGGCTGGGCTGCCAGATCGGCTGCATGACGGATTCTCCTGCACGCTAACGAGTGAGAGGCGTCGCTGCGGGCGACGGAATGTAGGCCTCGGGGTCTCGAGCGGCGAGCCCACCGCGCGAGCTTGCGCAATCGGCGCCGCCTGCTCACAATCACGCATCGCGCGAGCCCGCGTTCAGGGATCGCTCGGACCGTGCTTGCCTCGGCGTGGGGTGCAGCTCGAATCCGGCCATTGACTGGCCTCGCGGTTCGATCATGATCGGGAAGACGGGAGATTGCATTGGGCTACGTGATCGCCGCCTACGGAATCGTGATCGGATCGCTCGGCGCCTACGCGCTCTGGATTCACAGCCAGCGCCGCAAACTGACGGATCGGGGCGAGCAGGATCCGAATGATTCGCGGAGGATCTGACTTCGGCTCGACGAGCGCCTACGCGCTTCCACATTCGCGCAGGGTCTTGGCGAGTGCGCGAGCAGCGCGACGGGGATCGGCGGCATCGGCGATCGCGGAGATCACCGCGATGCCCGCGACACCTGCCTCGGCCACCCGCACGACATTTCCGAGATCGATTCCGCCAATCGCGATGACCGGCTGCGGCTGTACGGCGCGCACCACCTCTGCGAGTCGTTCGACACCTCGGGGTTTACGGGGGAAATCCACGGATCCCGTCGCGAAGATCGGCCCGAACGCGATGTAGTCGACCCGCTCCTCACAGGCCTCACGGGCTTGCTCGAGAGAGTGTGTGGATCGCCCGACCATCAATCGCGATCGCACGGAGATTGGAATCCTCGATGGGGGAATATCATCCTGACCGAGATGAACGCCATCTGCCCCTGCTGCAAGCGCCAGATCAAAGCGATCGTTCACGAAAAAACCGACGTCGAATTTTCGCGTGATCGCTCGAATCGCCTCGGCCCATTCGAGCGCCACCTGGTCCGTGGCGCGCTTGGCGCGAAGCTGCACGACCGAAGCCCCGCCCTCGCAGGCGGCCCGCGCCTGATCGATCGGGTCGATCTTCCAGTTCGGCGCGTCGTCAGAGAGGAACATCAGCCCGCGGAGCGGGACAATCATTTTCGACCCGGTAACACGATGTCGAGATCCGCGATTTTCTTGCGCAACGTATTACGATTGATGCCGAGCAGGGCTGCGGCGCGAATCTGATTGCCATCGGTATGGGAGAGCACAGTCTCCAGCAAGGGCCGTTCGAGACGCTCGAGCCACGCCCGATAGAGTTCGCCGGTCTCATGATTCTCCAGCGCGTTTTGCACGTCGCGCTCGACGAGTCTCCGGAGCGAGTCGGCGGAGGCGGGTTCCGCAAGCCCACTTTCGAGAAACGCGAAGTCCTCTCGTGTGAGAACTTCTCCCGTCGAGAGCACCAGTGCGCGCTTGATCGCGTTTTCGAGCTCTCGAACATTGCCCGGCCAAGGATGCCGGCTCAGAGACTCGACCGCTGAACCGGTCAGAAAACGCGCGCCACCCGACAGATCATCGGCGTAACGCGCGATGAAGTACTCGGCAAGCACCTCGACATCTTCGTGGCGCTCGCGAAGCGCAGGCATGTGGATGGGCATCACCCGCAACCGATACAGGAGATCCTCACGAAACGAACCGGTCGAGACGAGGACGTCGAGATCCCGATGGGTCGCGGCAATGATCCGCACATCGACCTGTTGCGTATGTTCGGCGCCGACTGGGGTCACGACCTGGTCCTGCAACACCCGCAGCAATTTGGACTGCAGATCAGCGGGCATGTCACCGATTTCGTCGAGAAAGAGGGTTCCGCCCGAGGCTTCACTGAAGCGGCCGATCCGAGACGCCAGCGCGCCTGTGAAAGCTCCGCGTTCGTGGCCAAAGAGTTCGCTCTCGAGGAGATCCCGGGGGATTGCGGTGGTATTCACCGGAACGAAAGCTCCCGAGCTTCGCGGGCTCGCCGCGTGAATTGCCCGGGCGACGAGTTCTTTACCCGTCCCGCTTTCTCCCGTGATGAGCACGGAGACGTCGCGGCCGGCGACGCGTCCGATGGTCTTGAAGATTTCGAGCATCACCGCGCTCCTGCCGACGATTCGATCATCGGGCACGCGGCGGTCCCCAGCTTCTCGGCGCACTGCCCGCGCTTCATCGCGCAGCTGACAGGTGCGCAGCGCCTTGCCGGTGAGCGCCTTCACGTCGGCGATCCCAAAGGGCTTGACGAGATATTCGAATGCGCCTCGGCGCATCGCTTCCACGGCGTTTTCGAAGGTGTTCTGCGCGGTAATGATCACGACCGCAGTCTGAGATCCCACCGCCTTTAGACGATCCAACAACTCGAGGCCCGTCAAACCGGGCATGCGGATATCGATGAATGCGATCTGGAATTCTTCCGCGGCGAGCGCCTCGAAGGCCGAATCACCGTTGTCTACGTCGGTGACCTCACAGCCGTCTTCTTCGAGTGCTTCGCGCAGCACGAAGCGGATCGATTCTTCGTCGTCGGCAATCAGGACCCGCGCGGGAGTCGCGGCGGTCATTTCGGCCTCGACAGTGGCAGTGCGATGCGAACAGTCGTCCCGACCCCCGGCGTGCTCTCGAGACGCAACGTCCCATCATGGCGCGTGATCCAATGTCGCGCGACCGCAAGCCCCAACCCCGTTCCCTCCGGGCGCGTGGTAAAAAACGGCGTGGCGACCTCGTCCAGGACCGCCGCCTCGATACCCGGCCCGGTGTCCGCCAACTCGACGATCAGCGAAGGGCCGAGTTGGCCATGCGGAAGCGAGAGATGGCGATCGAAAGCCATCCGCGTGGTGATCACGATCTTCCCTCCCTCGCCCTCCATCGCCTGTAGTGCGTTCCGGACCAGATTGAGAAAGACCTGTGAGAGTCGATCTGCGTCGGCGATCAGGTCGGGAATCGATGGATCGAACACTCGTTCCACCTCGACGTTGGCGCCGATCTTCTCGTGAGCGGTGACCGCGAGAACGCCATCGAGCACGCGGTGGATGTTGACCGGAGCGACTCGCAGATCTTCTCCTGGTGTAAAGACCATGAAATCGTCGACGAGCAAGGCGATGCGATCGACCTCGCGAACGATCAATTCGGCGGCGCTGCGCGACTTGTCGTCACTGGCGCGAGCGCCGAGAATCTCCGCGGCACCTCGGATTCCGCCGAGCGGGTTCTTGATCTCGTGGGCGATCCCCGCCGCGATGCAACCGAAGGAGGCGAGCGCCTCGCGTTGACTCACGACATCTCGCAGGCTTTTTTGAATCGCGCAATCCCGGAGCAGCAGCGCGACGCCGTCGAGCTCGTCTCCGTCGAACAAAGGGGATGCGGAGACGTCAATGACGAGATCGTCACCCTGACGTCCCTCGACGGCATGTTCCCGCTCGATTACCGCGCGTCCGTCAGCGAGCACGGCCCGCGACAGCTTGGCAGTCGATTGATCTTCTCCGAACAGATCCTCGATCGGTCGGCCGACCGCGGCCTCGGTCGAAGTCTCGAGGATGCGACAAGCTTCGGAGTTCAGTGATTCCACCTCGCCCCTGGCGTCGAGCAGGACGACTCCGTCGAGCATGGCGTCGAGCATGCTCTCCAGATCGCGCGCCACTTCAGGCCGCCCGCTCCTCGTCGCGCAGCGCGGGCGCGCGCTTCACCACGGCGAAATAGTTGCGTGTCAATTCGAGAATCTCATCGACATCCTGCGATTCCAGCGTCTGCTGCCGGAACTTCGCGCTACCGCTCAAACCGCACGAATACGCGGAAAGGTATTTTTTCAGGTTGGTCGACAGCGCCCTGGGATCCGTGAAGGCGCGCTGGATCCAGCCGATGTGCTTCTCGATGGTGGCGAACCTCTCGGCGCGAGTCGGTCCGCGCGCGCGCCCCCCTCTCGCAAGCGACAGCGTCTGCTCGAAGATCCACGGATTTCCCATCGCTCCTCGACCAATCATCACGCCCGCGGCCCCGGTATCCGCGAGCATCTCGAAGACGTCGGCGGGCGTGACGATGTCGCCGTTGGCGAGGACCGGCACTTCGGGTACCGCCTCGGCGACGCGACGGATGATGCTCCGATCCGCCCGCCCGCTGTACTGCTGGGCGCGGGTGCGACCGTGAACCGAAAGCAACTCGGCGCCCTCGTCGACCGCGATGCGCGCGAATTCCGGCGCGACGATTGACTCCGCGTCCCAGCCGGTCCGCATCTTGACCGATAGGGTCCCCGAGAAATTCTTCCGCATGGCGCGGACGATCCGGCCGGCGTGCGGCAGATCGCGCAGCAACGACGAACCCGCTCGGTTCTTGATGAACTTTTTCACCGGACAGCCCACATTCAGGTCCACCCAGGCTGCGCCCTCGGCGTCGAGCATTCGGCAGGCCTCACCGAGAACCTCGGGGTCCGATCCGAACAGCTGGAAGGCGACCGGGGCTTCTCGCGGACTCGTCTCCAGCAGTCGGCGGGTCTTTGCGCCGCCCATCACCAGACCCTTGGCGCTGACGGTCTCCGTAAAACTCAGCGCGGCGCCCGCCTCCCGCGAAATCAGCCGGAACGGGAAGTTCGACACGCCGGCCAGCGGGGCGAGCACGAGATTGCTCTCCAACCGCAATCGGCCGAGCTGGATCGGATGGATGGCGCTGCGGTCGATGGGCGGTTGGGTCACGCGAAGTCTCGGGATCGCCGTCAGCGATCGGTCACAGCGCGGAATCGCCAGAATACTGCCTAATTAATGTGCAGCCTAGCGAGCGAGGGCCGGCGCGTCGAGCGCGAAGAGGCCCGAATTTTAAACAGAAAAAGCGTGAGCGCGGCCGGGCTCGGGCTAAGGTTGCGGTCGTGCGCACGGGGATCACACCGGCCGAGGCGCTGCAGATCGTCCTCGAGCACGCGCCGCTGCTCGGCGCGGAGACTATCGCGGTCGCGGACGCCCGCGGGCGGGTGCTCGCTGCGGGCGTCCGCTCGAACCGCCGGCTCCCCCCCTCCGACAATTCCGCGATGGACGGCTTCGCGGTCCGCAGCGAGGACCTGGTCTCGGCGTCCGCCGACCATCCGGTCGCGCTCGAAGTGATCTACGAAATTCCCGCCGGCGGATCGAGCGAGCAGGCGCTGCGAGCCGGTGAGGCCGCTCGGGTGCTGACCGGCGCACCCATTCCGCCGGGCAGCGACGCCGTCGTCAGACAGGAGGACACCACGCGCGACGGCGACCGCGTGAAGATCTTTGTCTCTCCCGAACCGCGTACGCACATTCGTGACGCTGGAGAAGATGTCGATCTCGGAGATCAGGTGCTCGATCCAGGCGCGGTGGTCGGGCCCGCAGAAATCGGGATGCTCGCGTCTCTCGGCCGCAGTGTTGTCGCTGTCCACCAGCGCCCCCGTGTTGCCATTCTATCGGGCGGTGACGAATTGGTCGAACCCGACGGAGATACCAGCGGGGGTCGAATCGTATCGTCGAATTCGTATTCGATCGCCGCGCAATGTCTGGAGGTCGGCGCGGAACCCATCTATCTGGGAATCGCGCGAGACACGCCTGACGACATCGAGAAGCGGTTGAGGGCGGGTCTACGCGCAGACGTGCTCGTCAGCTCTGCGGGCGTTTCGGTCGGCGACCGGGATTACGTGCGCGGCGTTCTCGATAAACTCGGTTGTTCGCTGCTCTTCTGGGGCGTGGAAATGAAACCGGGTTACCCGCTCGCCTTTGGTCGCTTCGAAGCCGGAGACGGCCCGCTCGTATTCGGCCTTCCCGGTAATCCGGTATCCGCAATGGTAACCTTCGAGCAATTCGTCAGGCCCGCGCTGCGCAAGATGGCGGGACGCCAATCACTCTTCCGGCCGACGGTCCGCGCCCGACTCGCGGAGAGGCTCCAGAAACAGGTCGGTCGACTCCACTTCGTGCGTGTGGATCTCGAACGAGATGGGGATGAGATCATCGCGCGAAGCACCGGCAATCAGGGCTCCGGGGTCTTGCGCTCGATGCTTCTCGCGCGGGCACTGCTGATCTTCCCCGCCGAAGCCAGTGAACTTCGCGAAGGCGACACCGCGACCGTACAGATCCTCGATGAGGACTTCTTGGCCGCGCCTACTCCCCCATTCTCCTGAGGCCGCGGCGTCGCGCGAGACCTGCAACGACCAGGCCACCCACCATCTGGAGAATCAAGAGATGGGGCTCGGGTACGGGGATCGCCGCGAGACCGCCGGGTGTGTAGTCGTCGATCCCGATGGTCTGGAACCTCTCGAAAGTGGTCGCATCGATTGAGTCGAACAGGGTCCGCAGGCCGGATTCGCTGCCCGATAGGTAGAGGCGTCCGGTCTCTTCGGAATAGGCGAGGCTCGACGCGCGGCGCGGAACGTCGACGCTCGAAACCGGGGTCGCGAAACAAAACGTCGGGCAGGCGAGACCAATCTCATAGATGCCGCCGTTCGCAAATCCCGAGGCGTAGAGCTTGTCGTTGACGCTGTCGTAGGCGAGCCCCTGGAAACCATCGGTGACTCTGACGCTGAGCGGGCCGAGATCGTTGACCAACGCGTCGTCGGGATCGATCTCGAACAGGTCCTCGAAATCGCCCACCCGAACGAGAGCGAGAAGTCGATCGTCACTCTCCGCTTCGGTCTCACCCGGATCGAAGGCCAAGGCGATGACGTTCTCCTTACCGGTCAGCGTCCCGACGCTGCCCGCCGGGCTGCCCGTCGACGGGTCCAGCGTGATCAGCTCGTCGTCGCCGACGAGGGGATTGATGGCGTAGAGCACACCCCGAAGCGGAGCGTACGCCAGCCCGGTCGGAGCCGTGGCGCTTCCGATCGGACCGAGGTTGACCCAGCCGCCGGACAATCCGCTGATGAGCAGCGCGTCGTCGGTGGCGGCGTCCTCGGCGGACTCCGGTCCGCCCGCCGCCATCAGCTGAACGGACGCGTCGGAGCCCACCTCACCGCACAATCCACCAGAGCAGAGGCCCGTCACGGCAGCTTCCGTACAGGCCGATCCGTCGCCTTCGGTGCCCCCGCTACCGTCGTGGCACGCGCACGAGCCACCGCTGTTGTTGCGGCCGTTGTCGAAGGCCGTGCAGCCACTTGCCGTGAGACAGCCGCCACCCACAGACGACGTCATGAGCAGGCATGGTTCGCCGGGCGCCAGATGGCTGAGACAGCTGTTGTGACCCCGCTCGTGGGCCAGGGTCTTGCCCAACGCGTCGTAGACTTCGTGGGCTTCCATGGTCACGATCAGCTTCAGCCCGGGGTCGTCGTCGGGGTCACCCGTGCACGACGAAACGCTCGCGCAGCCGATCGCGGTCGAGGTCGGTCCACCGCAGTAGCCGAGGCTGTCGACGAGGAAAGCTGTCGAACCGCTCGAACCGACGATCACGTCGAGAGCCGCCTGGTCGGCGGCGCTACTCGGCACGTCCAGACCATCGCCGTGAGTCCCGAAAGTGTCGATGGAGAGCACCGTGATCACGTCGCAGCAGGGTGAGTCGGCGGGTCCCTGGTCTCCCTCGATCAGAATCGTCGCATCGGCCACCGCCTGATGGATGATCGCTTCGTAGAAGGCGAAGTCACGGCCCGCTCCAGCGTCGATCATGTCGACGTGAACGAGCCATTTCAATTCGTGCAGATTCGTCGTCGGTGCCACTGCAAATGCATCGAGCGGAACCCAAAAGAAACACGCCGCCGACCACGCAACGAGCGTCCTCATCGGTCAGATCCGAATTCATTTCGGAGCGCCGAGGCGGGGCCATCGCGGGACATTCTTTCGTGCAGAAGGAGGGCCTCGCTGCTGTACTCGACGATTTCCGGGTCCGCGCCCGGAGCCGCGATGATCTCGGCGAGGACACGAGCGGCATCGGGCCGGCCGGAGAGCGCGAGTCCGCTGATCGCTCCTTCCCGCAGCAATCCGGCGACGCGATCGGGATCCATCTGTCGAAAAGACTGCTGCGGTCCGACGTTCTGGTGCGTTGCGGTCTGGATCAGCCAGGCGAGTGCTCGACCGTCGACGCGCGCGAGGTGACCCATCCCGTAGGCGATGGAACGCCGGGCGCGAAACTCGAGGCGGTCGAGTTCGCCACTCGAACCGCGCAGCGCGTAATCGGCGATCGCGTCGAACGCCGCGGGCGAACCACTCATTCCGAGCGCCACGAGGATGTTGGGATGCTCGCGGATCTCCGCCGGGTCGCTCAGCAACTCGATCAGGCGCGCAACATCACCGTCCGAGAGATCGCTGGCCTCTTCGAAGGGGACGCCTTCGAAATAGATGGCACTCGCGAGCCGATCCGCTCGCGACGGTTCGAAATCCCGCGGTTCGGCCGCCCCGTTCGAAGCGAGAAAGAAGACCCATGCGATCGCAATCGGCAGCGTCATGGATTCGCAGATCCGGCGTCGCATGTTTCACGTCTCGGAAAAATCACGCGCTCCTTTGAGAGCGTCACTCGACATAGAGCGGCAGCCGAGACGCAGAGGGTTGGGTGAACTTGTCGTCCTGGTGATGATTTTGTGATTTTCGGCGCTCCGAAACCGCGCGGGCGCCTCAGCCGGCGTCCCGAGCCAATCGGATGCCGCTGAATTGCCAGCGGACATCCGGGGGGAAAAAGTTCCGATAGGTCGACCGCACATGAGAGCGCGGGGTCGTACAGGACCCGCCCCTCAAGACGCGCTGGTTGCACATGAACTTGCCGTTGTACTCGCCGAAACCGACCGCGAGCGGGCGGAAGCCAGGGTAGGCGGCGTAATCGCTCTGCGTCCACTCCCAAACGTCGCCGAACATCTGGCTCAACGCGCTCGGCTCGCCGCGCTCATCCGAGGTGCGCGCGTTGGAGATCGGTGCGGGGTGGAGTAGCCCGGTCTCGGCGAAGTTTCCCTCGACCCGAAGCCCGGCCGCCGCCGTCTCCCACTCGGCCTCGGTCGGCAAACGGGCACACATCCAGCGTGCGAAGGCGTCGGCCTCGTAGTAGCTCACGTGGCAGACGGGCTCGCTGGTGCGCAGCTCCCGATACCCCGCCAACGTCATGGTCATCCAATCGCCCGAATCGCGCTGCCAGTAAAGAGGCGCTTCCCATCCACGGCTCGACGCCGTCGCCCAGCCGTCCGAAATCCACAGCTCCGGCCGTCGGTAGCCGCCGTCTTCGATGAAGGCCGCGTACTCGGCGTTCGTGCAGAGCCGCGTCGCCAGCTCGAAGGCGTCGATGAAAACCCGATGTCGGGGGCGTTCGTTGTCAAAGCTGAATCCTTCGCCCGCGTGCCCGATCCAGCCCAAATGTTCCTCGAAGCCGATCCATGCCAGCGGCTTATTGGTCGACGCGCGCTGAGCGACCTCCGGGCGATAGGCGGGGTGGAGCGGATTGCGCGACAGCAGGTGTTTGAGGTCCGTCAGGATCAGCTCCTGATGTTGGCACTCGTGCTCGAGCCCGAGTTCGATCGCACCCAGAAACTCCCGGGAGTCTTCGGCGTCGAGCAACGCGAGAACACTCCGGTCGACGTGCGCCCGATACTCGAAGATCCGATCGAGAGACGGGCGGGTCAAGAGACCGCGCTCGGGTCGGGGATGCTGATCGCCCACCGCGTTGTAGTAGGAATTGAAGAGGACTCGGAAATTGGCGTGAAAGGGATCGAACCCCTCCAGGGCCTGCTCGAGCACGAAGGTTTCGAAGAACCAGGTCGTGTGGGCGAGGTGCCACTTCGCAGGGCTCGCATCGGGCATCGACTGCGCGCCGCAATCCTCCGGGCTGAGTGGCGCACAGAGCTGCTCAGTCGCCCCGCGGACCGCGCGATAGCGCTCGGCAATCACCTCGCTCGAGGCAGATGTGGCGGGAAGTCCCGAGTCGACCGCCGATTCCATAGCAGCTCCCAGCTCGCAGTCTCGAAAGCTAGCAAAGCTCGGGGTCTCGCCCGATTTTGCCTAAACTTCAGGGCCCAACGGACACTCTCCGAATCGACCACGCAGGGGATCTACGATGAAGCCGAATCAGCGCCCGAAGAGGCCACATTTTTCTTCAGGGCCTTGCGCGAAACGCCCGGGTTGGACGCCGGACCTTCTGTCCGGCGCCACACTGGGACGATCTCACCGATCGAAGCCCGGCCGGGCGAAGCTCCTGGAAGTCATCGAACGCTCTCGTCGCGTGCTCGGCATCCCCGACGACCATCGCGTCGGGATCGTACCCGCTTCGGATACGGGCGCCGTGGAAATGGTGCTCTGGTCGATGCTCGGCGCCCGGGGTGTGGAGATCCTCGCCTGGGAGAGTTTCGGATCGCAATGGGTCGACGACGTCATCACCCAACTCGAACTTCACGACGCGAAGGCGCGAATTGCAGATTACGGTGAACTCCCGGATCTGGACCAGGTCGACTTTGACAACGACGTGGTGTTCACCTGGAACGGAACCACTTCGGGAGTGCGGGTTCCCAACGGAGATTGGATCCCCGAAGACCGCGCCGGCTTGACAATCTGCGACGCGACATCGGCAGTATTTTCGATGGAGCTCCCGTGGGAGAAGCTCGACGTCGTTACATGGTCGTGGCAGAAGGCGCTGGGCGGCGAAGCGGGACACGGAATGTTGTCACTTTCGCCTCGAGCGGCCGAGCGGCTCGCGAGCTTCAAGCCGCCGCGGCCCTTGCCCAAGATCTTTCGCCTGACCAAGGCCGGTAAGCTCCTCGAGGGAATCTTCCGCGGCGACACCATCAACACGCCCTCGATGCTCTGCGTCGAGGATGCCATCGACGCGCTGCGCTGGGTGGAATCGATCGGCGGGCGCGACGAGGTTCGCAAGCGCTCGGAGATGAATCTCGACGTGATCGCCGAGTGGGTCGATCGGAGCCCGTGGGCGGGCTTTCTCGCGAGCCGGCCGGAGATTCGCTCGTGCACGTCGGTCTGCCTGCAAATCGTCGATCCGTGGTTTCACGCGCTCGAACCGGACGAACAGGTCGCGACGGCCAAGAGCGTCGCGCAGAAATTGGATGAAGAGGCGATCGCGTTCGACCTTGGCTCCCATCGGGACGCACCTCCCGGGCTGCGGATCTGGGCCGGAGCGACCATCGAGAGGAGCGACCTGGAGGCCCTACTCCCGTGGCTCGATTGGGCGTACGCGGAGATCAAGGGTGCCAACTGATCGGGGGGCTTGCGCTTCCGTCAGAAGTCGAGCTGGAATCGTATCTCCGCGATATCCGAGTCGCCGTCTACATCCATGATGATTGGCGGGCCGAGCACGGTCCGATCTCGCAGACTGGAATGTACGTAGTTGAACGTCACCCGCGCGTTCGGGTAGAGGTACCAGCCGAGGCCCGCGGTGATCGACCAGAGCTCACCGCCCCGGATCATCGAGTCGTTGAGATCGACGTACGCAAAGCGCACCGCGACTTCCCACGCCCCCCAGTCGCCCGTCGCGAGGTTGAATCGGGCTCGCGGCGCCAAGCGACCGAATTTGCCCTGGCCCAACAGGTAGTTGCGGTGTTCGCCGGTGAGGAAGAAGCTGACCTGGGCATAGGCGCCCCAGAAATCCAGGTCGTCACCCGCGTACGCGTCCACGAACGCGTGGTGATAGGATCCCTGGATCGAAGCCGGCCCCCATACCACCGCCAATTCCGAGACCAGGATATCCATATTGTCGGCGGGGATGGTGGTTCCGGTATCGGCAAAAAACGAGGCGAGGTGGGCCTCGGGGCGCTGGGAAAAGCGCTGCATCAAATCGCGATCCTGGAACCGATGAGAGTAGGAAAAACCCAGGTGGACGACCCGTTCACCTTCGTCTTCGTAGAGCGGCACAGCGACCAGCCGGCCCGTCACGCGCCAATCCTTGTCGTCATCGAATGAAAAGCCCGAGGGGTTGGTTCGCTCGAAAACTCCGACTTGCCAGAGCAGGCGTCGATCGAGTACCGGATTGAACGCCAGGATACCGACGTTGCGCGCAGGCGAAAACGCGTTGGCCAGGGATCTCTCCATGAAAGTAAGATAGTTACTGCTCGTCTGTTGCTCGAGCGAAAAGGGCTCCTTCATGTGGCCGATCGCCACGGTTCCGACCGGGCCCAGGTTGTGCAACCCGATCAACATATCCTTCAAATTAACGGTGTCACTGCCCGTATTGGCAAACTCGAGTTGGAATTTGAAGAACAGATCCTCCCACAAAACGCCGTTGAAAAAGATCCGCGCGCGTCGAATCTCGGTTCCGGTTCCGTCGGAGCCGAGCGCATTGTCGATTTCGTCGGCCGCGTGAATGGTCGCCCAGTCGGCTTGGATGCGACCGCCAAACTTCAGACGGAATGCACCGTCTTCGCGATCGAGGCGGAATCCGTTGTCCCAGTAGAAATTCCAGTCATCGGCTGCCGATTGTTCGGCAGCAGGCGAAGCGTCGACAGGCGTGATGCTCTCGTCCGCCACCGCAGAGGCCGACCTGGTCCAAACGAGGAGCACGACCACCACCATCGCCGGAACGGTGAGTCTGAAATGGGAATTCAACGGCCACTTTCCTCCGGGCGGGTGAGGGGATGACGTCCGGCAGCTTGGCAAACGCGCAGGAGCTTATGCGGAGCCAACGGAACCGCAAGTCCTGTCACCACTCGATCCAACCCCAGCAGGCCGCAATCCTACCTTCCGAAGGGTACTCTTTCATGGACGTGCCGTTGGCGAGGCGGGCTGCGCAAGGCGGCGTTCGATCGGAGAGCAGGAACCGGTGTTGACCGAATGGGTCCGACAGCTTCGCGCGCAACCTGCCGAGACCTCGCCCTATTGGTTGACGCGCTTCGCCCTGCTGCGCGCCTTGGCCTTCGTCTATCTGATCGCCTTTCTCTCGCTCGCCTACCAGTTGCTGCCGCTGATTGGCTCGCAGGGACTGCTGCCCGCAGTCGATCTACTGGAGCTCGGCCCCCGGCATCCGACCCGCATCGCTGCTTTTTTGGACTATCCCACGCTCTTCTGGTTCCGCTGCACGGACGCTTTTCTAATCACGAGCTGTTGGGTCGGGGTCGCGCTCTCGGCCGCCGTCCTCCTCGGCTACGCGAACGCGATCATGATGACTGCGCTGTGGTTCCTCTACCTCTCCTTCGTTCAGATTGGGCAGACCTGGTACGCGTTCGGCTGGGAATATCAGCTGCTCGAGACGGGCTTTCTCGCGATCTTCCTCTGCCCGCTCCTCGACGCGCGCCCCTTCCCGCGAACACCGCCTCCGATCGTCGTACTCTGGCTGCTGCGCTGGCTGCTCTTCCGAGTGATGCTCGGCGCAGGCCTGATCAAACTACGAGGCGACCCCTGCTGGACCGAACTCACCTGCCTCGATTTTCATTTCGAGACCCAGCCGATTCCCCATCCGGGTAGCTGGCTCTACCACAACCTGCCCGACTGGATGCATCGGACCGGTGTGGTCTTCAACCACCTCGTAGAAGTCGTCGCTCCCTTCTTCGTCTTCGGCCCCAGGATCGCCCGCCACATTGCTGGTGCACTGATCGTCGCCCTCCAGATCGTCCTGATCTCGAGCGGAAACCTCTCGTTTCTCAATTGGATCACACTCGTTTCCGCTTTGGCTTGCTTCGACGACACCCTCTGGCGGCGAGTCACGCCATCGCAGCTGGTCGGGTTCAGCGAGCGCGCAGCACGGTCATCGCGAAGATCGCGAGCGGGATCGGTAGCGATCACCGCACTTCTCGTGCTGATCGTCGTACTCAGCGTGGGCCCCGTCGCAAATCTGCTCTCGGACCGACAGATCATGAACACCTCGTTCGACCGGCTCCGGCTCGTCAACACCTACGGTGCCTTTGGTAGCGTGGGACGGCATCGCGACGAACTGATCCTGGAAGGAACCCGAGATGACGTCATCACAGCAGAAACGAGTTGGCGTGAATACGAGTGGAAATGCAAGCCGGGAGATCCGCAGCGAAGACCGTGTCTCGTAACGCCCTACCATTACCGACTCGACTGGTTGATCTGGTTCGCGGCGATGTCGAACTACGACCGCCACCCCTGGGTCGTTCACCTGATCTGGAAACTGCTCCACAACGACCCCGGTGCTCTCAGCCTGTTGGCCGGGAATCCGTTCCCAGGCGACCCACCAAGATTCGTGCGAGCCGAACTCTACCGCTACGAGTTCACGGATTGGGGAGACGAGCCGGATGCCTGGTGGAAACGGCAGCGGATTCGCGATTACATCGCGCCGCTATCGGTCGACAACGAGCGGCTCCGCGCGTATCTCGAAATCCACGGCTGGATCGATCGACAGCACGGACCGGGCTGAATCAGCGCCGAGCGGAAGCCACGGGCGCTGCGGATTTCTCAACCTCGGCCTTCACGGTGATCTCGAAGATCTGGACCGATGTAGCGCCCAACGCATCCGAGACCGCGATTTCGATCGGGTGTACGCCCGTCTGATCGGGCGTCGGCTGCCAGAAGACCTTGCCGAGCACGGAATCGACCCGCATACCCTTGGGGCCCACCTTCAACGAGTAACGCAGGGGCCCGTCACCGTCGGGATCGCGCGCCTGGATCTTGTAACTGAACCCCTCGGTCGTCCAATTGCCATCGGGAACCGAAACGATCTCGGGATGGGAATTGCCGACGCGCACGACGACGCTCGCTAGATCGTCGCTGTCGGCGGACCCATCGCTCGCGACGACGAACGCCTGGATTTCGTCACCCTTTACGAGACCGTCGGTCTCGAAGGTATCCCCCGTGTCGATTTGCAGCTCCCCATTGACCCGCCAGCGGTAGCGATATGCGATCGGATCTCCATCGGGGTCGTTGGCCAGGGCGGTCGCCACCAACTCCTCACCGGGCAACACTTCGGGTTGGGGGCGAACCGCGATACCGACCAACGTGGGGCGCCGGTTCCGGACCCGCGCCTCGGCCCGCGCCGGTTCGCTCAACAGCCTTCCATCGCTGGCTGTCACCTTCACTTCGATCCGGTCTCGCTTCGTGACGCCTTTCAATTCGATGGAGGCTTCGCCGCCCGGAACCAGGCGGCCCGAGATCCGCCACTCGAACCCGAGCTCGATCGGATCGCCGTCCTGGTCTTCGACGGACACGTTTGCGTGAACGCGGTCGCCGTTGATCGGTGCAGCGGGATCCAGGCGCACGCTCCGGATCGCGGGTGCGCGGTTTGCTGCGGGAGTGGCCGCTCGCTCGACCTTCATCGGCGCTGCGAGCTCGGCCGCCTCGTCGTTTCCCCCGCAGGCCGTCCCGGCCGCAACGAGAATCGCTGTCGCAATCCACCCGATGATCCGCATCGGCTCACCCCTCCTCAATGCGTCAAGCACTCTTCTCAAGATCTACGCAGACATCCGAGTCATTCGGGAGCAATGGTTGAATCGTCCGATGTCCCGGTACCGTCTTGTTCTAATTCGCCTCGATCGTGCCACTCGCAATTTGGATCCGTGAAATGGTCCCTCCGACCGCTTCCCCTTTCACATTCACCTCCCAGTAGCGAATGGTGAACTTCGGCGCGCCATTTTGCCCGATCTGCAAATTCATGCCGGGGAGCGCTCCGGTCCCGAGATCCTTCGACGCGGCTCCGCCGCTCGTATCCAGTGAGTAGGTCGGAAGCCCCTGCGCGAACCACGACGCGTCTCCGACCGTGGATGAGGGGAACGTCGGATCCTCGTTGATCCGCAGCGCGTGAAGCGCCGTAGAGACTCCGGCCTCCGCTGCAAAGAACGCGATCTTCTTGCGCTTCATGAACCCGGCGACACGCTGATCCCGCGTGACGGCCTCGAGCGCCGCAAAGCCGATCAGTCCCATCATCGCCATCACGAGCATGACGATCAGAAGCGCCGATCCCTGCTGGTGCTTGCGCGAATGCATCCTCATGTGCCCTCCACGCGATCGCCGACGTTTCTCGTCCGCACGATGGCCGTGTGGACTCGCCGCCGGTAGCCATCCGAGGTGGTGCCTGCGTCGCGATTCTCCGTGGCCTGGAAGAAGCCGTCGGTGAACCTTTCGTCTTCGGAGCGGGTGCGGGCGACGACGTTGAAGCGGACCGCGCGAAGCTCTCTCGCGTCTCTATCCGCAGCGAGGTAGTCTTTGCCCGTAATTCCCCACAATTCGCCCGCGTCGAGATCGCTGTTGCCGTTCGAGTCGAGGAAGTAGACAACCTGTAGATCCTCGACACCGTCCGCCAGGCGGAGGTTGTTGCGGAAGAGCGTGTTGGAATCGATGCGGTATTCGAGGGCCGGAACCGCAATCAACGTGCCGGAGGCCGAAGCTGGCATGCTAGCCGTCTTGATATCGATCGTAATCGAGTCCGTGCCAAGGTTGACATTCGTGACGATCCCGCAGACGGACCCGCGACCGGGGTTCGTCAGGTCGACGATGATCACGCCGCCGTTTACGCGGAAATCGCTGTCATTGACCCCATTGCTATCGGTGTCATACGACGGGTCCGGCGTGTCCGGTTCGATCGTGAGGGAGTCCAGAGCCAGCGTGGTGCCGGGGCCGTTATTCACATTCGTCACCCCGCCCTGGACCCGGGCGCCATCGAAGGATCCGATCGCGTCCACGGGATTGATGGCCGTGTAATCGCTGATGTAGAGGAGATCGGGAGCATCGGTGTTGTCGATGCCACAGATCGCAGCAGCCTCGGGCACCATCATCCCCGCGTGCCTCAGGTCGCGCTCGAGAAGGCTCGCGATCGCACGAAGGCCCTGCTGCGTATCGACCACGGAGTCGATCTTGATGTAGGTGCGATTGTTGACTATGAAGATCTCCATCGTGAAAACCATCACGATCGCCATGATCGCGCTGGCGATCATCAACTCGATAATGGTGAATCCGGAGTTCCGCATCCTCAGCTAGGTCCCCTCGCGGTTGTACCGAATGCTCGAAAGCGTGATCGATCGGGCTTTGCCATTCTCCTCGGTCCACGACACCTGCACGTCGAGCGCGCGCGTGAAGGTCGCTTGCAGATCCGTCACCTGATAGGAGACGCTGTAGGACCTTTCGAGGCTGGTAGCGCCGCCATCGAGCTGAATTCTGCTCTCCGCGGCCGGATCGGCGACGAACCCGCCGGTGACGCCGATCGTCGCCCAGGCGTCCTGCTGGAGCAGCTCCATCTTGTTTTCGGCGATCGCGGCGGCGTTGGTCGCATGCCGGCCCCGTTCGCTTCCCCGCATGGCTTGGATCTGCACGGCCGCCAGCGACAGCAGACCGAAGGTCAGGACGACGATCACGATCATCACCTCGATCAGGGTGAAGCCGCCAGCAGCCCGACGGGTTCGCGCGGTGGTCGGTTCCATCATTCCGTCCAACCCGCACCACCCCAGGTGTGTACGCGCACGCTACCCAGGGGTGCCAGCGTCACCGCGTAGTCGCGGCCGCCACTCGTGATGTAGAGCCCCGCTGCCCCGGTTCCGGTGTCGCCGATGGTTCCACAGGTCGTCGCGTTCTGTGAGAAACCCACCGGAATGCCGTCGGGACGAAACAGCACCCAGTTGGTCGGGTTGTTGTTCGGATCCGCGGCGGTGGTCCCGCTCAACTGGGGCGAGCTGAAGGTCGCGGCGCCGGTGTCGGCCGGCACCCTGACGGTGGCTTCCGAGACCCCCCAGCCGATCGTATTCTGGGCGGCCAGGGTTTCCCGATCTTCAGCGACGTCGATATGGCAGTTCGCGGTCGCCGGTGGCCCATCGTCGAGAATCAGGACCGGAACCGAAACCCCGATCGTGTCGGTGAGCACGGTACCTGCCGGATCGGTGGTTCCCGGCGGTCCGAAGAACACGATATGATTATTGCCGGTTCGAATCGCCTGGCTGCGCGCGATCTGGAAGGTGTTGGCGAGGTCGCGCGCGGCGCCCTGCAGGCGGCGCCGTTCGAGCATCTGCTGGATGTTGGGGATCGCGATCGCCGCCAATACCCCGATGATCCCCATCACGGTGACCACCTCGATCAAGGTGAACCCGGCTCGATGCTTCCTCGGAACCGGCTGCGAGGCTCTCATCGTCAGTCGTTCTCCCGCCAGAAGAGTGTCGCGCCGTTGAGATCGACGTTGGGGGCTTCGATGATCTCGATGTCCGAACCGCTCTTCTCGATCACGATCCGATTTTCCTTGCCGCCCACACCGATCGATATCTTCGGATCTGTCGGCAGGCCGGGCCCGAGCGTGAGGCCGCGCTCCGGGTCACCGAATGCGTCGGTGAAATGGCCCTCTCCGGTCTCGACGTCGAAGATGTAGAGGTTGCCGAAACCGCGGGCCGTGCAGGGATCGGCACCTGGGGTTGGTGTGAAGGTCGCTGCGATCACCTCGCCGCTGAAGAGTTCGACGTTGGTCACGAATTTTTCGCCATCCGCGACGATGATGTAGAAACCCTTGTTGCTAAAGCTCTGAACCGCTGCGCTTCCGCTGAAATCCGTCAGGTCGGCCTCGGTAATCGTGGCGAGCGCCGGTGATGCGATCTCGAAAGGGTCCGAATCGATCATCACGTAGAAGCGGTTGTTCTCCCATGGTTTTCTGTCATCGCCCTCGAATTGAAGATTGCGACGCTCGCCGCTCCCGAAGGCGAGAAAGAGCTGGCCATTGGAGAAAGCGGCCGCCGGCGGAAACATCAAGTTCTTGTAGTAGGTCACTGCGTTGACCCCGCCTCCGACAGTCACCGGCCCAGCGGCGAAGAACGCCTTGAAGGGCCAATTCGGCTGGGTTCGAAGGCCACTGCCGTCGTTGATTCGATCCTCTCCGGCATCGTGGATCGCCCATTTCCAGAGATTCCCACCCATGTCTCCTGCGTAGATCACATCGGCAACACCGTCGAAATTGAGATCGAGGACGGCAGGGGTACCGACTACGGAGTAGAGCATGGACGCCTGGTGGTCCGTGAAGGATCCGAATTTCTTTTCTGCGATCACAAGGCCGGTCTTCAGGTCGATGATGTAGATGCCGCGCCCCTTGAGGGAAGAGGCGTTGTAGGTGGTGCTGAGGCCGGTGACCTCATCGGGATTGGGATCACTCGTCGCGTCGTAGCCACCGGTCACGATCGCGACCCAACGATTCACGGTCTGACCGATCACCGCCGTATTCTTCAGTTTGACTTTCGTGATGATGGGTTTCGACCAGGTCTCTCCCATGAAGAACTGATCGAAGAGATTGCCCTCAGCCGGGAACTCCCACGCGTAGCGCGGAAAATCGCGATTGCCTCCATCGAGCGGATTGAACCCACTGGGCCCGTTGGGATTGGTGACATCCAACGCGTAAAAGTGGTTTCCCCCTTCGCGCAGGGCGCCCACGAGCAAGGTGTGCCACTCGCTGCCGTTGGTCGGGCTCACGTTGTAACCCAGACTCCCCGGATTCTGGGCGTCGATCCAGACATCCGCCGAGTTCACGTCGCCGTCGACGTAGTGATGACGGTTGGTCGGGGAGTCGATCGTGAGGTTCTTGATGGTCTGCCGAGCCTGCCACGGCATGAAGCCGAAGAGCTCCCTACCCGTCCCCTTGCTGTAGTAGGGCAGTGCAGGAGGAGACGGCACGATCCACGAGCCGGTGTCGAGCGCCTCGAGGAAGCCCGCATTCGTGCCGGCGTAGAAGACCCGATCGCGACTCGAGTAGAAGGCCTTGAAGGGGCCGTAGCCCGGATCGTTGAGCCGCAGCGAGGGTTGCCGGATTGCGATGGCGTTCGAATGGAAGATGTCTCCCAGGCGGGCGGGGCGCTCCAAGCAGGGCAGCGGAGTCGTGACGTCGCTCGGGACGCCCGTGCCGAAGAAGCAACCCCTCGCGTGTTGAACGATCTCGTCCGCCAGCCCCTCTTCGCTGGTTGCGGTGCTCCCGGCGATGGCGTAGAGCGGGCTATTGGGCGCCGGGTCCGGGGGCGCTGCAAACGGGTCGAGCAGCAGGTCGGTGGAGGCGATGTTCGTATAAACGAAGTCTGGGGGGATCGAGCCGCTCGCGACGCCGGACTTCGAGACGTAGAGATTGCGCGAATCGGGCAGTGGGATCTCGTCTGCGGCATCCCAGTAGAAGACGGCTCCCGGCTTGAAGGGTCCGCTGTTGCACTCAAGGGGCGTGGGGTCGTCGAGCGCGCAATCGCCGTTCTGGTCGCGAATCGCGCCGAGCGCGTCGATCGTCCAGGCGCGGACGTGACCCTCCCAGAACGCGCTCTTGGCGCGCGGGAAGAAGAAACTCTGGTAGAAATCGGCGCCTGACGCGGTCCGAGCCGAAGGTACCGTGGCCGCGGTGAAGGAAGCCGATTTTTCAATGATGTCGTTCAACGCCGCGAGCAGCGCAGCGGTCAACTCGTCGCCGTCCGTGACCTTGTAGAAGGTGCCGTTGCCCAGTACGGCCGTTCGGCCGAGGTAATCGTCCGTGGCGCTATCCGTCGCGAAACCAACCGTGTAGGTATCGATGGTCTGGTCGCCCGCGAGATCGGGGCGGAAGTCCTTGTCGTACATGTACTTCGCAAGGTCATCGAGGTAGAATGCGGCCTCGTCGGCGCCGCCGGGCTCTTCGGCCTCCGCGTCGGCGTAGTAGTTGCCGATCAGGCCGGTCGCGCCGCCGGTACCAAAACCGGAGAATCCGAGTGCAGTATCGACGGGGTCGGAGTCGAAGTCGTCCCGGCTGGGAAGGCCGTCGGTCACGATGATCACGAAGGCCTTCTCGCAGTCGAAGAGCATCGCGTCTTCGAACCAACCAATCGCTGCGGAGCGGTTGCCGAACTTGTCGTACTCGTAGATTGGAAATGGATTGCCGTCTTCGCCGAGCGGCATATCCGCCGCGACGCGCGGCATCCAGTAGGTGTAGATCTGGAACAGCGTCTCCGCGAGCGGCGTGCCGTCCGACGCCGTGGCGGAAGTCTTGATCGACGATTCGAGTTCGGCGGCGTGGTTCGGATTGGATCGACCGAGGTCCGACGTGAGAAACCCGCCGTTGGGGTCGACGCTGCCGACGTCAGCCGGCACGCGGAACTCCGCGGACCCGAATCGGACGTTCTTGGTCTCCGCGACGCAGAGCAGGTCCAACAGAACCTGTTTGCTGGCTTCAAAGCGCGTGCGCCGGTACTTCTCGGCCAAGAATTTCGCGGCGCCCGCCTCGGTGCAGCCCGCGACATTGGCTTTCGCGGTAGCGATCTCGGCGAGAATCGCCGCGTCACCAGCGTCGCCCTGGTCGAGACCGAGGTACCACATCAGGTAGCGGCCGCTCCAGTAGGTCGGTAGGGGATTTCGAACGCCGTAGACCTTTCGATCGGCACGCGCCGGGCTATCGCAATTGGCGTCGTTTACGGTGGCTCCGATCGAATACACCAAATCGGGATCGAGAACGCCACCGAAGTCCGAAGAGTTGGTGCAATAGCTAGCGTCGGGCGCCATCTCGATGTCGAACGCCCGATGCCACTCGATGTGGTTCATCGAGTCGGAATTGTCCATGAACAGAATCACGTTGGGCGCCACCGCGGACTGCAGGAGAAACAGGTCATCGCCGCTCTGCGCGCTCGCTGACGCGGGCATCAGCAGGCAAGCGAACGCCGCCAGGAAATGCGCAAGAACACTTTTCGTCGAATGGGGCAGTGCGGTCATTCGTTTACCTCGAGCATCGTCCGGCCCTGTCAGCGCCCGGCGAGTCGCGCGCGACACCGCAGTGGGGTTCGGGCATCCGCTCGACCCAGCGGCGTCCTGCAGATATTGTGGTGCAATACCCACATCGGATTTCTCGACTAGCCACTTGAGTAAAAACTGCACGAAGTTCATCGTCCATCACCGTCTCGCGCTTGAGTTGCGCATCTGCGGTTCACCCATGCTGTCGTGGGCTCGAGTTGCGCATCTGCGGTTCGCTCTTGCTGTCGAGGGACTGGGGGCGGTCCTGCTCGCCGCCTGCCGCCGACGCACGCGGGCGTCAACTCGCAGACCCCGGGAACCGATAACCGAAGTGCCCGTAGAGGCTGAATCTTCCCTCTTCGGGTGGCGGAGCCATGGAGCGACGAGAAGGCCGGAGAATCAAGCGCAGGCTCACCTGCGAGTTCTTTCACGGGACGAGCGCCCACCGCGGGATCATCCTCGACATCGGCCCCTTGGGAATCTTCATCCGGACCAACGCGACGCTCTCGCCCGGAGCGGAGATCGACATTCATCTGGCGGTCTCGGTGTCAGCGCCGGCCATGACCCTGCGCGGCTGTGTGGTGCGTCGCCGGTCCGTGCCGGCCACGCTCACCACGGTGATCCAGCCCGGGATCGGTGTGAAGATCCTCGATGCGCCGCGCGAATACGGGCTTCTCACGGCTGATTGTGCGCTCGATGAAGCGATCCAAAGCGACTACGACTTCACGCAGGCGCCGGACACCGACCCGAATGGGCAGGCGAGCGCACCAGCTGCGGAAGCGGATCCAGGGGCTGACGGCGGCGACCGCGATCGACGGCCGGAGCCGGCCCCGCAGGCAAACGCCGCAACGACGAGGGACGTTTCCAACGACACCGAAAAGAGACGATCCAAGGCGGCGCGCCCGTCAGCGAAGAAGGGCGAGAAACGCGAACCCCAGCGGAGCAAGCGAACCAATAGACCCAAGCCGCCGCGCCCGCTCATCGCGGTGCTCGTGGGAGGTTCCGGCCTGGACGAGATCGCCGAGATCCTCGGCGATCTGGGAGTCGAGACCATTCAGTGTGGACCCTACGATCCCCAGCTCGCGGCGCTCGACGACGCCAGGCTCCTCGTCGTCTCCGCGGAGATCGCGATGTCGGATCCGATTCCGGTCGACACCGACCTGCTGGTCGGAATCGCGGTCTGTGGAGACATCTCGGAAACCATGCGCTCGCAGATCCGTCAGCAGGGTTTCCGCTATCTGCTCCGCCCGCACGTGCACCCCGAAGCGCTGCGACTCCTGCTCCGCTACGCGGTCTACGCGGAGCGCGATCGACGCGGGCGGGTTCGCCACCCCGTCGGGTGCGAGGTGAGCTGGCGGGTCGGCTGGAGGCGGAGCCGTGGTCGCTTGCTGGATATTTCCCGGGCGGGGTGCTGCCTGTTGGTGAGGAACAGCCCGCAAGTGGGCGCGAGCATCGCGATCAAGATCCCGGCCGAAACTGTCGGTGGGAAGGCGCTCAAGCTTCGCGGAAAAGTACTCCGCAGCACACCCAACGCGGCGCACAGCGGAAACGAACGCACTGCGCTCGGAGTGACTCTGGACGACATCACGCCCGCGGCACGCAAGGTTCTCGTGGATCTCTGCGAGAGATGGAGCGAGAGCCCGCCGATGCTACCGCGCAGCGAGCGCTCCCAAGCCGCGACTCCGGCAGTCGAAGCGCACGAAGAAGAAGCCCCCGCATCGGGACCGCAAGCCGAAGATTCCCAGACCCACGTGGAGGCTCCCTCCAAAACCAGGGCGGAGGGTCCGACTACCACCGAATTGCAAGATCCCTCCTCGGCCGCCCTCCAACGACCGACGCGCCGCGGTGTATTCGAACAGGAAATCATCCAGGTCGACGAGGAAGCAAGCGTCGTTCAAGCGCTGCTCGGTCGCGACCTTTCGGTCGATGGGATTCGAGTGGTGCGACAGCTAGGCCTCGACCTCGGCAACCAGCTCCGACTCGCGCTGTTCGATACGTCGCAGCAAGAGCCGCTGATCCTGAGTGCAGAGGTTTCCAGCGACGAGGGTGGAAGCGGGCTGTTCCTGCACTTCGTCGATCTTTCGCCGGAGATGACAGCCCGCATCGAAGCGATCGTCTCCCAACTACCCGCAGTCGAGTCGATCGATCCACATGGCGACGCGGGGGTGGTCCCAGCGGGCGTCGTCTCGAACCAGGCCTGAGAAAGGGCTGACTCTGCCCCACTTTCCGATGAGCGGTTCCCTCGCATTCTGAGGGCACAGAGCCGAGGCGCTCCCGCACGGCCCTTTGGCCCTGGATCCTCGGAAGGGCCTCATCGGCACAGTGCTCGACACCCGGGCATTCGACACCAAGCCCCGCACCAGATTCATCGGCATGGTCTATGCTCGTGTGGCTACCGACGCGAGGACAACGCGAATGGATGCGGTATCGGACGAGAGCCCGGATGTTGACAGCGCGGGCGTGTATTTCGTTACCGTCGAGGAGTTCGAAAACCGCAAGCCGAGTGACTCTCGGACGGAGGTCTCGATTCCGACCTCGGGCTCGGTTGTGTCGGAACAAGGAGGAATTCATGTCGCTAACGATCCTGAGAACAATCGCCCCAATCGTCATCATCGCGCTGGGACTCAGCGCCTGCGCGCAGACCGGTGAGACGGTGCGGAACAACCCCAAGACCACCATGGGTGGGATGCTCGGAGCGGCCAGCGGTGGATTGATCGCTGCGGCAGCAGGAGGCGGTACCGCAGGCATCCTCGGCGGCGTCTTGCTCGGCGGCCTCGTGGGCGGGGCGGTCGGCAACGCACTCGATCAGAAGGACAAGGAGATGGCCGCACAGGCCGCGCAGCGCGCGTTCGAAAACTCGCGTACTGGCGAATCCTCGGCATGGCGAAATCCCGATTCGGGGAACTCGGGTAGCGTTACGCCGACCCGTACCTACCAGGCCCCGAGCGGTCAGCACTGCCGCGAGTATCAGCACGACATCGTCATCGGTGGCGAGGTCCACAAGAGTTACGGAACGGCGTGTCGGCAGCCTGACGGATCCTGGAAGATTCAGGGCTGACAGAAGCGGGGAGTCAGCCGCTTGCTGGCAAATGAAGGCGATCCGTGCTTTCGGTTTCTTCGTTCGGCACGGGACTGCCTGCTCTAATCCTTCGCCGCGAAACAGCGCTTTGCCTTGGCGCGTCGATTTTCCCAAGTTGCCTTTCGACCCGATGTTGAGCGCTCTCGCAGCCCCTGGCGGAGCAATTCCCCCAAGCGACGCGGAGCATCTCCCGATCAAAAGGAACTGCGTGATGGTAATAGGTCAGGTAGAGCCCGCTGAGCCGTTTTGCGCGCGCCAGGGATCGGGGGCCTTCTAGAGTGATCAGGGTTCGCCCGCCAAAGAGTCTCTCCAGGGCCGCGAGCTTCTCGCGGGCCACCAGGCCTGCGAGCGCTGGATGACTTCGAAACTCCTCGATCAGCGCATTCAAGGCTTCTGATCTGGGATCGACGCGCCGCCAGTCAGCCAGCAGAGTCGTACATTCGACGAGTTGGAGAGCACACGTCACCCGCACCGCGGCCTCTGAGATCTCTTCCGGTAGGGGGCCTTTCTCACCGACATAACGTCGAAGCAAGGAGTTCTGAGTGCCAACCTCGGCACCCTCAGGGGTTGGAAACTTCGGCAGCGTCGTGTTGTTTCCGGTCAGGAAGGCACGCGCCGCCAGATCGCTCAAACGCGGATGACGGAGAGTGTGGAATGGACCGTCGAGGTCGGAAGCGTGCAGTACTCCGAGCGGGAGCAGTTCGTGGGCGAGCAAAGCGGGGATACTCTCGACACCCGCCCGCTTCAGTCCCGCTGCGAAATCCACCCGCTCAAAACGAGCCTCGATCGTCGCGAGGTCGAGTGCGCGTTCGGGTGTGTCAAATCCCAACAAGACAAGATCTCTTGGCTGCGTGATCCAGACCGATACGTGAGGAAAGACTTCGGTGTAATTGCGCAGCACGAGTTCGATCGTCTCGGCATCGAGCGCGTATAGATGCATCCACTGCGCGTAGACGCCACCGCGTGACAGATGCGACCGAGCGGCCTCCAGGAACTCGATGCTATAGAGCATCTCGACGCCCGTAACCCATGGATTGCTGGGTTCGGATACGATGACATCGTACTTTCCATCGGATCTCATCAGTGTCCGATAGGCGTCTCCGCGACGGATCGTCACTTTTGGATTCTTCGACGCTCCGAGATTGCCTTTATCAAATAGCGGCGCTGCTTCGATCACTGCCTGAGAAATCTCGGCGACATCGACCTCCTGCACCCACTCGAGAGCGGCGAGTTCACCGGTGCTCACACCGGTCCCGAAACCGATCACGAAACACCGCTCCACCTTCTCGGCCATCAACGCCGGAATCAGCGCGAGCAGCGACATTGTCGGGTAATCGGCGATCAGATTCCCGTCCGACTTTCCGTTGACGTAGATCGATCGATCCGGCCGAGGAGCTTTCCCCGTCCTTTCGCGGACCGTAACAGTGGCCGTGGGCCCATCATTATAATCGATCACGACGTTTCGGTTCTTGGTACCGAAATGGGCGTCTGGTCCGGAAAAGCTGGTCGGTTGGGGCGTTCGGCGGCGAAACAATCCCGCACTGAGCCGTTCAGGCGCCCAGTCGGGAAGAGCGTAGAAACCGATCAACGCGGGAAGCAGAACGAGCGCAATGACCATTCTATTCGAAATGCGAAGCAGAAGTCCCGTCAAGAGCGCCGATTCCAGTAGTAATGCGGCCAACGCGAGTCGGTAGATATGATGAAGGTCGAGCCAGAAGAGCAGCACGTATCCGCCAAACAACGCGCCGAGCAACGAACCCACCGTATTCCAGCTGTAGAGCCGACCCGCTACGGAACCGAGGTCTCCTACTTCACCTCGGAGGTGGTGGAACAGCAGGGGAAGCAGCGCACCCGAAAGGCCGATCGGAATCACGAGTACGAGAAAAATACACGCAAACGACGCGATGTAGAAAGGATAGAAAACCTGATCCAGATCGCGGAACATCACGCGGATGGTATGCGCCCAATAGGGAGCATTTTCGACGTGCTGGTAGAGGACCAGGAGGTAAATCACGAGCGCCCACTGGGTGATCGCGATCGCTATGCGCGGAATGTTGCGAAATTGGGAGACCGCGAAGCTCCCCAGGGCAATGCAGAGTACGAAGACTGCGACGACGATCGCGAAGGTAAAGTGGGACGAACCGAATGCCAGAGCTCCGATTCGATTGAAGGTCGTTTGAAGTGCCATCATCGCAAAGCCTGCCAGCAATGCGACTGCTGCATACACTCTGAAACGCTCGATCGAACCCGTTGTCACTGGCGGTCCGTGCTCGAGATCCGGGGCAACGCGCTCGCCGAAGCGATCGATCAATAGGAAGATGAAACCCGCGATTATGTTCAGTGAACCCATCGCATAGAGTACACCGTCGAGACCCAGACGCGGTATCAAGATGAACGCGCTGGCCAGCGCTCCGATAAAAGCGCCCAGCGTATTGCATCCGTAGATCAGCGCGTGGACCCGGGTCGCGCGCTCCCGGCTTCCGGCGAGACCCAGCGTGAGGATCGGAATCGTGCCGCCCATCAAGACGGCCGGGGGCCCGATCAGCAGGGCTGATAGCAGCACATCGAATCCGAACGCGAAGCCAGCCGTGTCGATCGGAATCAGCAGTGAGAACTTTTGCGCAACACCGAACAACAGCGGAAAGAGCAACGCGTAGACACCGATACCAGCCTCGATCAGACCGTAAAAGAGAAGCAGCCTGGGCAATTTTCGACGCTGCCGCGAACGCTCGACGAGTCGTCGCGTCGCCCTACCAAATAGCGAGTAGCCAACGGAAAGACCGCCGAGGAAGATGGCGAGTGTCGCGGCGGTCGCTTCGCCATGTGAACCGAGCAGCGTCGCCAGGTATTTCTGCCACGCCACCTCGTACACCAGGCCGCTGAAACCCGTGAGAATCGTCAGGATGATCGCCGCGAACCGGGTCAAGTATCAGGCCTCCATTTTCAGGCGAACCGCGAGAGTAGCCACCGAAGGACGACCACATTGCCGTTGAGGCGGCATCGAGAGGATCCGGACACCGGCCGCGTCACCTCTTGAGCAGCCGCGCCTCTTGCCAGGCGAGCGCCGCCTTGATGCCGTCTTCTGCGATGATCCGCTCGAATTCACGCGATTCGGGCGTCTCACTGGCCTCGATGCTGACGTCCAATTCGAGGCTCTGGAGCAGGGCCTGCCGCATACCCATCACCTCATAACTGCGATTGATCGCCTTCTTGGTAAGCGTGACGGCCACGCGGTCGTTGACAGCAATCGTGCGTGCAAGGCGCAGGGCCTCAGCGTAGCAATCCTCGGCGGGAACCACTCGATTGACGAGGCCCATCTCGAGCGCGCGCTCGGCGGTCACCTCGTCGTTTCCCGTTAGCAGCAACTCCTTCGTTCGCTTCGGGCCGATCAACCAGGGCAGGATCATCGTCACGATCCCGCTGCCGAACTTGACCTCCGGCTCACCGAAGCGGCAGCCCTCGGCTGCCACGGTGATGTCGCACGCTACCGCCATCTCGAGCGCGCTACCGAAGCAGTATTTGTGAACTGCTGAGATCGTGGTTTTTGGAGAATCCCAAAAACGCATGATGACGTCGAAATCGAGCTGGAGATTGGCGCGTAGAGCCTCGATTCGATCCTCACCTTTTCTTTCTCCGCCGCCGAGGTCGAATCCCGCGGAGAAGGCCTTGCCCTCTCCGCGGAGCACGATGACGCGCACATCAAAATCTCCCTCGGCGAGATCGAGCGCCCGGTTGAGCTCCCGGATCATCTGTGCATTGATCGCGTTCAGTTTGTCGGGGCGATCGAGCGTGATGACCGCAATAGGGCCATCGGTCTGGTATCGAATCATCTCAAAGGGCATTTCAACCAAAGCACACTCCGCGGCGCATCCCGTTCAGCGGCCCAGATTGCCATATGCGTTCGGGAAACGCCCCGCCCAACGCACGAAATACGGCCCGGACCCAAATTTGGGCCCGGGCCAGCCAGTCGCTCGCGCCGCAATCGGGCGCTGTCGGATTCTAGTCGATCCGGATGCCTTCGCGGGTGAGATCGTCGGCGGTAGCTTCGATACTCGCTCCGAGAATCTCCACCAACTCGTCGATCTCGTCCCGTGTCATGATCAGCGGCGGTGAGATGACGTTCAGGTGGCCCAGCGGGCGCACGATGAGACCTCTCTTCTCGCAGTGATCCGAAATCCGGTCTCCGATTGCGACCTCTTCCGGGAGGAGTGCCTTGGTCTGCTTATTGGCAACGTTCTCGACGCAGAGCATGAAGTGGCTTCCGCGCACGTCTCCCACGAGCGGCAACGACTCGAGACGCGAGAGCCGCTTTTCGAAATACGGACCGACCTCCCGGACATGTTCGCAGATGCGATCGCGCTCGATGATCTCGATGTTCTTGAGCGCAGCCGCGCAGCAGATGGGATGCCCGGAGTACGTGAAGCCGTGGTTGAACGAATCTCGCCCCGGCTCGGATCTGCTGATCACCTCGTAGATCTGATCACTGAAGATCGAAGCACCCAGCGGGACATAACCCGAGGTGATCCCCTTGGCGGACGTGATCACGTCGGGAGACAGATCGAACGTCGGTTCCGAGGCGAACATGTGACCCAGGCGCCCGAAGCCCGTCACCACTTCATCAGAAACGGTGAGGACCCCGTAGCGGCGACACACATCTTGGGTTCGACGGTGATAGCCAGCGGGCGGAACGATCACCCCACCGGCTCCCATAATCGGCTCGGCGAAGAAAGCCGCGACATTCTCCGGTCCGAGTTCGAGGATCTTCGCCTCGAGTTCGTCAACCAGCTGATCGCAGTACTCGTCGATCGTCATCCCGGCCGGGCGCCTGTACGGGTTGGGGCACGAGACATAGTCGACAAGGCCTTCCGGTAGATCAAAGCCCTCGTGGTCCTCACGCTTGCCCGTGAGCGCCATCGTGAGGTAGGAGCTGCCGTGGTACGCGTCGACACGCGAAATGAGTTTCTTCTTCGCGTGCATCCCCAGCCGGTTGAAATAGTAGTGGATGGTTCGCACCGTCGAGTCGTTTGCAGCGGAACCACCGGTATCGAAGAAGACCCGATTCAGATGGGCTGGGGCCAGATCCGCGAGCTTGGCGGCCAACTGGGCGGCCGGGGGATTCGTCGTGTCGACGAACGTGTTGAAGAACGACAGACGCCTGGCTTGCTCGGCCAGCGTATCGGCCATCTCGGCGTTCCCATGGCCAATGTTGACGCACCAGAGGCCTGCAATTCCGTCCAGGTAGCGCCTGCCATCCACGTCGAACACATAGGCACCCCTGCCCTCCGCGATGACGAGAGCGCCTTCCTTCTCGAAACTCGGGAAGTGGGTAAATGGGTGGATGCAATGGTCTTTATCTTGACGCCACAGCACCTTGGCGTCGTAACGTGGTTGGGTCGGCATTGGGTCCGTCATGGATTTCCTCGCTCCCTTGGGCGTTTGGCCCGGGAGGTTTGCGCCCACCGCACGCGGCGAGCGTCTATCTGCAACGATTGGCGGTCTCGCTGCGCGTGCGCTTCGCACGGCGCACGGAGACGCGCATTCAAATGGAATGTGGAGTGCGGGGTTGTAGAGTCGTCAGCCCAGTCCGCGCTGGTGTTGAACGTCCTCCGCCTCGGCGATGGCGGAGCGAATACGTGGGCGGCGGTGCCGTCTCATCATTCGGGCGGGCATACCCGGCCTCCAGGGTCGCAGCAGATGGCCGCGACGTCAGCTCTCGAGGATATCTCGGCCGGACCCATCCGGCAACTTGAGGGCAAAACGAGCCGAGCCAGCGAATCGGGCTCAGCGGCGAGCGGTGGCCTTCTGGCGAAGCTCCATGAATTTTTCGAGCTGTTCGGCCGTGAGGAGCGAACGCATCTCGATCACGGATTTCATCTTGAGCACTCGTGACTTCGAAGCGAGCTCTCCGACTTTGTTGGACGCGGCCATCAACTCCTTCTCGTTCGGGAGATTCTGCGCGAGGATCTTGTTCAGCTCGCCAATGGCGGCCTTGTTCTGCTCGCGAAGTTTCTCCTCTTCGCCCCTTCCCACTTTGATTACAGCGTCGATTTTCGTAACATCGTCCTCGCTCAGACCGAGTTCCTTTGCGTTCTTCTTCATCAGGCGACCCTCGGCGAAACCGCCGGGGGTATTGGATCGCCCGGAACGCTGCTGCGCTGGTGCGGTCGCGGCGAGCAACGCGATACTCATCAACCCACAAAATAGTGTTAGACGGCGGGAAATGTTCAGACGCATTGTATCCCTCCATTGGCTCGTGGCGAAAAAGAGAACCCCGAAAACGCCAGCCTACATTCTCATGCGTTTTCCAGCGGGGTCCAGGAATGGCATCTCTACGACGGTGGCGGGCGTCTCGGTGCCGTCGATTTCCAGGCTGACCTTGGTGCCGTCTTCGAAGTGCGGTGCGTTCACGTAGGCATACCCAAGATTTCGATCGAGGTTCGGCGAGTGAAACCCAGCCACGACGTGGCCAACGCTCTCCGCTCCGATCTTGAGCGGCTGATCACCGGGGGCCAGTTTGTCGCCGCCGACCTCCAGGCCCATCAGTTTCTTGGCCGGACCGCGCTCCTGGATCTTCAACAGCGCCTCGCGTCCGAGGAAATCACCGCAGTCGTAGCGGATGAACTCGGAAACCCTGCACTCGTAGGGGTTGTGTTCGTCCGTCGCGTCGAAACCGTAGAAGATGAATCCCTTCTCCCAGCGCAAGGCGTCGAGCGTGTCCATCCCGTAGGGAAGGATCCCGTGTGGCTTGCCGGCCGCCATGATCAAGTCCCATGTCGCATGAGCGTCTTCCACGTTCACATAGCACTCGTAGCCGAGCTCGCCCGAAAACCCGAGTCGGGCGATCATGCAGGGAATATCCCCAAACTTTCCGAAGGCAAAACGGAAGAATTTCAGCTTCGAGAGATCGATGTCTGTAATGCCGCTCAGCACTTCTCGTGACTTCGGCCCCTGGACGCCGATCATGGTGAAGTAGGAGCTGATGTCCGTCACGTATGCGCTGATGTTCTTTTCGCCGATGTGCTTCTGGATCCAGGCGAGCGTTCTCGCTCGGTACATCGACGAGGTGATGATGCGCATGTGCTCGGCGCTGAAACGCAGGACGATAACGTCGTCTACGATCAGGCCTTCTTCGTTGCACATGACCGAATAGAGGGCCTGTCCATCCGACAATCGGGCGGCATCGTTGACGATCAGGTATTGGGAAAGGGTAAGCGCATCCTTGCCCTTGACGTCCAGCCGACCCATCAGCGAGACATCGTTCATGCCGACTCGCTCGCGGACGTTCTTGGCCTCCTCCTCCACGTTCGAGTAGTAGGCGGGCATCTCGTACCCCATACCCGTCGTGTACATCGTTGCACCGAGGTCAAGATGGGTTTGATAGAGCGGCGTGAGCTTCATCTCACTTCTCCTTCTTACCGGCCCCTTCTCGCCGGTCGATTCGCCTTCGAGCGTGCGATTCGCGGTATTTCGGCACCCCTGGTCAGGGCGCCGAAGCCATCACCAACCCTTGAGTATCTCGCGGGACGCGTTGTGGCCGCCCATCCCCATCACACCGCCACCCGGGTGCGTGCTGGAGCCGCATTGCCAGAGGTTGCGGATCGGCGTTCGGTAATCCGCATAACCGGGGGCCGGCCGCATGAAGGCGAGCTGATCCAAGCTCAGCTCGCCGTGGAAGATGTGACCCTGCGGCAGCGCGAAGATGCGCTCCAGATCGGGCGGCATCAGGATCTGGCGCTCGATGACCGAATCCTTCACACCCGGTGCGAATTCCTCGAACACATCGAGAACCCGGTCCGCGAACTTCTCGCGCTCCTGCTCCCAGCTCGCGTCCTTGAGTTCGTACGGAGCATGACCACCGAAGATGTTGATGATGTGCTTTCCGGGAGGCGCGAGATCCGGATCGACGATCGTCGGCATACACGGGGTGAAGAATGGCCGGGTCGACGGGCGCCCGTACTTGGCGTCGTCATAGGCCCTCTCGAGGTATTCCATCGTCGGCCCGATGTGCACGTAGCTCGGGTAGTCGACACCCACCTGCTCGGCTTTGAAAGCCTTGTAGGCCGGCGGCGTCTCGACGGCGAGATTGATCTTGAACGCCGTGCTGAACGTGCGCAGGTTCTGAATTGCCTCGACGAAATCACTCGGGAGCTGCTTGCTGTCGAGCAGTTTGAGAAACGAGGTCTTCGCGTCCGCGCCCGTGACAACGGTATTCGCGAAGATCTCCTCGCCCGATTGGAGCGCGACACCCGTCACCCGACCGTTCTCGGTCAGGATCTGGGCAACTTCCGCGTCGGTGCGGATTTCGCAACCGTGCGCGGTCGCACAGCCCGCGATCGACTGCGGCACCGCACCCATTCCGCCCTTCATGAACCCCCAGCCACCCGCGCCGCCGAGGTCGCCCATCACGTGGTGCAGGAGCACGTAGGCGGTCCCCGGCGAGCGAGGCCCGAGGAAGGTGCCGATCGAGCCGTAGTAGGCCTTGACGACCTTGATCTGGTCCGACTCAAAGTACATGTCGAGGAATTCGGAGACGCTCATGGTCATCAGATCGGCGATCCGGAAGATCTTGGTGCCCAATTTGCGGACCGCATTGGCGTGCTGGAGCATCGACTTGAGGTCACGCAGTTTGCGCGAGGTCGGGTTCGGAGGCGTCATGAACAGCATCTTGCGAACGAATTTGGCCGAATCCTCGAGAAATGCTTCGAAGACCGGATATATCTCGGCGTCTTTTTTCGAGAACTTGGCGATTTCGGCCTGGGTCTTCCGGTGGTCACCCCACATCGCGATCGAGCGGCCGTCTTCGAACGGCGTGAAGAGGCAGTCCATCGGGATCATTTTCCAGCCGTATTTCGGAAGCTCGAGATCAGCGATCACCTTCTTCTGCATCATGCTCATCACGTAGGATGCGGTGGAGACTCGATAGCCGGGCCAGACCTCCTCGGTTGCTGTCGCACCGCCGATAATGCTGCGGCGCTCGACGACCAGCACCTTCCTACCGGCCTTGGAGAGATAGGCGGCGCAAATCAATCCGTTGTGACCGGCCCCAATAACGATGGCGTCGTATCTGGTTGCCATTGGATACCTCCTGAAATCAGATTCTGGCGACGCTGCGAAAACAGCGCCCGTCGTGGATCTGAGGCCGAACCGGAGCCTTATACTCGTTTCGCCCCTCGACCGCAAGTAAAAAGTGTTCACCCGTTGTCATCTTCGAACGACTCACCAACGGATTCAGAGCGGATCTCGGCGCAGGGGCATCGCGAAATCAATAGGCCCCGGTCGGGGCCCGACCGAAGATCAGGTGATACCGGTCGATCTCCGGATTTTCGATGATCCGCTTCACACCGCCAACCCATTGGACTTCAATGGATTTCACCTGCTCCGATCCAGCCAGCCCGAAGTGCAACGTCGTCGGATGCTGTCCCATCAGCGTCTCGCCGGTAACCACGCGTCCGACATGGGTCCGATCGACCGTGCGCACGGTTACCGAGGCGCCCACCGGCGACAATCCACCCCCCTCTTCCTGCAATTGAACGCCGATCCAATGGTTCTCCGTCTCGATCTGATTGCGATAGATGTGGAGTTTCTGACCCTTGATACCCCGGTCTTCCACGACGATTACGTCGACCCGGCCATCGAGATCCAGATCAGCGCTGACCGCGGAACGGCTGTCGAATTCGTCCGCCAGTCCCATCAGAAATGCGATGTTCACGAATCCCTCGCCGCTTCGATTCATCAGCAGATGGTTCTTCTGGTAACCGTCCCAGGACTCCTTGCCTTGGGCGAAGCCTTCGATCATTTCTCCGAACATGCTGTTCAACGCCGGGTCCGGCTCGGATTGTCCATCGAAGATGTCGTGCGTCCAGAAGTTCGTGCAGTAGTCCTTGGTGCTCTCGCCGCTCTCATGCCCGTTCGCGGCAAAGATGTCGGGGTCACCGTCGTTGTCGAAATCGAATGCGGTAGTCCCCCACGTCCACCCGGTGCGCGCGATCTCCTCGCGAAACTCGGGCTCCCGCCAACCGCTATCCGCAGCGAGATACATGCGATTTCCGAACGCCATGCGCATCCTCATCTCCTGCATATCGGGTCGGTCGTCACGACCCAACCCAAGCGCTTCGAGGCGGCGCGCGGTCGTCGAAGCCATCCCCGCGACGAAGAAATCCAGCCGGCCGTCCATGTCGTAATCACCAAACGATGACGACATCCCAAAGAGGTGGCGGTCGGAATCGAGCGTGTGGTTGGCATCGCTAAAGTGGCCGGCTCCGTCGTTGTGGTGGAGGTCTATCCCCGAGAAGTCACTCACGACGAGGAGGTCCAGGTCGCCGTCGTCGTCGAGATCGAAGAAGCTACTCGCGTAGCTCCGCCGAAATCTCTTTTCCGCGAGTCCGGCCTCGACGGTCACGTCCGAAAAATGAGCCGCTCCATCGTTCGCCAGGAGGTATCCGGGATACCCGTCGTTGGCGTCGTAATACGGGGAGGGCATCTGCCCCGCGTCATAGGCGCGCTTGTACTGCCCGAGCCAGAGGTCGAGGTCGCGATCGCCGTCTATATCTCCAACCGTGAGTGTCGATGGGGCGCGCAGGGGGCGATCGAACCTAGGCGTCACGATCGGCTCGCCGGTAAAGCGTCCCTTGTCGTTTCCGAGATAGACCACCAAATCTCCGCGCGCACGAGTCGACACCAGATCTGGATTGCCGTCGCCATTGAGATCGGCGATCACCCCGGTTTCCGTCAGCAGGTAGCCCTGCTCGGTGAGAGGTCCGTCGTTGAATCCTCGCTCGCCCAGGTTCCAGAGCACGCGGCCGCCACCGATCATGACCACCTCGGGATAGCCGTCCTTGTCGAGGTCGTAGACGAGAATCGGGTGCAGGCGAGACAGGTTCTCCCCGTCCCTGAGCCCAAAGCCGAGTATCTGCTTGAAGATCGGGGGCCCGGTTCGGGTCAGCATCCGCAAACCCGTGGCATCGAGGTTCGCGGCGATCGGGTTACCGCTCTCGTCGCGGAGCCCCGACCACTCTACGCCGACCTCACCGTTGACGATGATGCGCCGATCGGCGCCGTCTTCAATGGCGTGAAATACGATCTTGACGAGCGATCGCGCGGGCGAATCTTCGGTTGCTGGGACGAAACGCGTGTGGTGGAACTCGGATTGGATCAGTCGATACCCCCCGCTCGCAAGCTCGCGGAGGAATCTCCCCCACTCCTCGTGGGTGAGCGTCGTGCCGGGCCGCTCGAGGATGAAGCTCTCGATGCCGTGATCGAGTTCTTCGACGAGCTTCGGCTTCCCGAGCGTCACCTCGTCAAACTGGATCGAGGACAGGATCGCAACCTTCCGGTAGGTATCGTCATCGACGCCGAGCAGCGTGTCCCAGATGGCGACCAGCGTCAGTTCGTACTCCTGGGCAAGCGTCTCGTTTGCCCAGACGTTTTCGTCGTGGTACGCGCGCAGCGCCTTCCACTCCCCCAACGACTTCGGCCTACCCTCGGGTCGGTCGCCGTCGCCACATCCCAACGGAGCGAGTCCAAGCCATCCAATCACGAGTGCCAGCCGCGCGAGACGAGGACTTCCAAAGCTGCACGAATTTCGAAAATTGAATCTGCCAATAACCACGATCCCGCTACCTCTTCTCCAGCGGCTCCAGAACTCTCGGAACCCGATTCGGCGAGCTGCCGTTTGGGGAAGTGTACAGGAGCCATTCCGGATCAGGCCCGCCGGTCCGAGAGTTTCTCACGCGCCGCGAGAGCGCGTACCCGAAATGCGGCGCACGCGTCTCCTCGAAGGTTCGCCGCAGCAGAGCCGTGGCGCGCTCTTGCTGATCGATGGCGTCATAGAAATCGACGGCCTGAAGCACGACGAGCGGATCGGTCGGATACGCGTCCAAACAGTCCGCGAACATGACCTCGGCGCTCTTGTGATCTCCGTTTTCGAAGGCGAACGCGGCGTTGGTGAGACACAGCCTCGCCTGGATTTCGTCGCTCACCTGCTCTTCGGTGGTTTCCACCGTGTGCTCGCCGGCATCAAGAGCGGCTTCGGCTTCATCGACTCGCTCGAACTCGAGCAGTACGAGAACGCGTGGTACCAGAAGCGCGAGGTTGTCGGGGTCGAGTTCGACGGCCCGCTCGATATCAGCCAATGCATCTTCGTGGCGAGCGGCCTTGAGGTTTGCGTGTGCGCGGAGCGCTAGCGCTTCGACGTTGTCGGGTTCGACCGCGAGCGCGAGTTCGACCGCACTAATCGCATCCCCCGGCATTCGCGAGTCGAGCGTGGCCCGAGCGAGCATCATGCCGGCGTCGAACGCGTACTCCGGGGATTCCACCGCTCTTCGCAGCGGCCAGATCGCCAGGGATGGCTCTCCTATCTGCATCAGGGTCTTACCGAGCAGATAGTTCACTTCGGGATCGGTGGGGTCCTCGTCCATCAGCGTCCGCAAGCCCTCGAGAGACTCTTCGTATCGGTTCCGAGCGTGGAACCCGCGGATCTCGTCCAGCGGGTCGCCGGACGATTGCGGGCAACCGGTGCCGGCGACCAGGGCCCCGCAGAGCAAGGCCAGGGGAAAGATCCGCTGAGTGAATTCGACTGCGGTATTCATCGGCGATCCACTCTCGATCTCCGCCAGCGGAGCTGAAGAAGGCTGCGCGACTCGTATGACGCGAGCCGGAAGCCAGAAGGCCGCCAGAAAATACAGTGGGCTAGTGGCTCGTCAACGTTGTTTTGAGTTACCAATGGGGCCCGGCAGCGCGGGCGATCAAGCGGCGGCGTGAGACCGGTCAACAACGAGCACGGGCACCGACATGAGCACCACCACACAGGCGAGTCACCGTCAGAACCTTACGCCTCTCCTTCATCCGGAGTCCGTCGCGATCGTCGGGATCAGCCAGCCGGGCCGTTTCGGTGGAATACTCGCGCAGAACATCAGCCAGTTCGGATACGAGGGTACGATCTACGGCGTCAATCCGCGCTACGACTCGCTCTACGATCGCCCCTGTTATGCGTCGCTGCGCGATCTACCTCAGCGGCCAGACCTCGCCATCCTCGCGGTGCCCAATGGCGGGCTGGTCGCTTCGCTCGAGGAAGCCGCGGAGTGCGGGATTCCCGCCGCAGTCATCTTCGCGAGCGCCTACTCGGAGCCCGTCGAAGGCGAGCTCTCGCTGAAGGATCAACTCGGAAAGATCGCGGAGGAGAACAACATCGTCCTTTGCGGCCCGAACGGCATGGGGTTCGTTGCGCCGTGCCATCGGCTCGCGGTATCGGGTTATCGGGTGAACCCGAAAACACCAAAGGGTAATACCGCGATGATCTGCCACAGCGGCTCCGTCTGGGAGGCTTTTCTCCAGAATCAACGCGGCGTGAATTTCAACTACATCATCTCGACCGGCAGCGAAGCCGCAACGACGATGTCGGACTACATGCAGTTTGTGCTCGAGGATGAATCGACGCGAGTGATCGGCCTCTTTCTCGAAACCGTTCGCGACCCGGAGACTTTCAGGGCCGCGCTCGTAGAAGCAGCGGAACGAGATATCCCGATCGTCGCCTTGAAGACCGGTCGAAGCGAGCGCGGCGCACAGCTCGCCCGGGCGCACAGCGGTGCGCTCGCTGGCGAAGACGGCGCCTACGATGCGCTCTTCGAGCATTATGGGGTACGTCGCGCACGATCGATCGACGAGATGTTGGATGCGCTCGAACTCTTCGCCACGGGAATGCGAGCGAAGACTCGCTTCGTGTCGGCCATACTCGACTCGGGTGGGGAGCGCGCGTTGTTGGTCGACCTGGGCGAAGCCGAGGGCATCGACTTCACTCCGATTGCCGAAGAAACCCAGAAGAAGCTCAGCGAAATCCTCGAGCCGGGACTCGATCCGGTCAACCCCCTCGATGCGTGGGGAACGGGACACGGCGCGGAAGACATCTACGCGAAGGGCATCCACGCGCTCGACGCCGATCCCTCGACCGGAATCACCTTGCTGGCGGTCGACCTGGTTCCGATGGATGACGACCACTCCTGGTACGCGAACATCGTCGGCCCAATGTTGAGCGAGCTGCGCAATCCACTCGCCGTTCTCGTCCATCTGAGTGCCTCGACGAGCGCCAAACAGGCCGGCGAATTGAGAGCGCTGGGCATTCCGGTCTTGATGGGCACCGAAACGGGATTGCGCGCTGCGCGCCACGTCGTCGAGTACAGCGCCTACCAGCGCGACCGCACCGCCCGCGCAAGTGAAAAGCCCTGCAAAGTCCCGCGCCCGGCTGATGTTCAGGAGCTGCGCGACCGCCTTCGCAGCGCTTCGGGTGCGCTCGGCGAACACGAGAGCAAGCAGTTCCTCGCCGCCTACGGGCTCACCACGACGCGCGAAATCCGCACCGAAACGCTCGCGGGCGCCTTGGATGCGGCAGACGAGATCGGTTACCCCGTCGCGCTCAAGACCTGCGAGGACCTGCACAAGACCGAGCGCGGTGGCGTCCGCCTCGGGCTCGCCAGCCGCGAAGAACTCTCCGAAGCCTACACGGACTTCGAGAAGCGACTGGGCGCGGAGGTGCTCGTCCAGCAGATGGTCCCGCAGGGAACCGAGTTGATCCTCGGTGTCGTCAACGATCCCCAGTTCGGCCCGATGCTCACCCTCGGAACAGGCGGAATCTTCGTCGAGGTGCTCGCCGATGTCTCGATGCTGACGGTCCCGACCACGCCAGGCGCCGTTCGCAAGATCCTGATGCGTCTGCGTGGAGCCGCACTGCTGAAGGGCGCACGCGGCAGGCCGCCCGCCGACATCGAGGCGATCGTCGACGCCGTAATGGGCCTCTCGGCACTCGCCGAGGACCTCGGCGAGTCGATCTCCGAGATCGACGTCAACCCGCTGGTCGCCCTACCCGATCAAGCCGTCGTAGTAGACGCGCTGATCATCCCCAAAGAAACGAACTAACTGGGGCCTATTTTGAGAACTCGTCTAGCGCACCACTAGCTCCGGCCGAGTTGCTTCAGCGTGGCATCGAGTGCGATCTCGAATTTTTCGATCGTCTCCTTCAGACACGCATCGTCGTGGGATTCCGCGATGAACCAGGGTTCGCGGCAGTCCTGCTCGCAGAGAATACCCAGATCGTGCAGATGCAGCGCCAGCGCCTCGTAGAGCGTGCTGTCGTGCTTTACCCAGTCTCGGTAGTTCGTCGGTGCGTTCTCGGCGAAAAACAGGCCACCCATCGACGCATGTCCGACGAAGTTGTGCGCGATGCCGCGCGCGTCGAGGATCTTCGCAAATCCCGCCTGCAGATTCTTCCCGTAGGTCTCGATCGTCTCGAGTGCGTCTGTCTCGTCGAGGATCTCCAGCGTCTTGTTCGCGGCCGCAATCGAAACCGAGTGAGCGGTGTAGGTTCCGCCGTGCACGACACCGTTGCCGATCTTGCGCATGATTTCCTCTCGGCCCGCAACGACCGAGATCGGATAACCATTGGCGAGCGCCTTCGCGAACGTGCACAGATCCGCCTTCACGTCCATCAGCTCCTGGACACCACCGCGAGCGACCCGGAAGCCCGTCTTGACCTCGTCGATGATCATCATGACACCGTGGCGATCGCAGAGTTCCCGAGCCGCCTTGACGTAGTCGGCCTGGGCGGGAATTCCACAGCAGTTGCCCATGATCGGCTCGATCAGAAACGCGCCGATCTGATCGGCATTCTTCCTGAGTACATCTTCCAGAAAATTGGCGTCGTTCAACGGAACGCAGTGGATGAGTTGCTTGACGATCTTCGGGACGCCCTCGCCGTACGGCTCAAGGGGGGGGACCGTGTCGCCCGGACGCATCTTGTCGACTGCGGCCTGCCAGAGCGTCGCATCGTGTAGGCCGTGATAGCCCCCTTCGACCAGGATGTAGGAGTCTTTGCCCGTATAACCGCGCGCCAACCGCAGTGCGGCCATGACCGCCTCTGTACCCGAGTTCGAATAGCGAACGAGTTCCGCCGAGGGCACCATCTTCTGGATGCGCTCCGCAACGACAGCCTCGAGTTCAGTCGCCAGCGCAAATACGCCACCTACTTCCATTCCCTCGCGGGCAGCAGCATCGACGCGGTCGTCCGCATAGCCGAGGATGGCCGGCCCATAACCCAACCGATAGTCGATGTACTCATTGTCATCGATATCCCAGATTCGCGGCCCCTTGGCCCTCTTGATGTAGAGCGTCCTTTCTTCTCCCCAGTAGCGGAAGTTGGAGGAAACACCCAGTGGCATGCTCTTCAGGGCGCGCTTGAAATATTCATTGGATTTTTTCAGCGATCGGTGGGACATAGGCTCCTTCTTTCATTTTGGGTTGATGCGCTTCTTGTGTTTCTACACTGATTGAATTCATTGATGATCGCAAACTCGATAGCGGATCCGAAAAGGCTGCTTCGAGCACCTTCAGCTCCCATGGTGGTCGCGTTCGAGAACCGCTTCCAACAAAACGGAAGCGCCGGCACCCACGTGTTCGGGCGTCGCACTTTCGATTTCATTATGGCTGATCCCGTCCTTGCAGGGGATGAAGATCATCGCCGTTGGAGCGACCCGCGAAACATGGACGGCATCGTGTCCCGCGCCGGACGTAATTTCTCGCAGTGGATGGTGGCCTCTTTTCGCAGCCTCTCGGACCGCATCGACGCATTCGACGTCGAATTGGACGGGTGGCGAATCCCAGAGGCGATCGAGCGTTTCGGAAACCTGGTGCTGCAAACAGATTGCGGCGACGACTTCCTTCAGTCTCTCTTCCATCCGATCAAGCGCATCGACTCTGGTGTGCCGTAGATCGGCGGTCATGAACACTCGGCTCGGCACGACGTTGCGCGAGTTTGGATACGCTTCGATCACGCCCGTCGTGGTCAGAGCACCCTCGCCGATCTCTTGAGCGAGACGATTCACGGCGACGATGATTTCGGCGGCCGCCACAGACGCGTCGCGGCGCATCTTCATCGGTGTCGTGCCCGCGTGACTCGCGCGACCTTTCAGCGTGATGTCGTACCACCGCATTCCCTGCACACCCCCGACGACTCCGATCACTTTCTCCTCGGCCTCGAGAATGGGGCCCTGCTCAATGTGAAGCTCGAAGTACGAGTCGAGTGGATGGTCGCCACAGGCGTCATCACCTCGGAATCCGATCCTCTCGAGTTCCTCGCCAAATACCCGGCCCTCTCGATCCTGACAGGAGAGAATCGTCTCCTTGTCGAGTACGCCCGCAAAGACTCCCGAGCCTTGCATGGCTGGCGCGAAGCGCGCTCCCTCTTCGTTCGTCCAATCGATGATTTCGATGGGGTGCTCGGTCTTGATTCCGTGCTCGTTGAATGTGCGAACCACTTCGAGCCCAGCAAGGACTCCCAGGATGCCGTCGAACTTACCCCCGGTTGGTTGCGAGTCCAGATGGCTTCCGATCGCGATCGGGTGTAGATCGGTACGGTGACCCGCCCGTCGGGCAAATAGGTTTCCCAATTCGTCGAAGCGAACTTCACATCCCTCGGCGCGGCACGCTTCGACGAACCACTCGCGGACACGGCGATCCTCCTCACTCAATGCGAGACGGCATAAGCCACCCTTTTCGGTAGCCCCGATCTTCCCGCTCTCGATGATGTCGTTCCACAGCCGAGCGGGGTTGATCTTGATGGTCATCTGCGATCCTCTCGATCGAAAGCCCCGAGGCTCATCGCCGTCGGATGTCGGTCCGGTCAACCGGGACACGAGGCCTCTTTTCAGCCGGCTTCGCGTTCAATGCTCTCTTTTCATCTCGTCGTTCACAGCGGCAACCCGGTCGTTCGACGGCGCTTCCGCGCAGCCGGCCACGGGGAGCAGCTTGCGGACGCGATCCTGGAATTTACGCACCCCGGACTCCAGTTCCGACAGCAAGCCCCCTGGATACCCATCGGTACGAACCCCGGCGTCCGTCCAGTAGCAGAAGTCTAGATCCTCTTTGAAGATTTGACGGGTCAGACGCTGATTGAGGTAGCGCGCAGCGCGCATCTCCCGGCGATCATCTTCGAGAGCAACGGCGAAACCGTGGATCCTGCACTGGCCGGATCCCAACGGCAGGACCTGGTAGCAATCCACCCGATCGGGCGCCACCTGAAAGGCGACGCTGGGAAACAGCCCGTAGTATACCCAGCTGCGTCGATGGCTCTCTGGGAGATGCGCAACTTGGGGAAGAAGGCGCTGGTAGGCGCGCTCGGTCCAGTGGGTGGACTCTCGCTCCTGCAGCATCGCGCAGGAACGAGTGCCCGCCGAACCCGGTTCGGAGTCCGCATAGGTCGCACCGAAAAGCCGTCTTAGCCCGGGGTGGCCCTTCGGGATGTGGTAGCCCTCCGAATCATTCTCGACGAAGAACTTCCAGTTGAAATTCTCGATCAGGGAAATCGGCTTGCCCCACGGTTTCATCTCTTCGATCCGGTACAGGCGAGCCTCTTCTTCGAAACCCTGCATCGCAGAAGCCACGCTCGGGCCATCACCCCCGAAGCGCACGAATACGACACCCATCCATTGCTCGAGTTCGAGTTCGATCAAGCCCATTTTCTCTTTGTCGAGGCGCGCGAAGGTCTCCTCCGCGGGAACTCCGCGCAGCCTTCCATCGAAGCCATAGCTCCAACCGTGGTAAGGGCAGACGATGGCGCCCGGACAGTTGCCAGTCTCGTCTCGAACGACGCGTGACGCCCGATGCCTACAAACATTGTGGAACGCCCGCAGCACGCCATCCTTGCCCCGTATCACGACGGCTCGCTCACCGACTGCATCGAGTGTCATGTAGTCGCCGGGATTGGGCGCCTGGCTTTTGTGGCCGACCATCAGCCAGCCGCGCTTGAAAATCTGCTCCCGTTCGAGTTCGTAGAACTCGGGATTTCGGTAGACCCAGGCAGGAAGGGTTTCAGCCGGCAGCTCGGACGAAGCCCCGGCCGGGCGGGGGTCCCGCGCGGTGCCGCTCTTCGCGACGCCAGCGCGTGAAAACTCGGCGGGAAAAATGCTCGCAAGGAAACTGCGGCAGGTCGACTTCGCTTTCTCGTAATCGAAGCAACGACCGTCTTCGAGCATGGCCTCCGGAAGGGAAGACAGCAGGTGGTGGAAGGCGCTGCCGAGAGCGCTGGGGTCGATGTGGTCATAGCCACCCTGGTTGGCGACCTCTTCGAAGAGAGCCACCAGTTGATCTTCCTCGCAGGCATGCCGGGCGCCGCAGACGCGTTGGTAGGACTCGCGGGCTCGGGCCTCGCCCCAGAAGGCTGCCCAGACCGCGACCCGGCCCGCATCGGAGACGGCGGGGTCGAAGTAGACCTCGATCATGGCCTCGAGTTGGCGCACCGGATCGTCCCCAGCGCGGTCGAGTACTTCGAGACGGCGTCGTTCGAATGCTGAATCGATGTGCTCGAGAGTCGCCAGAAGGAGCGCGTCCTTGGTTCGAAAATAGAAGCTGACGATTCCCGCGGAGAGATTGGCGATCTCGGCGACCTTTGCGATGGTCGTTCCGGATAGGCCGTTTCGGGCGATCGACTCGATGGTGGCCTCGATCAACTCTCGGCGGCGGCGGGCATCGCGCGGCTCGCGCGCATCGGGCTCAGTGTGGAAATTGGGGTAATGATTCGCCGAAGCCATCTTGCTCGTCTCGAAAAAGCTGTATGATGGCGGGATCGTAGTGGATGATTGAATAGATCACCAATATTAGTGAAGCATTCAATATCGAGAAATCAAAGACGCACCGTGTTTATCAAGAGGTTGCCGAAGCGGTCCCGGCCACGAGCGCTTTCCCCGAACGGGATGCCCGCAGCTGCTGCCACCCAGGAGGAAGGGCTTTGGAATTCGAACTGACCCCCGAGCTGGTGGAACTGCAGCAGCGAGCCCGCCATTTCGTCGAGCAGGAGCTGATCCCCCACGAGATGACCGTCGACACCACGGAGGCACTCCCCAAAGAGGTCCGCGCCCGAATCCAGCAGAAGGCGCTCGACCACGGACTCTGGCCGATGAACGTGCCCAAGAAGATGGGGGGGCTGGGCTCATCGGTGATCGAGCAGACGATCGTGCAGGAGCAGGCCGGCCGCGCGACGAACGGTCTTTGGGCCCACGTGGGCGGCCCGTACAACGCCCTGATGCGTGGCAACGAAGCGCAGCGAAAGAAGTATTTGGAGCCCGCGATGCGCGGGGAGTTTACCGTGGCCTACGCGGTGACCGAACCCGATGCCGGCTCCGACACCACCAATCTCCAGACCACTGCGGTGAAGAAGGGCGACCGCTGGGTGATCAACGGCACGAAGTGGTTCGTGAGCGGTGGCCACGAAGGGCTCGCGGTCCTGGTGCACACGGTCACGGGCCCTGGCGAAGAGACGCTTTTCTTCGTCGATCATGGAACACCGGGTATGCGCATCGTGCGCACTCCACGCTTCATGCACCGTCAAGAGGATCGCCATCCCGAGATGGCGTTCGAAGATTGCGAAGTGGAAGAAGAGCAGATCCTCGGCGGCGTCGGCGAGGCCAACAACATCAGCAAATCCTGGTTCCGCGAGGAGCGCCTGCACATCGCCGCCCGCTGCCTCGGCGCCGCACAGCGGTTGCTCGAAGAAGCCAAGGTGTGGTGTGCGGAGCGCGAATCATTCGGCAGCAAGCTCCACGAACACCAGGGTATCGGTTGGATGCTCGCTGATTCTGCGACGGAACTCTACGCGGCGCGCCTGATGGTCTACGCGACGTCCTGGGAAGAAGATGCCGGCCGGGCCAATCCCAAAGAACTGCACACCAAGACGTCGATGTGCAAACTCTACGCCTCCGAGATGGTGGGGCGGGTCGCGGACCGGGTCGTGCAGATCTTCGGAGGGCGCGGCTATTGCGCGGACTACGCGGCGGAGCGCTTGTACCGCGACGTGCGGGTGGATCGCATCTGGGAGGGCACTTCCGAGATCATGCGCGCCGTCATCGTCAACGGAGTAATGAAGCGCGACCTGAACCGCATGCTCGGCGGCTAGCCCGCGTTGCGTGTACCCGTTGGATCCGGTGGATCAGTCGAGCTGCAGACGCGATCGCTGGTGGGGCCTTCGCCTCGCCGGCCTACGGCGCTTGCGCTGTTTGCGAGACGTGCTCGACCTGCGGCGCTCCCTCGGGCTGGGCGACCTGCTCCGGTTGCAGCACCTGCTCGGCCTGCGGCGCTTCCTCGGTTTGCGATGCTTCTTCGGCCCGCAATGCTTCCTCGGCCCGCAATGCTTCCTCGGCTCGCAATGCTTCCTCGGCCCGCAATGCTTCCTCGGCCCGCGCTTCTCGTAAGGCCTCGGCATCGCGGTCGACCAACACCAGCCACTGGTTTGCAGACTTGCGGATCGGCTCTGATTCGCTCGAGCGCGCCACCTTCAGATTCCTGATCGCATTCTGGTATTGCTCCTGGTGGTAGAACGAGATGGCCAGCAGCAGATGCGTGGTGGCGTCGTCGTTGAGACCGCCTTTTTCGATCGCGCTTTTCAGCGCATCGGCGGCTTTCGCCCATTCCTCGCGCTCGAGAAACAGCTGCCCCAATCTCGCGTAGAGATTGCCTTCTTCCGAAATCTTCGCTCCCGTCTGCAGCGGCCCAAACGCGCGATCCATCTCGCGAGCGAGCAGCCAGCTGTTCGCGAGCATCTCCCAGTAAGCGGCATCCTCGTCGATGAGCTCGTCTTTACCGGCCTTCTCGAGCACCAATCCCGCCCGATACGGCAGGGAGTGATAGAGAAAGAGCTGCGCGAGGGCGCGCAGATCGTTGTTCTTCGTGAGGTAATCCTGGGCGTAGGCGAGCTGCATGACCGCCAGCGACTTGCCTTCCTGCTCCAGATGCGCGTAGAGCGAGGAGAGCTGCGTCCAGTAGGCCTTCTTGGGGTCGATCATGATCAGCGTTTCGAGAGGACCGACGGCCTTCGGGTACTGCTTGGTCTCGTAGTACAGACCGACCAGCAGTTGCAGCCACGGCGGCTTTGGCTTTTTTGCGAGCTTTATGGCGGTTTCGGCGGGACCGATCGCCTGATCGATCCGGTCGAGTTGGTAGTAGGCAGCCGCGAGAAGATAATAGGCGTTCGAGTTGGGCTTCTCGACTTCTTTCAACCACTTTTCCAACGCGACGACCGCCTCTTCAAATTGATCGGTCGCCATGTAGAGCTGAGCGATCGTATAACGGGTACTCACGATCGCGCCGTGCGGTAGCGCATCGTCGACAAGACACTTTTCAAAGTAGACGAGAGCCGCCTCGTATCGTTCTTGTCCCGCTTGCGATAGACCGAGCATTTGATAGACGAGCGCTCGCTCGTAGGGATTCAGGCGTTGCGCCCTCTTTTCGAGTTCCTTGAGCAACACGGCAGCCTCTGGGTACTGGTCGGCTTCCAGGGCCTCATGCACTTTCGTCAGCTTCTTGTACATCTGCTCGCTGACGGTGAAGCTCTTGCCCGCATCCTTGTCGTCCTTCTTCTTCCTCCTGGCCGCCTCGGCGCTGCCAGCTACGCCCAGCGCGAAGACCAGCGTCAGAAGGAAGAGGCAAGCTCGATGGATGCGTGAGATTTGACCCGAGAACATTTTACTAGCCACTCTATAGATTGCTCAAATCGAATTTGAGTCTGACCCTGACGCCGGGGCGCTCTACCGGCTCGCCGTCCTCGATCTTCGGATTGTATTTCCACTTTCGAATCGCCTTGAGAGCCGAGCGATCGAAGATGGAGCTGGGATGTGAATTGGTCACCAGCGGATCCTTGACGGTTCCGGCCTTGCTGATGGTGAACGACACTTCGACCCATCCTTCGATGCCGCGCTCGGAGGCCCGCAACGGATACTGGGGTTGGACTCGCACGATCGGAACGACGTCGGTGTCGGCCGCGGCGATTGCGATGTTCGCCCCGCCCATATCGATATCGACGTCGATCGCAAACGCCATATCCCCGAGATTCTGGTTGGGTTTGTTCGACTTGGCCAAGCTCAGATCCGGCGGCGGCGGCGGCTCCTCGGGCTCCGTCTTGTCTGGCATCTTCCGCTTCTTGGTCTCGGTTTCGGACTCCTTCTTGAGTCGAATGAAATCGATCATGGTTCCGCCCGGATCACCCAGCTTTGTGTCTTTTCCGAGGATCAGCGCCTGCATGAGATAAAACAGGCCAAACGTCACGAGGATCGCGAGGCCTGCCGCGTTGAGGTGACGCGCCATCAGTCGATGATTTCTGCGGCAATCGAAATGTTCTCGATTTTAGCCAGCTTCGCGGCATCCATGACCGCCACCAGCAGGCCGTTCTTCGAATCCGTATCCGCCTGTATGACGACGGCACCTTGCGGATTTTCGGCGTGGAGGCGTTCCAGGTTGGCGCGGATGGAGCGGACATCGACCACCCGCTTATCGATCCAGATCTGGCCGGACGGTGTGATCGCTACCAGAATGTTGCCGCGAGGTTTCACCACAGCCGTAGCGGCATCCGGGCGGTTGACATCAATGCCAGATTCTTTCACGAAGGAGGCTGTTACGATGAAGAAGATGAGCATGATGAATACCACGTCCAGCATGGGTGTGAGGTCAACCTCTGCCTCTTCTGCGCTCGCTCTACGCTGTCGACGCATTTCGAATCCTCTAGTCGTGCGCGTGGGTCAGGTGATCCGCCACGCGTTCCGTTTCGTGATTGGCAAAACGTTCAATCTGGACGCTCAGGATCATTCCCGATAGCGCGGCCACCATGCCGGCCATCGTCGGAATCGTCGCCTTCGAGACTCCGGACGCCATGGCACGGGCATTTCCACTTCCCGAGATCGCCATCACGTCGAAGACCTCGATCATACCGGTCACGGTCCCTAGCAGGCCCAGCATCGGACATATAGCTACCAAGGTCTTGATCGTGCGAACCGAGTGGTGAAGTTCGAGCCGCACTTCCGACACCAGCAGTCGTCGCGCCTGATCGGCGAACCACGACTCGTGATCGCTGCGTGCCCGCCAGATATCCTCCACTCGCTTGGCCTCTCGCGGCTGTAGGACCTTGAAGTACCAGAGGCGCTCGAGCATCAAGGTCCACATCAGGAATGTCACCGCGGCGATCAGGAGCAGGACGTCGCCCCCGCGCTCGATAAATGCGCGCACGGCCGCGATGGGCTCGAAATCAAGAAGCATCGGCCTGTTCCGCTCGGCGAGCGATCAGACCCGCAGCCTGTTCTTCGAGAATCTCCACCACGCCCTTGCTGGTGTTGGAGACAAGGGCGTGTAGCAGTACCAACGGGATCGCGACATAGAGACCGAGCATGGTGGTGACGAGGGCTTCGGAGATACCGCTGGCCATCATCTTGGGGTCACCGGTTCCAAACAGCGTGATCGCCTGGAAGGTCCGGATCATACCTGTCACGGTACCCAGCAGTCCCATCAACGGTGCCACGACCGAGACCACCTTGACCGCCCACAGCATTTTATCGAGGCTCGCGGATTCCCTCATGATGACTTCGTCAAGCTTGAGTTCGAGAGTCTCGACATCGGTAGTCCGGTTGGCTTCGTAGATCCCCAGCACGCGTCCCAGCGGATTGCCGTCGCTCACCCGGTCGCTCTTCTTCTGCACCGCGACCTTGCGACCGGTCCCGAACACGATGACCCAGCGGACGATCGCCAACGTCCCGGCCAGCAGACCGAGCACGATGATCGCGTAGCCGACCCCGCCGCCGAGTTTGATTCGTTCAATGAAGCCTGGTGTCTGGATCAGCACCTTCAAGATTGCACCGCCGGAGGGATCCACCGCCAGCCTTGCCATATCTCCCGTGGCGGACTCAAAGCGCGAAACCGTGTCGAGATAAGTGCCTGCGGGCTGCTTGGGAAGCTCCTGGAGTTTGCTCTCCTCGTAAATCAGGTAGACCCCTTCCGAAAGCGCGTTGAAGCCGCCTACGCGGATGACGTCGCGCTGATTCTGCTCGCCGTCGATGTTGATGACAGTCGCCGAGAAGCGCACCACCCTGCCGAGTTCGGTCATCTCCTGATGGAGGATGAACCACAGCTTCTCGAGCGATTCGATCGATGGCAGACTCTTGTTCTTGCCGAGTTCCATGAGAAATTCGACTCGCCCGGGGATCTGGGCGCTGACCAGTGAACCCTCCAACAGGCTCCTCGTATCACCGCTGACCTGACGCACGACACCAAAGAGTTCGCCGAGGGCACCGAGTCGCTTGTCCAGCGTGTCTTCGAGAGTGGTCAGCGCGATTTCATTGGCTTCGAACTCACTCTCGAGCACTTCACTGCGCCGCTCGAGCGCAGCGCGGGTCGCCTTCGCTTCGTTGAGCAGGCGCTGCTGGTCGGCCTTCGCCTTCGCAAAGGCCGCCTCGCGCGCGCGGTTCTCCTTGCGCTCTCCGCTCCAGCCCTTCTTCACCCGTTGGAGGAGTTCGCCCATCGTGATGGACTTGGGGGGCGGCGGGGGGGGCGGCGTATTGGCCGCAGCCTCATCGGCCGCCGCCTCTTCAGCGGAGGGTTGCTGCGCAAAGACGCCGTGAGCAGCCACGAAAATCATCAGACAAACCAGCGTTGCTCCCAACCACTTCATTGCGCCGCCTCCGCGGTCGGTATGGGAAGTCTCAACAAGTCCGGTGCCACCTGTTTACGCGCCATGCGAATCCCCAAGCGGACTGCGCTGGCAGAGTCCGACGCATCCAGCCACGCCCGTTTCTTTTGATCCCAAACGCCCGTTTCGCTTCCATCGAGCGTCTGATAGAGGAATGCCACGCGGCCGAAGCGCAGGAAGTCCACCTGACGAGTCGACCCATCGAGATTCAATTCGCCCTGATAGGCCTCGATGGTTCGCCCGAATTCATTTTCGATCTGGTAGGCCTCCATGATGCGTCGGTACCGCTCGGCGTCGGTGACGTCGGCACGAGCCATCACGTCGTGAAGACCCGCAATTCGCTCCGAGCGCTCTTCTGGCAGAAAGGGCACGTCGATTTCGACGAAATTCTCGACCGCGTCGAGCATTCCGAGCATCAGCGGCGTGACTTCGCGACCCACCAACTCGACGTCATCGATCTGCCTTCGCAGGGACGCCATTTCGGCTTGCTGCGAGACGATCAGGTCGCTGACCTGCTTATTGTAGACGCGCAGCGCGTCGATACGCTGAAGGAGGACTCGAAACTCGGCGGTGAGCCTGTCGGTATCATCGCTGAGCTTGTCGATCCGCACCTGGCTCTTGGCGCCGTCAGTGTTGACATCCATGCGCTGGGCGACCAGCTGATCGAGATCGACCGCGACCGCGGTGCCCGAGCCCATGACGGCGCATGCAGCCGCCATGGCAACCGCGAGGCCGCCAACCTCGTTTCGAATTTTGCGGATCATCAAGCAGTTCTCCTCAAAAGAAGGGCCCCATCTTCCACGCATCGGGGCCCTCGTGCAACGCTCGCGTCGTTCTGATTTCTCCGAGATCTTTTGCCCGACCAGTCACCCTCCGAAGTCGACCAAAACACCGGGTGGGAAGCTGCACATTATTCCGGCTCGGGATGATATTGCAACCCGGAGTTTCTCCCAATTTCGAGCAATTTCGGGAATCGAGCGATTTGGGCCTTGCGGAGGCTGGCGCCGAGGCGGTCGCCCTGGACAGATAGTTGTTTTCACGCCGGTTTACCTCGCCAAGTTGCAGAACTGCCCGCCTCCGGCGGCGGATTGCGGGGCGGCCGACCGATCACGGCGACGCCTAGCGGATCTCGCGTGATCAGCCCGGTTCGGAGCGCGAACCCGGTTGGATGCCTCGCCGACCCCGATCCCGCTTCCGAACCCATCCCGGTCCAGGCGGCTGTGCGGGTCGGAGGGCGAACGAGGCACATTCGCGGTCGGGGACCTCGAGCCCCGCGGGTCATCTCAGATGAATTCGCTGATGCGGGGAGCCGAACCGCGAGCATCGGCCCCTATCAAACTTTGGGAGAGCCGCTACTTGAGCATCGACTCCTATCGACTTAGGATGGGCGCCACTTTCGAGCGGGCCCCCTGCCAGCGGAGCGACATGTCCGACCAGCCCCGAACCGATTTCCACACGAGCGCGGAGCAAGCAGACCGCGAGCGACTCGTCGAGGATCTCGAGCGCAGAATCGAAGAACTCGAAGCGCTCGACGATTCGGACATCGGCGGTTTCACAGCCCTGGACTGGTTTTTCTGCATCGTGGGTTCGGTTGTCATACCGGCGATCGCGCTGTGGTGGTTTGCCGGGTGAAAGGACCGCGAAACCGCCGATGAGCGCCGACGCCTTCGACTCCGAAGCGGACCGCTCCGATTCGCCAACCCAGGAGGACAGCGCCTTCGGGCGCCTGCCCCTGTTGATCGGCGAGCGCGAGTACGGGACGGCGAGCGCACACACCACTTGTTTCGCCTACTCGATCGCGACCTGGTGTTTCCTAACGGGCAGCTTCGTGGCCGAACTCGTCGGCGCGGTTCAAGGCATCGTCTGTCTGATCGCCGGAAACCTGATCGGCATCTTCATCACCACGATGGCGCTCGGCCTCGGTTGTCAGCGCTACGGGATCGAACAGATCGACTGCTGCAAGCCGGCCTTCGGCCAGCGCGGCGTCAAGATCCCGCTGCTTTTCTACCTGATCAACATGATCGGCTGGTCGGGGTTGCTGCTCGTGATGTTCGGAAACGGCATCCGAAACATCGTGGAAGCACTTGGATACCAGACCGGCAATTGGATCGTCGGTGCAGGCGTCGCGCTTGGCCTCTGGCTCTCGTATCTGATCGTCACGCGCGGCGTGCACCTGTTGAGCGTGGCGAATTCGATCATCGCCCCGGGAATCGGAATCCTGATCGCGTTCCTGTTCTACACGTTGTTTCACGACTACGGCTGGGAAGCGATCGCCGCGGCTCCTCCGCTCGACCCCGGACCCAATCCGACCACCAATTACGTGATCGCCGTCGAACTCGGCATCGCTTCGGGGATCTCGTGGTGGGGTGGGGTGGGATTTCTCGCGCGCAATACCCGCAGCCAGCGCAACGCGATCTATCCCGAGATCATCCAGCTGGGATTTTCCGGCGCCGTCGCGTGCTGCATTGGGCTGTTTTCCGCGCTAGTCGTGGGGTCCAATGATCCCACCGAGTGGATGATCCCCCTCGGTGGAGTCGTCATGGGAATTCTTGCGCTGGCCTTCGTTGCACTCGCCAACGTCACGTCGACCGCTGTCTCGCTTTTTGCCAGTGGCCTCGCGATGCGACACGTCAAGCGGTTTCGCGCGACGCCGTGGTGGCAACTCATGCTGCTGCTGATCGTTCCGTGCCTTCCGTTCGTGTTTTGGCCCCACCAACTCTTCAGCCTGGGTGACGCCTTTCTCGCCTACAACGGCACCATGTATGCGCCGATTTCGGGCATCCTGCTCACCGACTATTTCTTCCTGCGCAAGCAGAAGCTGAATCTGCGGGCCCTCTTCGAGGACGACCCGAGCGGCGAGTATTACTTTCACCGGGGCTACAATTGGGTCGCGCTCGGATCGCTGCTGCTCGGGCAGGTTGTCTACGTCGTGATGTACAACCCGATCAGCGGCGAAATCCACCAGCTCTCCCGGTACCTACCCGCATCCGTGGCCGCAAGTATCTTGCCGGCGCTGGTCTATGGGATCGGTATGCGCCTGCTGGCTCTGCGCGAGAGCGCGAGCCCCCGCGGTCCGACCGCCCCCGAAGGACCCGGCGGCCGTCGGCTGATCTCGCCCAACGTCTAGGAGCGTGACCCCAGAATGGGGGTCGCGCGACGCCGCAAGCGAATCCAAAGGATTCGCCCGCTAGGAGCGTGACCCCAGAATGGGGGTGCGCGACGACGCAAGCGAATCCAAAGGATTCGCCCGCTAGGAGCGATCTGGATCTGCGCCAGCTTGCGCGTCGCCTTGCCCGCTGTCGCCCTCCCGTCCCTTGCCCGAGAGGATGCCACGGGCGTCTTTGAGAAAGAGAACGAAGATGACCACAGCGGCTCCGGCCAGCAGCGCGCTGTTGAACCAGGTAAAGAGATCCCATCCGTTCATCGTCAAGCAGCCCCTCGCTCGGGTGGCACGTAGTTGTTCCCAAAACAGTTTCCGATCAGAAATCCGATTGCGCTCAGCGGGAGCGTGAAGAAGAGCGCGTACTCCTGCCAGATCTCGTATCTCGAACCCCAGAGTGAAAACGACCAGATGTAGGTGCCGTATAACGAATTCGGTTCGCCGAAGAACTTGATCGTGGAGTAGAACGCGATCACGCTGACCAGGCCCAAGGCGAAGCTCAACAGGCACGCCGTCGGCGTCTTCTTCCCCTTCCAGAACAGACAGGCGAAGATCGGAACCAGGACCGTGGAGGTCAGTGCGGTCGCCTGGAAGACCCATAGCGCCATCAACTTGTCGAACACGTAGGCGAGCAAGTAGCCGAGCGTCCAGGAGAGAACGATCCCCCACTTCGTCAAGCGAACGAGTTCGCGATCGGTCACCCGATGCCTCGCCAGAGGGCGATAGAGGTCGTAGGAGAGGTTGGCGCCGGCGACCAGCGAGTAGCTGTCGATCGTCGACATCGCGGTGGCCAGGACACCCGCCAGAAACAAGCCGGCGAGGCCCGCCGGCAGCGCGTACACCACCGCCGTCAGCAGTGCGTCGTTCGAATGAAGCTGCGCGGGCAGGGTCCCGGAATTGACTCCCGCAGCCGCGAGCATGCCTCCCGCGACCACCAGCCAGTCGTAGGCGAACCAGATGAGCAGGCTCAGCAGCATCCCGTTGCGCGCCTGGCGGGCGGATTTTGCGGCGAAGATGCGCTGGTAGAAACCGGGGTCGACCAGGATGCTGATTCCGGTGGCCGCATAGGCCAGCATCAGCCAGACCGGCATGTCGCCGAAAATCGCGAAATGGCCGACAGGGACCGCCGACGCCACCGCGTCGAAACCGCCGATATTCGCCATCAGAATCGGGATCGCGATCGCGAGGGTCACGCACATCAGGACGAATTGGATGGTGTCCGTGATCGCGACAGCCCAGAGGCCGCCCCACAGCGTGTAGAGAAGTGCGACGCCTCCGAGCAGGAGTGCGCCGAGCCGCGCGTCGAACCCGAACACCACTTCGCACAGCCGCCCGAGCCCGAAGAGTGCCAGCGCCGGGAGCGAATAGAAGAGCGACGCGAAGCCACCCAAGATCCCGGCTGTCAGCCCGTAATGTCTTTCGAGGATCTCGGGCAGCGACGTGAATTTTGCAGCGCGCAGCCTCTCGCTAAGCGCAATCGCGGCAAAAAAATAGAAGCCGAGCGAGAGCTGCGAGTAGCCGAAGAAGGCGACCACCCCGTTGTTGAAAGACATCTCGGAGGTTCCGAAGAGGACGTCGAGCCCGTAGTAGGTGGAAGCGAGCGTGCAGACGAGGATCGGAGTTGTCATCGAGCGCCCGGCGACGAGGAATTCCTCGAAGCTGGGGACCTTGCGCAGGATGTAGTAGCCGACGCCGAGCATGCCCAGCAGGTAGGCGCCGAGCACCGCGTAATCGATCCACGAGAGATAGGGGTGGTCCATGACCCTCCGACTCGAATCCTCGAACTATCCGATGTCAGCCGTTGGGGGGTCGACACCGATCGGGTCCGGCACCCCGGCGACCGCTGGGCCCCCCACCGACTGCCGCACCCACGGCGTCACGGGCGTCGGCAGAAGATGGTACAAACTCCCTGGAAATCATTGTGAACGACGAAATCAAACGGCACCCGTAGCCTCTCTCTCCGCGATCCGCCAGCGTCGCTTATCGGCTGCTCGAAGACCCTCTGTAGCCCGCGTCATGCTGGATCGGCTGGACGCCCGGCCCCGGTGTTCTACGAGACGAAAACCACCTCGGAGCTGCGGGCTGCGGGTTCGAAGCCGCCGATCCCATTGTCAATGCGACCAACGACCATATACTCCCGCCTCCGCATCGGGAGCGGCTCGCTCCAAGGTGCCGACCGGCGGGGGAAATCGCGCCGCCGGAAGGAGCTACCCATCGAACCCCACTTACTGGCGCTCGTCGACGCAAGCCCCAGCTGTTTTTGGCTCGACCGACCCGAACGACCCACTCCCAGCCCGGCCCTGAGCTGCCGCGAAGAAACCGATCTCGTCGTTGTGGGCGGAGGTTTCACCGGACTCTGGGCTGCACTGCAAGCGAAGGAAACCGACCCCGACCGAGACGTCGTACTCCTGGAAGCAAAGTCTGTCGGGGAAGGTGCCTCCGGGCGCAATGGAGGCTTCGCGGACCCGTCCCTCACCCATGGTCTCTTCAACGGGCTCAGCCATTTTCCCGACGAGATCGAAATGCTCGAGAAACTCGGCCTCGAAAACTACCGGGAGCTGCTCGCTTCATTGAAGCGGCACAAGATCGAAGCGGATGTCGAAGAGAATGGAGTCCTTGCGGTCGCGACGGCTCCCTACCAGGTCGAGGATCTGCGCGAGCACTGCGCCGATCTCGAGCATTTCGGGTACGACGTGGAGTGGCTCGATCGCGACGCGGTCCGCGAGGAACTCGACTCTCACACCTACTGCGCGGGGGTCTGGCGCCGCTGCGGGGCCATCCTCGATCCGGCTCGTCTCACCTGGGGACTGCGCGACAGCGTCTTGCGCCTCGGCGTTCGTCTGTACGAGCAGAGTTCTGTCGATCGCATTGCTCGCTTTGGTGCCGGAATCGAATTGCGCGGCGCGTCGGGCAGTGTCCGCGCGCGCAAGGCAGTGCTCGCCACGAACGCTTTTCGCAGCCCGCTGCGCCGCATGCGACGGGCTTCGATCCCGATCTGGGACTACGTGCTGATGACGGAACCGCTGTCGGAAGCCCAGCTCGAGCGCGTCGGGTGGCGCAACCGCCAGGGTGTCGGCGACAGCGCGAATCAATTCCACTACTACCGACTCACGAGCGACAACCGAATCCTCTGGGGCGGCTACGACGCCATCTACCACTACGGCGGCCGCACGGACGATCGTTTCCAGCAGCGATCCGAAAGCTTCGAGGGCCTCTCTCGGCGCTTCTTCCAAACCTTTCCCCAACTCGAGGGGCTCCGCTTCAGCCACCGATGGGGCGGGCCGATCTCGACCACCACCCGCTTCTGCATGGACGTGGGGACCGCCTACGAGCGCCGCGTCTCCTGGGCGATCGGTTACACAGGGCTCGGCGTCTTCGCATCCCGATTTGGCGCACGGGTGGCGCTCGACCTGCTCGATTCCCCCGACCTGCCCCATCTCGCGCTGGACTTCTTGCGCAAACGGCCCTTCCCGTGGCCCCCCGAGCCGATCCGCTCCATCGCAGTCCGGCTCACCCAGCGCGGACTCGCGCGCGCGGACGAGAACGAGGGGCGGCGCGGCCTCTGGCTGCGCATGCTCGATTTCGCGGGCCTCGGATTCGACTCGTGATCCCCACCCGCAGCGAACAGCCCTTGGGAGCCCTCGAGATTCCACGTACACTCCCCCGCCCTTGGCGGAGTTAGTAGAGGTTCCTCGAAAATGCGAAGTCAATCGAAAGTCGTCGTCATCGGCGGTGGCGTCGCCGGCTGCAGCATCCTCTACCACCTGACCAAGCTCGGTTGGAGCGACGTCACGCTCGTCGAGGAAAACGAACTCACGAGTGGCTCGACGTGGCACGCGGCGGGCCTGTGCACGCAGATGATTTCGAGCTGGAACCTGATGAAGGTTCTCCAGTACAGCCTCGAGCTCTTCAACACGCTCGAGGCCGAGACCGGGCAGGCCGTAGACTTCCACGCGTGCGGGAGCCTGCGGATCGGAACCTCGCAGGATCGCGTCGACGAATTCCACAACCGCAAGGGAATCGCCGAGACACTCGGCCTTCCGTTCGAGGTCATCACCCCCGATCGCGCACGTGAACTCCACCCGCTTGCCAACTTCGACGACGCCAAGGCGATCGCTTACATCCCCACAGACGGTTACGTCGATCCGACCGGCGTCACGCACGCTCTCGCGAAGGGAGCCACCTCCCGTGGAGCAGAGATCAACCGCAACACGAGCGTGAAGGCGATCGAGCGATCCGGTGACAGCTGGATCGTCAAGACCGACAAGGGCGACATTCGCGCGGACGTCGTCGTGAATGCCGCGGGTCAATGGGCGAGGCAGATCGGGCGGATGGTCGGGCTCGAACTTCCGATCATCCCTCTCGAGCACCACTACCTGATCACCGAACCGCTGAAAGTCGTGCAGGATCTGGAAGTCGAGTTACCGGTGCTGCGAGATCCGGATTGCTCGTACTACATCCGCGAAGAGGGCGGTGGCCTGCTCGTCGGCCCCTTCGAGCGCAATACCGTGGCGTGGGCGGTAGACGGAATCCCCGAAAACTTTCACAGCAGTCTGCTCGAACCCGCGATGGAGCGGCTCGAGGAGTCGCTCGCGGGCTGCGCGGAGCGGGTGCCCGCATTTGCGGATGCGCCGATCCGCACGATCGTCAACGGACCGGACGGCTACACGCCAGATGGGCACTGTCTGATGGGCGCCGCCCCGGGCCTGAAGAATTTTCACGTCCTCGCGGGCTTCAGCATCTTCGGCATCGTCTTCAGCGGAGGCGCGGGAAAGTACGGGGCGGAATGGATCATCGACGGGCAGCCGAGCGACAACATGTGGGAACTCGACGTTCGCCGCTTCGACGACTACGCGAGTTCGGCGACGTACGTGGTCGCCCGCGGAACCGAGATCTACGAGCGCGAGTACGCGATCCACTACCCGGAAGAAGAACTCCCGGCCGGGCGTCCACTGAAGACCGGACCGCTCTACGACAAGCTGCTCGCGAAGGGCGCCGTCTACGGTGCGCGCTTTGGTTGGGAGCGACCGCTCTGGTTCGCCAAACAGGGCCCCGCGGAAGACGAGTACTCGTTTCGTCGATCCAATTGGCATGACGCCGTCGGTGAAGAGTGCCGCGCCGTCCGATCATCGCTCGGCGTGCTCGACCAGTCGAGTTTCGCAAAATATCAAGTCTCCGGGCCCGGTGCGGAGCGTTTTCTCGACACCCTGTGCGCGAACAAGCTCCCGAAGTCCACCGGTCGAATCTCACTGACACAGATGTGTACTCCGCGAGGCGGAATCGAGTGCGACATCACCGTCACCAAGCTCGGCGAGAACCACTACTACCTCGTCTCCGCAGCGGCGACCGAATTGCACGACTACGCGTGGATCGAGCGACACCTACCCGAAGACGGCAGCGTCCGACTCGAGAACACCACCAGCCGAGTCGCGACCTTGACACTCGCGGGACCGCACTCGCGTGATCTGCTGCAGGCGCAGACGGACACCGACATCTCGAACCAGGCGTTTCGGTTCTTCCGCTGCAGGGATCTGCGCGTGGGGATGGCACCGGTTCGCACGCTTCGGGTCTCGTTCGTGGGGGAACTCGGTTACGAGCTACACCACCCGATGGAGTACCAGCGTTATCTCTACGACCTCTTGATGCAAGAGGGCGAGCAGTACGGGATCGTCGACTGGGGATATCGGGCCCTCGACTCGATGCGCCTCGAGAAGGCGTACCGGCTCTGGGGCTCCGACATGTCCGCGGACTGGACGCCCCTGGAAGCCGGCATGGAGCGCTTCGTCGATTTCAACAAGGGCGACTTCATCGGCCGCGACGCACTGTTGCGCCAGAAGGAAGCGGGCGTCGAGCGCACGCTCAGCTGCCTGGTGATCGACGCCAAAGACGCCGACGCCCGTGGCTTCGAGCCGATCTTCGCGAACGGTGAGGCGATTGCCTACGCGGCGTCCGGCGGGTACGGACACACGCTGCAGAAGTCGATCGCGTTCTCGTATCTGCCCGTCGCCCACAGCGAGCCGGGTACCGAACTCGAAGTCGCGATACTCGGTGAAAAACGCGCTGCAACAGTCGTCGAACAGCCGCTCTACGACGCGAAGAACGAGCGCCTGCTGGGCTGAACGAGGGACACGGCGCGCGCCCGTGCAAATCCCCCACAGTTTCCCCACACGGGGGTCGGTGTAGCTAGATGAGCGCCGGGGAATGCTTTCGCCCTGGCTCGCCAGCTACATCGGACTTCGGCGCCGCCGGTGCAGCCAGCTGAGCAGTGCCAACCCCGACACCAGCGAGGCGGTTGCGGCCGGCTCCGGCAGAAACACAAAGGCCGCGCCCTCGCTGATCTCGGGCGCGTCGTAGCTAAAGGCGCCGACGATCACATCGGCGAAGCCGTCGCCGTTGACGTCCCCGGCGCTAGAGACGGACTGGCCCAGTTGCGCGCTTTGCTGGTTCGACTCCAGCTGAGCGTGTGCGGTGGAGGGATTCCCATCGGCAATGCCGGCGGCGCTGCCCAGAAACACGAAGGCCGCGCCCTCGTCCGATTGACCCGCGTCGTAGAGCCGGGCGCCGACGATCACGTCGGCGAAGCCGTCGCCGTTGACGTCCCCGGCGCCAGAGACAGAGCTGCCCAGGCGCGCGATGGCCTGGTTCGACTCGAGCTGCGCGTGTGCGGTGGAGGGATTCCCATCGGCAATGCCGGCGGCGCTGCCCAGGAACACGAAGGCCGCGCCCTCGTCCGATTGACCCGCGTCGTAGAGCCGGGCGCCGACAATCACGTCGGCAAAGCCGTCGCCGTTGACGTCCCCGGCGCCAGAGACGGACCAGCCCAGGTACGCGCCGGCCTGGTTTGACTCCAGCTGTGCGTGCGCGGTGGCGGGATTCCCATCGGCAATGCCGGTGGCGCTGCCCAGGAACACGAAGGCCGCACCCTCGTC
>JADFQO010000010.1 GCA_022561775.1 Myxococcales bacterium | reverse complement strand
TCCAGGGCTATTTTGCGAACTTCGACGAGCAGTGGCTGCTCGCGGGAATCGGGAGCCTGATTCTCGCGCTCGACTTCTGGGTGGTCTTCGAGGGACTGCGGATGCTCGCGCGCGGCCGCCAGCATCGCCCCTCCCGGGTGCAACCCTAGGAGCGCAATCCCAGCATGGGATCGCGCGCGACGCCGCAAGCGAATCCACAGGATTCGCCCGCTCAATTGGGGACGGTGTTGAGCACACCGATTCAACACGTGGGGTCTACTCTGGGGAGCCGGGGGGTTCGAGCCCGATGGCCTCCTGTCACCGTACCCGAGCAGCAACTCCCACAGAGGAGTTCGACCAGGAGCGCGCCCGTTCAGCCTTTTCGTGCGTCTTGGGTCAGGCTCCTAGGGGTTCACGCCGCGCGAAGGACGCGCTGCGGCGTCTTCCCCGCTGACGGAATCGAAAAGCTCCGCAGGAGCGAGGCGTCGCCAGCAGGCGTTGTCGAAGTCCGCTCCGGGACCAGACGGGACCGAACCGGTCCCGACGCCGCAAGCGAATCCGCAGGATTCGCCGAGCAGCGCGCGGATCACACCCAGGTGCGTGACGACGGCCAGCCGTCGACCCGGGTGCGCGTCGACGAGTTCGGTCACGACCGAGAAGGCGCGCTGCGCGATCTCTCGCAGGTTCTCGCCACCTCCAGGCCGCACATCGAGATCCCCAGCATCGAAGCGCCGCAAGGCATCGCCGGCCTTGCGCTCGATCTGGTCGCGCGTCAGGCCCTCCCAGTCGCCGAGGTCGAGTTCGCGCAGCCGCGGGGTCGGCTCCGGCTGAAGACCCCACGCTTCTCCGAGGATCGCGGCGGTCTCGGCCGCGCGGCGGAGATCGCTTGAAACGAGTACGTCGATGGTTTCGCGGGCGAGTTCTCGAGCGAGCGCGTTGGCCTGCGCTCGTCCGCGATCGGAGAGCGGCGGGTCTCCGTGTCCCTGCCAGCGATCTGCCGCGTTCCAGCTCGACTCGGCGTGTCGAATCAGCAGCAGCGCCGTCTCGGTCACGACCCGAACGCGGTTCGCGACCAGCGCCGGGTCAGCCCGGCGAGCGGCAGCGCAAACAAGATTCCCGCGACGATCGGGGTCAGGCAATGGCCCAGCAGCAGGTGGAAGCCGCCCGCCACGCTGCAGGTGGCGTGTACGGCCAGCGCGCCGAGACCCGCGGCGCCCGCCGCCGCAACACCCGAAGCGATCAAGCGATGTTGGGGGGCGCCGCGCGAAAGGTAGAAGCCGGCCGCCAACGCGGCCGGAATCGCGAGCACGAGCGCGTGCGCGAGGCAACTCGCGCTCCCGGCGAACAGACTCGCGGCGGGTTCGCTCTCGCCGCCAGCGACCGCCCACAGTCCGCAGCCGATCAACCAGACGGCAGCCGACCCCGCGCTGATCCGGCCCGCCCGCGCCAGCGGCTCCCGGCCCGGAACCGCACTGGCCAATGCGGCCACCAGCGCGCCCGCGGCAGCGACCGTCAATCCGAGCAGGACAGCGACCGTGATCGGATCCGACCAGAACGCAGCCTCGCCAAAGCGGGGCCACTGCCCGGTCATCCAACTCGTCGCGACGACTGCGGCGGCCCACAGAGCGACGACAGCCGACGCGGCAACCCGCAAGCGGGCGATCGGCTTCACCGGAGAAAGGTCTCCGACGAGCTGCTGGACGAGGTCCTCGGTCGACCGGCTTGTCATCCGCCGCTCTCCTCGAAGCGCAGTGCTTCGATGTGCGCGCGCATCGCGCGGTAGCCGCGGTGTGCGCGCACCTTCAGCGCGGCCTTCGTCGCGCCCACACGCGCGGCGGCCTCGGCGATCGAATAGCCGTGGAGGTGAATCAATTCGACAGCCTGTCGCTGTGAGTCCGGCAGCGCGCTGAGCGCGCCCTCGAGTTCGGGCGAGAGGCGTGGGCTCGACGGCTCCACCGGCTCGCTGGAAGGCTCCGCGACACCGTTGGCTTCCAGCGACACTTCGCGTCGCGACCGCCCCGCCTGCTGTCGGGCCTGGTCGATGATCGCATTGCGCGCAATCGCGTGGAGCCATGGGGTGAAGTTGCGCTCCGCTCGGTAGGTGCCGCGCGCTCGGTGAATCGAAATCAAGACGTTTTGCACCACATCCTCCGCGGCCGCGGCGTCGAGGAGGCGACGCTGGACGAAGCGCCTGAGATAGGGGAGCAGCTCGCCGAACAGCTTTTCGTAGGCTGGAGCCTGCCCCGCCTGAGCGGCAACCATCCAGATTCGCCAGCGGGTCTCACGTTCGCCGCCCATCAACCGCCTCTATTCTACGATCCGGCTCGGTCCGTGGTTACCTGCCGCGCCGGCCGGCACGGATGAAATCTCTGAGAAATCTACCCGAACTCTGACACTTGTTGCGCGCTTGGGCCACTTGTAGTGGAGAGGAGCCACCCGTTCGGAGCGAGGTCCGTGAGCCGAAAACGATTTGACCACCTCTTCGTCGAGCTCTCGGTCTCGGTCGGAAAGCGCGTTCCGCGTTACGCGCTCTGGCTCGAACTCCACGACCTGGGTTGGAATCCCGAGTCGCTGCGAGTCGCCGAAGCGCTCGAATTCTGTGATGGCCGGATGGAGGGGTTCCTCAGCCATCGCGGGCTGAAGATCAGCCAGCGGGCGCGGAACCGCCTGCGCAGGGAACTCGTAAAATTCGACCCCACTCGCCCGCTTCCGGAGGAGATCTTCGAGAGATTGTGCGGGTCCTGAACGCAGGGGTTTTCGAAGGCCGATGGAGTCAATCAGTCCGGGGGCGCCAATCCGAACTGCACGCGGATTGCACCGCTCAGCGCGCTGAACGCCGACGCTCGATGGGAAATCCGATTCTTTTCCGATTCGGGGAGTTCGGCCATCGCTCGACCGACACCCTCGACGAAGAAGACGGGGTCGTAGCCGAAGCCCGATCGCCCGCGCGGCGCAGCGAGAATGTGTCCCGCGCACTCGCCGCGGGCCGTCACGATATCTCCTCCAGGGGTGGCGAGGGCCGCGATGCAGACGAAGCGGGCCCGGCGCTGCTCGCCGGAGCATTTTGCGAGCGCGTCGAGCAGCGCGTCGATGCGGGCCGCGTCGTCGAGACCGGGGCCACCAAAGCGGGCCGAAAACGGCCCCGGGGCGCCGCCGAGACCCGAGACCTCCAGACCGGAATCATCCGCGAGTGCGACCCGATCCGAGAACTGCGCGGCGGCTCTGGCCTTGGCGATCGCATTTTCCTCGTAGTTCGCCCCCTCTTCGGGCAGGATGACGCCGGGAAAATCGGAAAGGGGGCGAATCGCCAGCGGCAGATCGCGAAGGATCTCGCGGATCTCGCCGAGCTTTCCGAGATTCGAAGTCGCTAGCACGGCCTCCGAACTCCGCATCGAGGGACTCGACGGGGTCATTGCGCCCGCTTGGCTCCAGCGATCGCCTGCCGCTGAAGCGCTCCCAGATCCGCGATGCCCCGCAGCCCCAACGCGGTCAGCTGGTTCAATTCGTCGACCGAGAAGGTGCTTTCCTCGCCGGTTCCCTGAACCTCGACGAAGCGCCCTGCTCCCGTCGCGACAACATTCATGTCGACTTCCGCGCGCGCGTCTTCTTCGTAGGCGAGATCCAGCATCACCGATCCTCCAATCACCCCGACCGATATCGCTGCGACCGAATCGCGCAGTGGATTGCGCTCGATAGCCCCGCGCGCAACGAGGCGCTCCACCGCCACCGCGAGTGCCACGTAGGCGCCCGTGATCGACGCACAGCGCGTGCCACCATCCGCCTGAAGCACATCGCAGTCGACCCAGAGCGTTCGCTCGCCCAACGCGCTCAGGTCCGCCACAGCGCGCAAGCTCCGACCAATCAGGCGCTGGATTTCGAGGGTGCGGCCCGAGGGGCGCCCCCGCGTAGCCTCGCGTTCGACGCGCCGATCGGTCGAGCCCGGCAGCAGGGAATACTCCGCGGTGAGCCAACCTCGTCCCGTCCCGCGCAGAAACCGCGGTACCGAGTCTTCTTCGCTCACGGTGCAGAGGACCACGGTCCGCCCCATCTCGCAGAGCACCGAGGCCAGGGGATTGTCGGTGAAGTCGGGAACGAGGCGCACGGGACGCAGATCGTTCGGCGACCTCCCATCGATTCTCAAGGCTTCCTCCGTCGGGTGGGGGTCGAACACGCCGCCCGATGTTCAGCGACTGCCGACACCTCGTCGGGCATCGTAGCGCCGACCGAACTCGAGCGCGGCGCGAACCAGCGCCGATACGATTCGGTCCCGCTCTTTGGCACCACGCAGCGACTGCTCGTCGAGACGATTGGTCAGAAATCCGATCTCGACCAACGCGGCGGGCATCTGGACGCCCTCCAAAACCACGAAGGGAGCCTGTTTCACGCCGCGCGCGACCTGCGGATCACCCGCGAGTTCCAACTGCGCGAGGCGCGCGAACTCGTTGGACTCCTCCATGTGTTCTTTGGTGATCAGGTCCCCGATGATCGCGACCAACGCATCATCGCTGCGCTTGGCCGGCGTGTCGCCGATGCGAAACGCCTGATTTTCGCGCCGCGCGACCTGTCCGGCGTGATCATCGCTCGCCGCGAGCGAGAGAAAGAACGTCTCGATCCCTCTGACCTTCGTATCGTGGCTCGCATTTGCGTGAATCGAAATAAACAGATCCGCACGCGCATCGTTCGCGATCGAAGTGCGCTCCTCGAGCGGAACAAAGATGTCGTCACGACGAGTCAGAACGACCTGCAGCCCATTCCCACCGAAGCGTTTCGCCAGGCGATGCGCGATGTCGAGCACGAGATCCTTTTCGAGCAGGCCCTCCGCGCCGCGGGCGCCGACGTCGTCGCCACCGTGTCCGGCGTCGATCACGACGGTGTCGAATCGATTGGGCCCACTGGCTTCGACCGCACGAGCGAGCGCAGGAGCGAGCGCAGGAGCGAGCGCAGGAGCGAGCATTCCAATCACCAGAGCCACTGCAACAGCAAATCGCTTCCGTTCGAGCTGCAACCGTTTTCCCCCACGGCCACCTTACCACGGAGTTCGGCGCTTCGGGTGCGGGTGGGCTTCCCTCGACCGGTCGAGGGACGACTCAGCGGGTGGTTCGACTCCTCTCGAGGGTGAAGCTGAAGAACGGCCGAACCAAGCCGAGCCTCATCGCTTCGGGCGACGCTTCCGCTGTGCGGGTGGCCGCCGGTGAAAATCGATCAGCTCCCCGAGGCTGCGCATTTTAAGCCGGCTCTGGGCGATTTCGAGCAGATCGATCAGTGCCTGCGCGGTGGCCTCCGCATCACCCAGGGCTCGGTGTCGCGCGCGATTGGAGATGCCGAAGTGGGCACACAGCTGATCCAGGTTGTAGCGGCCGAGTTCGGGGATCAACCGGCGCGCGAGCTTTCGCGTGCACAGCACCGCTCCGCGATAGGGGGGAAGTTCACACAGATCGAGGGCGCGGGTGACGAAGCGGTGATCGAAGGAGGCATTGTGGGCGACAAAGGGAGCCGTGGGCGTCCGATCGAGCCAGCGCGCAAAGGACCGCAGCGCGCGTCTCTCGGTGGGCGCTTCTGCGACCATCGCGTCGTGGATACCGGTCAGTGCGACGATCGCGCGCGGCAGCTTTCCCGGTGGCTTCACCAAGGTCTCGAAGCGGTCGACGATCCGCAGCCGCGAAACCCGGATCGCCCCGATCTCGAGAATCGACGCACCCTCGACATCGAAGCCGGTCGTCTCGAGGTCGACCACGACGAAATCCGCGGATGCGATCTTCTGATCGGCCACCTCGAATTCGGCATCCGATCGAAGGTCACCCGGGCTCAACCAATCGGGGAGCGACTGCGGCGCCCGATCCAACGCGAGGCCCACGATGCGGCGAGCGAGCCCTGGATCGATCGCGGTCTCGACCGCGAGCAACTGCTGGGCGAGTTCCACGAGCCCCACGGGCTTCCCGCTGTCTCGAAACCGATTCAAGGAACGCTGCATCCGTTCGGGCTTGGAGGGTGTCATGATGTTTGGAACCGCAGGGAGGTGCGCGCCGCGCAACCGTGCCGCAAGGCTACCACAAGAGCGCCGGGCCGCTTCGTGACAGCGCGTTTTCGCTTCCGTATCGTGGCCGCCCTGTGACGCGGAACCTCCTACTCGCGCTGTTTCCGCTCGCCGTGTTCGCATCGAGCATGCCCGAGCAGGCGCTTGCCGAGCCCGCGGTCGCGCGGCCGACCCTTTCAAAGCACGCCGCGTTGCAAAGCAGCGGAACCGTCTTTTTCACCGAGGTCGAGCAGACCGGCGCGGTCGCCGCGATCGGTACTGCCCACAGCCTGAGAATCCCCGACATCGCCAGGCTCGGCCGGGTCGAGTTTCGCCTCGGCGGGTCGTGGGATCTGATCTCGACCTCGACGCGCCTACTCGTAGCGCCAGGCATTCCGTTCGACGCGCCTGGGGGAAGCGTGGCCGGCGACTTCTTCATCTACGCGCTGGATTCCGCTCCCAACGGGGTCCGCGTCCTCGAATTGGAGAGCGCTGCGAAGCTCGCCGGCCTGACGAAAGGCGACGCCGTCGAGATCCTCGGAATTCCCGCGAAGGGAGGTGGCAACGAAGTCGTCTTGCGCGGGCAGATCTGGGAAGCCTCTGCGGAGCAGATCCAGCTGAATCTCGAAGCGCCCTTCGATCTTCGTGGCTGGGGCGGCGCACCCGTGATCGCATCCGCATCGGGGCGCGTGATCGGCATCGTGCAGGGAAGCATTTCGAGCGCTTCGAATCCGCGGCTCATGGTGGGGCCGATCGGCGCGGTGCAAAACGCGCTCGCAGGACTCCGCGTGAGAGCGGCCGGCCAGAGTTTCGCCAAACTCGCCGAGGCTCCCGCGCCGCGAAGCGACGAGAGCGCGCGAACCCAAAGACAGCCCCTCATCCTTCCGCTGCCGGATCGGACGAACATCCACCTGGAAATCGAATTTCCGGGCGATGGCGCCGTGGTCTCGGACTCGGCGTGCGGCACCTTCGTGGCCGGCCGCGCCATGGCGCTGAGCGATCGCTCGAAGCGCTTCGACGTCGCGCTCGTGCTGGACACTTCCGGTTCGACCGCAGAATCGACCGGAGTCGACATCAACGGCAACGGCGTGATCGGAGCGAGGCAGCGCGGCCGAATCTCTTCGCTGTTCGGCGGCAGCACCGACAAAGGAGACTCCGTTCTGGCCGCTGAGGTTGCCGCCGCGCGCCAGATCTTGCGGGATCTCGATCCGCGTACGACCCGGGTTGCGGTGATCACCTTTGCCGGTGGCGATGGAAAAAGAGAGACCGGCCCGCCCGCGCTGACCCGAGAGCCACTCACCAGCGAATACGCCCGGGTCGAACGCGCTCTCGACTTCATCCTGCGCGCGGAGCCGCACGGCCAGACCCACATATCCGGCGCCGTCGACCACGCCACGACGGAGTTGCTCGGACTGTATGGATCGCGTTCGGAAAAGATCGTCGACTCCGAGAAATTGGTCTTCTTCTTTACGGACGGCCAACCCACCCTGCCATTCGGTCCACTGGCGCAATCCGACAACACGCGGGCCGTGCGTCAATCGGCGCGGAGGGCGCATAAAGCCGGAATTCGCATCCACTCCTTTGCGATCGGTTCGGAGGCGTTGGCCGGCCCCATCGCGAGTGTGGAACTCGCCGATATGACGGGAGGATCGTTCATTCCGGTCCGCCACCCTGGCGAACTCTCAGCAGTCGTGGATGCGTTGAACTTCGCCAACCTCGAAGACGTGATGCTTCGAAGTGAGACGACGGGAAACGAAGCCGACCCGTTCCGGGTGACCGCCGACGGAAGCTGGGGCGGGTTCGTGAAGACGGTGCCCGGCTCCAACACAATCCAGATTGCGGCGCGTTCAACGGATGGCGTCGAGGCTGTCGAAGTGCTCCACATCGTCCACGAGCCCGCCGCTGAGCCCCTGCCGGTTCCCACAGACCTCGGAGTTCGACACAACCGATTGCTCGAGGATTGCTTGCGCAACCTCAAACACCTTCGTGTCTCCGCGGAGCGCGAACAGGCCGAGAGGGTGCGCAAGGAGCTGCTGCTCGAAATTGGGCGCGAGCGCGCCAAGGCGCGAAAACGCGCCGCCGAGCAGCGCAAGCAGCTCGAGCTCGAGGTCGAAGAAACCGACTAGGAACCTGGGGCCTGCTTCGGGGAGCCGGGGGCTGTGTTCTTTTGGGGCGGGTCGGAAGGCGGATTCGATCTGGCGCTACTGCTGGGCGACCCGCTGCTGCTCGACATCGTAGTTGCTGTTTTCGCTGAAGACCTTGAGCGGAGCCCAGCCCGGCACTTCGGACATGCGTGGCATTCCGGATGTCATCGCGCCGGTCGGATCGATCACCCAGGGATCGTTCGCGTCTTCGAACCAGAATGTCACCATGTGGTGCTGGTTGTCTCTGAGGCGATAGACGATCGCCCGGAAGACTTCGTCTTCGCCAAATCCCAGATCGCGCAGCAGGTGGTAGACGAGGAGCTCGAGGCCGTCGCAGTCGTCGCCGTTGGTTTGAAACGTCTCTTCGAGTGTCGCCCAATGGTCGATCGGCCCGTCCGCGATGTAGTGCTGCTGGGCCTGCTTCTGAATCCAGTCCGCCAATTCGCGAGCCAGAGCGCGTTTGTTCTCCTGACGGAATTGGGTGTACTTGAACCGAAGGTCGGAGGGGCGGTCGGACGCAGCCCCCGAATCCGCACCCGACGCAACCGCCGGGGTCGGGGCCTCGGAGTCCGACGCGTGCCGCTCGGCCCGCTCGCGGGCCTGCCAGACTTCGATCTTGGGCCCCCAGGCATCGTCGACGGGCGGCTCGGTGAAATACCGATACGCGAACGGCCCGTTGAACGCGCCCGCGCAGCCCCAGCCGAGACACACAGCGAGCCCGAATGCCGCCGCGAAAGTCAACCGATGTGTTGATTTCCCCATTGAGGGTTACATCGGCGGACGAGTGCGCTCCCTTAGCTCTAAGTGCCTGTAATATATAGATAAAAATCATTCTGGAGAGTTCAGCTGCCGCTTTCGAAGGATGCACAGGAAACTGCGTGCCCGGGGAACCGCAGGTAGGGCGCAGCAAGCCGCGCACGCGAGGCCGAGGGCGATTGGCGTCGGGAACGGGGTCGCTATCTGGGCTTCAGGCCGGGATTCCGCAGGAGCGCGTGAACGAGAACAGAACGACCATGAAGAGGATGATCGCGGGGATGCCAAACGCGACGTAGAGCTTGGCGGCCAGGTCGTTCTTGCCTCGCGGTTGTTCATCCATCGCGTTCCCCCTTCGCTCCGTGCGGCAGTTCGACGGCGGCCCAATCTAGCTGGCTTCGATTGGCCCGTCGACCACTTCGCGCCGAGCGATCGGCTGCCTCGCTCGGCCGGCCCCGGTCGGATGGCTCGGAGCGCGATCCCATTCTGGGATCGCGTAACGTCGCAAGCGAATCCAGAGGATTCGCCCGCTAGGAGCGCGATCCCATTCTGGGATCGCGTAACGTCGCAAGCGAATCCAGAGGATTCGCCCGCTAGACTGCGGCAGGGGTAGGGGTGAACCTCCGGCGCACGCTTCCGATCATCGCGCTCGTCTATCTGATCGAGGGCTTCCCGATGGGAGTCCACGAGCTGTGGCCCATCTACCTGCGCCGACACGGCGCCTCTCTCGCCGAGGTCGGGCTGCTCTCAGCGCTCGGTTTCGCGTGGACGCTGAAGGTGCTCTGGTCGCCCCTGATCGATCGCTTCGGAGAACGGCGTCAATGGGTGGCCGGATCGATGGCGGTCATGACCGTGGCGATCTTCTCGATCTCGCAGAGTGACCCGCACCCCATCTCCACTCCGCTCTGGATCGCCTTCTGCGTCTACTGCCTCGCGTCCGCGACCCAGGACATCGCGATCGACGCCTACTCGATCAGCATCACCGAACGCGGCGCGGAAGGGCCCGTCAACTCGATGAAGGCGACCGCCTACCGCGGCGGAATGCTGCTCGCGACCGCCTTGCTCTTTCTGCCGCGTTGGATCGGCTGGCCGGGAACCTTCGCGGTGGCTGCCTTGCTCAGTGCGTGCATGGCGGCCGCGGTCTTCGCTGCACCGCGCGTCGCCGTTCCGGATCCGGGGCGCCGAGAACCCTGGCCCGCGTTGAAACGTTGGCTCGGCGAGAGCCACGGTGCCGCGGTCATCGTCTTCGTGATGCTCTACCGAATCGGCGACCTCGCGATGGGCCCGATGCTCAGCACGTTCTGGGTAGACCGTGGTTTCTCGGACGAAGAGATCGCTCTGGTCTCGAAGGCCCTGGGCATCGCGGCCTACGTGCTCGGTGCGATCCTCGGCGGCTGGGGGGTCTACCGCATGGGCATTGCGCGGGGGCTTTGGATCTTCGGCGCCCTCGCGCTCTTTTCGAACCTCGGTTACTCAACGGCCGCCGCATTTCCCGAACTCGGCCGCATCGGCATCTACGCGGCGGCGCTCACCGAGTCGCTCTGCAGCGGCTTGGTGTCCGCTGCGTTTCTCTCCTACCTGATGAACATCTGCCAGCGGGAGCACGCGGCCGTTCAGTACGCGCTGCTCACCGCCGCCTATCGACTGCCGGGCATTCCCGCCGCGAGCTTGTCCGGCTTCTTGACCGAGCGACTCGATTACGCGGCGTACTTTGCGTTGACCGCCGTGATGGCCCTGCCCGCGTTCGCATTCTTGCCGCGCGCGGCCAGCCGCATCGACGCGGGGTCGCTCGACATTCGGAGCCGTTGAAATCGCACCTCGGGCGGCTAGCGCTCGCTGTACCAATTTTTGGGAACGCTCGCGAGATTGGCCTCGACGATCAAGTCGCGAAGCGCTCGCTCCGTGCGCACGACTTCTTCTCGATTGCGTCGGATCTGCTGTTTGAGTCCGTAGTCTACTGGGGAGTCGTCATCAACCGCGGCCTGCACACCCGGCGCCGCAATCTTCCAGTTGCCCTTCTTCCCGACCAACTCCGAGAGCTTGTCGAGGGACTCATCGAGGTCCGTCTTCGCGGTCTCGACTGCTGATTCCGCTTCTGCAAACCGGCTGTTCCACTCCGCGCGGGTCTGACCCGCGCGCTGGCCCGAATCGACCGGAAGCGCCGACGGTAGGGTGAGCAGTTGATCGAGGGTCACGCTCCCGGGCGGAGATTCGACCTCTCCGTCCGCAGCTACAGCGCCCACGAGGGGCACGACCAGCCAGACCAGCCAGAGCCCGCCGAACGCAGCAACGCCGCGTTTCCGGATTCGAGGAAATTTCCAACACCACTTCACCATTCGAATACCCTGGCATCCGGTAGACGCACTGCGCTCCAGCGGCATTCAACATAGCGAAAGAGCGCGAGATCCCGTTCCGGACCCGCTCCAGCGCAATCGCCAGCAGCGCCCGACAGCATCCTCCCTACCAACGAATCGAGGTCAAGCCGCCGTCTGAAACGCCGATACGAACATCGGGATCCCAATTGGGATTGGGTACTCCATCCTCTTGGAGGCTGACGAGCGATGGACCGCGACAAGCTATATCGGCTCCTGCGTCTCGGAATCGAGAAGGGAGCTTCGGATATCCACTTCCAGGTGGGATATCTACCCCTCTATCGATTCAACGGTGACCTTGTCGAGCTCCGCTACAAGGTCCTGACCGCGAAGGATACGGAAGCGATCGCCCGAATCCTGGCCGAGGCCGACGACAAGAAGTTCGGTGACTTCAACGAGCTGGATCTCGCGTTCGAACTGCCGAGCGAGGGCCGGTTCCGCATCAACATCTCGCGCCAGCGGCGCTGCTACAACATCGTCCTACGGGTCATTCCGCTGCAGATTCGCACCTTCGAAGAGCTGAATCTCCCGAGTGCGTTGCGCGATGTAGCGCGTTTGCAGCGGGGCTATGTGCTCGTCACCGGCTCGACCGGAATGGGCAAGTCGACCACGCTTGCCACGATGATCGAAGAGATCAACCACACCCGGAAAGCGAAGATCGTCACGATCGAGGATCCGATCGAATTCGTCTTCACGCACGACAAGAGCATCATCACCCAGCGAGAGGTCGGCACCGATACCACGTCGTTTCCCGACGCGCTGAGGGCGGCGCTGCGCCAGGATCCCGACTGCATCATGGTCGGCGAGATGCGGGACCAGATCACCGTGGACACTTCGCTCAAGGCGTCCGAGACCGGACACCTCGTGCTCTCGTCAATTCACACCAACGATGTGCGCTCCACGATCAATCGGCTGGTTTCGTTTTTCCCCGCAGAAGAGCAGCTGCAGGTGCGGGCGCGTCTCGCCGACAACCTCGCGGCAATCATCTGCCTGCGGCTCCTTCCCACCAAGAAGCAGAACTCGCGCGTGCCGGCCGTCGAGGTCATGCGGAGCACACGAAGCATCCAGGAATGCATCAAGGATCCCGCCAAGACCTGTGAGATTGAGGACTACATCGCGCGCGGAGGTAGCGAAATGATGCAGACCTTCGATCAACACCTTCTCGACCTCCTGCGCGCAAACAAGATCTCGGTCGAAACCGCGTTGGGCGCTGCATCGAACCCAACCGACTTCAGGACCAAGCTGGCTCTCGAAGGAGGTGATCCGGACGCTGTCGAGGACGAGGTCGAAGCGAAGGTAGAGGGCCCGTTCGAAATCGATTCGGATTCGCGGTTCTAGGCGCGGAGGCATGTCTGTGGGCACCGTGACCGATGCCGGGCAGAGCACGTCCCGCAGGCAGCGACTCGCAGCTGAGCTGCGGGCGAGTGCGTCCCGGTTAGCCGAGCGGGCCGGTGGCGGTGTGGCGCTGATCTTCGTGGCCGCACTGGAAAATGGCTCCCCTGAAAACACCACGCGCCTTCGAGCAGCCGCCGGATTCCCGATGGCGGAGGCCGCCAGCAACGCCGCGCAAGCGCTGATGACCACCGTTCGCGAGGTGATCGCCACGGGAACCGAACAGCGGCTCGGCGCGCTTCCCGCTTTGGAGGAGCGCAGCAAGGGCGGCCTGCTCATCGTCCCGATGGTCCTGGACGATCGATCCCACGGCGCCCTGGCCGTGGGCGCCCCGAACTCGATCCAAGCCGAACTATCTGACTCCGTTAAGCGCGAAGCGTCGAATCTCGCGCTGCTTCTCGATCACACCCGCCTTCGCGAAGAACTCGAGTCTGCAAGAACGGAACTCGTGAAGCATCTGAACACCGAAGGTTCCCACGACAACAGCCAGGATGTGCTCGAACTCTCCGAAGCGCTCTTTGCCCAGGATATCGAGCTTCTGCGAAACACCGAAAAACTCGGGAAGATCGAGAAGCTCAAGAACGACTTCATCGAGAAGATGTCGCGAGAACTCCGAACGCCGCTCAACAGCATCATCGAGTCGATCATCTCGGTCCTGACGGGCGAGAACGAGACGCTCTCGGACAGCTCCAAGGTGAGTCTGCGGTCCGCGCTAGACGACGGGACCGAGTTCCTGAGGACGCTCCAGAACATCCTGGATCTCTGGAAGATCAAGCAGCGCGAGTTACCCATGGAAATTCAGGAAGTCAACTTCCGGGAGGTGGTCGACGAGGCGATCTTCAGCGTCCAGGATCGCATCTCGGAAAAACCGGTCACCGTCGAGCAGCGATTCAGCGAGTCCTTTCCGAAAATTCGAACAGACCTCGCCAAGGTGAATCAGATCCTCTACCTGTTGCTCGAAAACGCGGTCAAGTTCACGCCTCGCGGGCAGATCACCATCAGCACAAAGCTCGAGAATGACCAGCTCGAATGCGAAGTGCGCGACACTGGAATCGGCATTTGCCCGGACGACCAGCCCCAGATTTTCGAAGAGTTCTTCCAGGTGGATGAGTCGTCGTCCCGCAGCTATGCGGGAGCGGGCCTCGGGCTGGCTTTGGTGCGCGATCTGGTGGTGCTGATGGGCGGTGGCGTTTCCGTGATCAGCGACGCGGGCCGAGGCACCGCGGTCACCTTCCAGCTCCCCGTTCAGGTCATCGGCTGAAGCTCTCCGCTACTGGGGAACTGCCCTCGCCAAGCGCTATTCCGCCAGCTCCTTATCGTCCGGGTAGTTGGGCTTGATGTAGCCCGCCGCGATCTCTCGCAGGGCCACCACTACTTCCTTGTTGTCTTCGGCGTCCACGAGCGGCTTGGCGCCGCGCTTGAGCTGCTTGGTGCGAATGGCAGCCATCTGAACCAGGTTGAAGCGATTCGGAACCCGATGGATGCAGTCTTCGATCGTGATGCGAGCCATTGGAGCCTCTCAGTGGGTGGGATCGAGCGTCGGGAAGGGCGGAGACTAGACCAAGGCCCAGATGAGGGAAACCCCGGCCGGCAAAAGCGCCGGCCGGGGTCCTACGACCTCCGTGAGGAAGGTCGATCCGACGAAATCAGCTCGCCTTCTTGCGGCGGCGTCGCGTCTTGCGGGTCGCCTTCTTGCGAGTGGCCTTCTTGCGGCGAGCCTTCTTGCGAGTGGCCTTCTTGCGGGTCGCCTTCTTGCGGGTGGCCTTCTTGCGGGTGGCCTTCTTGCGAGTGGCCTTCTTGCGAGTGGCCTTCTTGCGAGTGGCCTTCTTGCGGGTGGCCTTCTTGCGAGTGGCCTTCTTCTTTCGAGCTGCCATACTTGGGTTACCCCCCCTGTTCGTGGACTCGAGCGCAGCGGTTTTGCTCATTATGAGCGAACTACAAACCGCCCACATGTCACGTCAACTTGCGCGACCGTGTTGCTCCCGCCTCCTATCGGAGACCACAATGTGCGACTTGAAGGCAATTTACCTTCGTTCCTCACACATTCCGCGGCACTAGAGCCACTCTTGCAACCCACGCTAACAACGTGATTTGTCGCTCGTCAATAGGTAAACCTAAAAAAAACAACGTGATGGGATACAATACTGCGAGCGGCCGGACGAAAAATCGTCGAACTCAAGATCGGAATGCGCAACTTCCCTGAACGCGGAGTCGATCACTCGATCCTTTCATCGAGCGCCAACGCCCCGGTGAAACGCTCGAGTTCCGCGCAAGCGGGCGCCGGCCACACGCAAACTGCGCGAAGGTAAAGAGATTTTTTCGAAACTGGGAAGGGGGATTAGCGCTTGCGCTTGTGACGGGCGCGCTTGAGCAATTTCCGCTTCTTGTGCTTGCGCATCTTCTTGCGCCGCTTTTTGATCACACTACCCACGGATGAACCTCGCGTCTGGGCGGGGACGGATACTCGTTCATCCGCTGGAAGTCAACTCGCGACCCGCCAAGGCCGGAGCGCAGGCACCCCTGTGCGGTGCACCGCTGTCGTCAAATCGAGCGCGGTCCCACCCGGTCACGCCCCGCAGCGCTCTCGCACCTCGGTTTGCGGGCGGCCGCGGAACATTCCAAGCCATCGATTGACCAGGTGCCGGCGCGGCAGAAAACTGAGCAGAGGTCGTCGTCTCACTCCAAGAGCCGTGAGATCATCGAGAATCTGCTGGTTCGCCGGATCGATCATCAAGCCCCGACGCAGGTAGCGGATTCCCTCGGCCTTGAAGCCGAACGCCAGGTGCACCTGCGCAAGATTTCGATAGAGCTCGGGGTTGTAGAACTCTTCTTTTGCCGCAGATCGGCAGAGTTCCAGCGCGTGGTCGAAGCGGCGCTCCGTGATTCCCAGACACAATCCGTAATAGGAGCGATAGCGCGGGTTGTTGGGATCGACTCTCCGAGCCGCACGAAAATGCTCGAGCGCGACCGAGTGATTATTGCAATCCAGCGCGGCGCGCCCGCGGCGAAAGTGCTCGTCGGCTGAAAAACGCGTGTCCATGTGTCCTCTCCCGATCACCCGCTCGGATCGGCGTCGGCCTTGTTAAGGCAAGACGCGTGCCGAAATTCACGATCGGCAGAAAATCACCTAAGTCGTTGAAATAGGATGATTGAGGGAAGGGTCGCAAAAAACCCGTGTGGGTCGTACCCTACGGTACAAGTACGAGGTTGTAACCCCAGTTACGGGAACGAAACTCGCGGGCGATCCGCGTGAACGCGGGCCGACGCAGACCAGCGAGCGTGATCCCAGAATGGGGTCGCGCGACGCCGCCAGCGAATCCAAAGGATTCGCCGGCTAGTACTCGATGATCTCGAGGATGTAGCGCTTCTTTTCTTTACCGCTCGTCGCCGCCATCAGCGTCCGGATCGCCGAGGCGTGCGCGCCGCCCTTGCCGATCACCTTGCCAAGATCTTCCTTGGCGACGCTGAGTTCGAGCACATGCGCGTGCTCTCCGATGACCTCTTTGATTTGAACTTGATCAGGCTTGTCAACGAGCGCTTGAACGATTGCCGTGATGAGCTGCTTCACTTGCCCCCCCCCTGCTACCGCGTTGACGACCGATCAGGAAGCCTTTGCACCCGACGTCGCGGCTCGTCTGCCGCGTGGTCGTAATGCAATCAGTGTACGCTTCCGTTCACGCGAAAACGATGTAAAAACGCGAAATTTAGAGGCAATCTGCCGGCCCGAACATGGGGGCATCTGACCACATTAGACCCTCGCGGTAAACTCAGAAAAACAGTGAACAATTGGCTGTCCGATCGCTTCCCGGAGCCGGTCGAGGCCGCGCGGCAGACGAACCGTCCGCGCGACAGCAGCCCGAAAATTGTCTGGGCATCACCCCCAAGCGAGATCCGAACCGGTTAGCGCCGCTAGAAGAACTCGAGCGCAACGCGATCCTGCTCGAAGTCGCCCATCGACAAGTCGCCCGCGTTGCCGAGTCCCGACAGGTGATCGCGACCACCGGTTGTCGCCCGATTCGGCTCTGGATCCGAAACTCGGCGCGGGTTTTCTCGATCGCGAGAGGCGAAACCAGCGCTCGAGGAATCCGCACAAGAGGCCGGCGCGAATTCCACCCACCGACGCCGGGTTCAAGTGCGATAGCGGGACAGCCGATTCTACGGTAAGAATTCTCGCAAACGTGATGCACTACGAACAAAACTCGAACAAAACGCAGCCAGAACCGCACTCTCGCGTCTGGCGAGAGGCAGCCATCGCCTGAACCCGATCCCAGGACGGTTCCGGCGGGAATCGGAGCCTGGGTATATGGCGACACCTCAAGTCACGAGCCGTATTCTGCGACGCCTGCTCGCCAGTGGTGTCACTGGGCGCGCAGAGCGCCTTTTGACGCGCATGGCGCCCGCCGATGTCGCGTTGCTGCTCCCCGTATTGACCTCGGACGAAATTCGCGTGGTCATCGAAATGCTGTTCCGCCAACGCCGCGCAGCCTTGGCGCTTCGAGAGCTGCCGGGCGAAATGCTCCCCCAGGTGTTCGACGCCCTTGCCGACGAGCAGTTGGCAGCGGTGATCGGACGCCTGGAAATCGACGACCTCCTCGAATTCGTCGAATGGATCCCCGAGGACCGCCGGGAAGGCGTGGTCGATCGACTCCCGGAGGACAAGCGCGAAGAACTCCGCAACGCCGAACTCTACCCGGAGTCCAGCGCGGGCCGGGTCATGACGACGAGCTTCATCGCCCTGGACCGGAAGATGAGCGCCCAGGAGGCGATCGACTCGCTGCGCTCGATCGGCGACGGAAGCGAGGCCGTTCTCTATCTCTACGTCGTCGACGAACAGCGAACGCTGATCGGAGTGGTTCCGATCCGCCGCCTGGTGTCATCGCCTCCGGATCGCCTGATCTCGGAGATCATGATTCCCGATCCGGTGAGCGTGAGCGCTGACGATGACCAGGAAGAGGTCGCACACATCGTCGCGCGATTCGACCTGCTCGCAATTCCCGTCACCGACGTCGACGGCAGAATGCTCGGTCTCATCACCGTCGATGACGTGATCGACGTCATCACCGAGGAGGCCACCGAGGACATGTATCACCTCGCCGGCCTCACCGAGGCAGACCGCGTCTTCGTTTCGGCCCACGAGTCGATCCGCAAGCGCCTTCCGTGGATGTTCCTCAACCTCGGCACCTGCTTCGCGGCGGCCTGGGTGGTGGGGCTGTTCGAGCGCACGATCGAGCAGGTCGTCGCACTCGCAATCTTCATGCCCGTCGTCGCGGGCATGGGCGGCAACGGCGGCACCCAGGCGCTGACGATCATCACTCGGGCGATCGCGCTCGGCGAGATCGAGTTTTCCAGCGGATTCCGGGCCGTGCTGAAGGAGCTGGCCGTCGGCCTCGCGCTCGGTCTCGCGATGGGAGTCGCAAGCGCGGGAATCGCCTACTTGTGGCAGGCCGATCCGATCATCGGCGTCGCGCTCTTCGCCGCGATGATCCTCACGCTTTCGGTCGCCGGCCTCGTGGGTGCAGCCGTACCACTCGCCCTCAAGGCCCTCCACCAGGACCCCGCTCTCGGCGCGGGCGTCATCGTAACCACGTTCACCGACGCGTTCGCGTTCTTCTCCTTCCTGGGGATCGCCACCCTGCTGATGGATCGCGCCGCCGGCTGACCTGACGCGGAACCCGCTGGTGTGACGTGTGCCCGATCCTAGGGCCTTGGTTTGAGGTTCTGGGTGGTGAAGATCCGATCTTCGAAGGCAGCTTCGAAGCGGAGTTCGCGGATTTCGAGAATGGATTCACGCCCCTTTTCGCCGGCCGGGATCGCCTTCCAGTAATGCGGGACGCGGCGGTCACCGATCGCTCGAACGTCGCCGAAATGGATGGTTCGAAGCCTCTTGCCGCTCGCAGCGTAGAACTCCTGACGCATCGGAACGCCCCCTTCGGCGTCGATCCAAGCGACGATCCTTCCCCAAGCGACGCGCGCCGCAGCTGTGGGCGTGTACTGCACCACATGGCTGCGCGCTCCCGTGGCGCCCTTTGGGTGCCCTTCTACCCCGAGCAACTCGACCGCATAGTCTTCGATGTCGCTGGATGGATCGATCAGATCGGCGATCGCAAAATCACTTCCCATCCAGGGCTCCAGGAACGCCGAGGGGGGGATCCGCTGCGTGCGCTCCGTTTCGGGTTGGTAGCTCCAAAGATTCGGCGGAAGGTTGAGAAGCGCCACACCGGCGTCGGAATCAGGCGCGAGAATCCGAAGGAACGATCGACGCTCGATCCGATCATTCCAGGATTCAAATTCGATCACCCGCTCGTCGGAGCCATCGGGCGACCGGACCGTCACTCGAGCCCGCATGTAGGTGCGATCGGCGCGCAGGGAATTTTCGGCGCGGAGCGCGATCGTTCGTGCGTCGATTTCCCCAGCGACCGGGGTGAGTTCGCCGATGCGGTCGGCGGCAGGCGACGCGACCGCTGGCGAGAGCGGAATCAGCGCGAGCAGTGCCGCTCTCATCAATCGCTCGAGGGACGGCGAAGACATTCCCCCAGCCGCCCGGTCGTTCAATCGGCGAAGGGCGGGTGCGATATCCGCTCCCAACCCTTCCCATTGCGACGCAATTCCGTGGTGGGCCAGAACTCGAGATCCAGTTTCAGGGTCATGACCTCCGTTCGCCCATCGAGGCTGAGGGTGCGAAGGCGCACCGAGCTGCGGTCTGGGCGATCCACGACGGCAGCCAGAAAACTGTCCAGATCCGTGACATCGCGGTCGTCAACCGCGACGATGAGGCGACTCGCGGAGAGCCCGTACCGATTGGCGGGCGACCCGTACCAGAACCAGACCACGTAGACGCCCTTGGGCTCGATGCCACCCTGCTGGTTGATCGCGGAATGGGGCGCCTGCAAAACCGCGCCCGCCCAGAACAGCACGCGATCCGTCCCGCGACCGTCGACGGCTGTGGTCGGAACCGGAAGCGTCATCTCCTCGCCATCCCGCAGCAGCGTAAGGCGAGCCTCGTCTTGTTGCCCCGCCCGCTCGACTTCTTCGAAGGTCGCGATCGGCTCGCCGTCGATTGCGAGCAGGAGGTCTCCTGGCTTCAAAATCCCCGCAGATGGCATGCCGGCCGTCACGCGCGAAATTGCGAGCACGCGCCGGCGGCTGTCGTGCGCTTCGAGTCTTCGCGCGAACGCCTCCGAGAGACCACGGGATCGCGCGTCCGCGAGGGTGATCGGGCGAAACTCCGCACCCAAGGTGCGCCATCCGACCGGCCGTCCTTCACGCAGTGGTTTCACGATGGCTTCGATGTGTTCCGCGCCGATCGCGGCGAAGTAGGATTGAGGGGGCACGCCCGCGGAAAACGCCGCCCAATAGGCATGCACCCTGCCCTTCCTGTCCGCGAGAACGCCCCCGACCGTGGTCGGCGAATCGGTGAGCAGGGTCACCTCGAGGTTGGCCTCCCTGAATCGAGGTGGCGATGTCAAAGGGAGCGAAAACGCTTCGACGGTCGAGACGCGGCTCTTGCGCGACACGAGTTCGTGGTCGGGGCTCAGGCCGACCACCCAGACCTCGTCATTCGACTCGAGGGTCACGGGCCGCAACCGGGCGCTGCGGATCGGTGTATCACCCAGCAGCCAGGGGTCGTAGGCGACGACCGCCAGGTTGTGAACGGGGTGAATGAACACCACTTCGCCCGGTACCTCGACCGACGCCGCGAAGATGAGTCTCACATCGCCCAGCGCCACCGGAATGGTCTCTCGGTCGACGACGACCAGTCCCCGCTCGGCGTCGACCACCAGACCGGTGCCCTGGAATCGGTTGGAGTGAAGACCGTCGATCCGAAACGGTGCGTCGAACTCGACCATCACCAGGGACGGCGCGAGATCTCGCATCGGCCGCGGCAGGTCATCGTTGAAGGAAGTCGTCGCGGGAGATCGCTCCGCCTGCTCGGGCGGAGCGGGAGATGTCGAACAGGGCCAACTCCCAGGCGCATCGCCTCGAACGCAAAGTTGCATCGGAAACCAGAGTCGGTCGACGGTGACGATCGCGAGCGATTCGAGCCTCGGATTCTCGAGATCGAAATAGCGGACAGCGGCCTTGGCGCCGTTCGCGAGTGCCGCCCAGCGCGTTTCGAAGTCCGCGAGGGATTCGACGGGGTCGCCATTGAGGACCGACTCACCGTTGAGTTCCGTGATCACCGCTCCACGTCGCATGCCCGCGTTCGTAAACGCGTAACCGCTGGACGCCAGATAGAGACCCTCGACAGCAACGGCGTGATTCCGGGCCTGCTGGTAGGAGAGCGGGTGGATGATTCCGCCACCGCTCTCCAGGTAGCGGTCGGGAGTGATCGAGTCCAGATCCTTCACCGCTATGGATGCGCTGAGCGTCTCTCCCGCTCGCTCCACGTTTACGATGATCTCCCGGCCGACGCGATTGTCGAGCAACGCCTCCAGTGGCGTAAACGACGTCAGGAAGACCTCTCCCACCCCAAGAAGGATGTCACCGACCTCGAGCTTCCCGTCCGCGGGTCCGCCGGGGAGCACCTCATCCACCACGAGCATGCCGATCGCGTCAGGGAAGGATCGGCGGACTTCCGCCTCGACGTGACCGCGCAGTCCTAGCCGCCTCAGTTCGTCATAGGGGCGCCGCACGAATACGGTCTCGATGGTTCCGCGCGGAACCGCCTCGCCCCGCTGAACATAATCGAGCGCGCGCACGACGCGGTCGAGCGGAAGGTAGTAGCTCGACGATGCGATCCGACTGCCGCCGGCATTGAGGGCGACCACGTGGCCGTGAACGTCAACCACGGGAGAACCCGACGATCCACCCGATGTTGCGGATGCTGCCTGATAGTAGAAGGTATTGAAGTCGTTGTAGACGTTTTCCCCGTAGGCCGGCGCCTCCCGATCCAAGCGAGCCAGGGTGCCCGACAGAATCGAGAGTTTCTCTCCCGCGTCATTTCCCACCACGCGAATTTCGGTTCCGACGCGGGCGTGTTCGGGAACCAATAAGAGTTCGTTCGGTTTCATGAACTCGACGTCGTCCGGATCGTACAGGTAGAAGCCGAAGTCGTGGACGGGGTCCCGGTAGACCGCACGAACTTCGACTTCTTCGTGGTTCAGAAAAACCGCCTCGGCGACCACGGGGCCGGGGTTTACCACGTGGCGGTTGGTGAGGATGATGCCGTGCTCGGCGTCCACCACGAAACCAGTGGCCATCTCATAGGCGGCCATCTGGGTGTCGAAGGCGCGCGGAACCCGAACGCGCAGGACGACGACAGCCGGGACGACCTCCTCGAGCGCAGCCTGCCATGCGTCCTGATGGTCCGGGCCCTCGGCGATCGCCGGGCAAGCGAGAAGCGGCGCAAGAAGGCTGCCAAGAAACAGCGCCCTGCGTTGTTTCTTAGCAGCCTGTCCGGGCCCGAAGGGCCCGGGATCGCTAACGAGCCGCTTTGTCATTCGTCGAAAGCACCCGCTCGAGGTAGCGCTTCACGTACTTTCCCAACACGTCCACTTCCAGATTTACCCGGTCATGGGGCTGGCGGTCGCGCAGGGTCGTGACGTCCAGGGTGTGGGGAATCAGCGCAACCTCGAATCCCGACGGCAACAGCGCTGCGACGGTCAGGGATACACCGTCGACGGAAATCGAACCCTTCTCGACCACGCATTCGGCCAATTCCGGGTCGCAGTCGATCTGAAGCCTCACGTCGTTGCCGTTCCTGGTCATCCGGCGAACCGTTCCGACGCCGTCTACGTGCCCCTGAACGATATGTCCATCGAGTCGATCCCCAGCGCGCATCGCGCGCTCCAGATTGACCCGCGCACCGACCTTCAGATCCCCGAGAGAAGTACGCTCCATCGTCTCCCGGATGGCCTCGAAAGAAAGGCGGCCGTCACGAATCGAGGTCACGGTGAGACACCCCCCGTTGACGGCGACGCTGTCGCCGGGTTCGACCCCGGCGGCGATCGACTCGGCGTCTACCACCAGCCGCGTCAGATCATTGCCCGGCTCGATCGCGTCGATGACTCCGACGGTTTCTACGATTCCGGTAAACATCGAATCCTCAGCGCGCGCTACGCCGCTCGATCTGGCGAAGCATCTCGTCGCGCACCGTCTCGTAGCGCGCCGGCAACTCGATCGGCGGGTTTGCGTGCATCGACTCGATCCCCTCGAGTTCCATCCGGTGATACTTCGCCTTCTGATCCACGAATTTGAGTCCGTGCGCGGTGGACACCACGACGACGTATTGGTCCCGATCGATCACGCCGCGCTTCACGAGCTTTTCCAAAGCCGCCAACGCGACGCCCGTGTGGGGGCAGTTGAACAGACCCGTCCGATCGGCGCGCGCGCACGCTTCGGCGATCTCCGATTCGTTCGCCTGCTCGACGACCCCGTCGTAGCGCCGGAGTGCGCTGATGGCCTTCTCGATCGAGACCGGATTGCCGATCTGGATCGCCGAAGCGAGCGTCGGACGCGCCGCGATCGGCTCGAAGACCTCGAAATTCCGCTGGTACGAGAGGTAGAGCGGGTTCGCAGCCTCCGCCTGCGCGCAGACGATTCGCGGCTTGCGGTCGATCAGGCCGAGATCGAGCATCATGTCGAAGCCCTTGGCGAGAGCCGAAACGTTGCCGAGATTACCTCCGGGGATCACGATCCAATCCGGAACCTTCCAGTCGGACTGCTGGACGATCTCGATGCCGACCGTCTTTTGGCCTTCGATCCGCAGGCTGTTCATCGAATTTGCGAGATAGACGCCGTCGTTCTCCGCAACCTTTTTCACGATCTCCATGCAACCGTCGAAATCGGTGTCGAGTGCGAAGACGATCGCGCCGTTGGCGACGGGTTGGATCAACTGGGCGATCGAGACCTTACCCTTCGGCAGAAAGACGATCGCCGGTATTCCGGCCGCCGCCGCGTAGGCGGCCAGCGCCGCCGAGGTGTCTCCGGTGGAAGCGCAAGCCACGGCGGGGATCTGCTTTCCCCGCTGCAGCAACTCCTTGACCATCGAGACGAGCACCGTCATCCCCAGGTCCTTGAACGAACCGGTGTGGGTGTTGCCACATTGCTTGATCCAGAGATCGCTCAATCCGAGCTCGTGGTTGCCGTAGCGCTCGGCCCAGAAGAGATTGGAGTTGCCCTCGTACATCGAGACGACGTTGCGGTTGTCGATGTCCGGAAGTACCCATTCCTTCTTGCCCCAGACTCCCGACCCGAAGGGCCAGCCCGTACCGTGACTGCGCGCGTCGAACAGCGCCCTCCACTCTTGGGCGGACTTCTTGCGGAGTTCGTCGAGGTCGTGAACCACCTCCAGCAGCGCGCCGTCTTTGGCCGTGTAGACGATCTCGTCGAGTTCGTAGCGTTCCTGCGGATCCCTGATGCTCTGGAACCAAGCCCGCGGCGCCGCCCGCTTGGACATCGCTACATCCCCTCTTCGATCCGAATCAAGCGGGTGGGCGCGGCCAGGTCGGAAAGCCGCTCGATCTCGTCGAGTGCCTCGCGGAGTACGAATTCCCGCACAGGATGGGTCTGCATCAAGACCGGGACGGACTCGCCGTCTCCACCCTGTCCGGTCTGGCTCACGGATTCGATGCCGATCTCGTGGTCGCCGAGAATCCCCGTGATGTGCGCCAGCGCACCCGGGCGATCCAACGCCGAGAATCGCAGATACGTGCGCCCGACGATCTCTCCGAGCGGGAGGATCGGCTGGGAATTCAACTCGTGCGGCAGGTAGGAAAGCGGAGCGACCCGGCCGGCGACTCCGCGACGCACTTCGCGCGCGATTTCGATCAGATCGCCGACCACCGCGCTCGCGGTCGGCAGTTCGCCTGCGCCCGCGCCGTAAAATAGTGTCGGACCCACCGCATCCCCAATCACCACGACGGCATTCATGGCACCGTCAACACTCGCGAGCAGGCTCGATCTTGGAATCAGGGTCGGATGAACCCGCACCTCGATGGACTCCTCACCATCGGATCCCCGATGCGCCTTCGCGATGCCGAGCAACTTGATGCGGTACCCGAACTCCGCCGCGGCCGCAAAGTCGATCGGTGTGAGCCCGCGAATTCCCTCCGTCGCGATCTCCTTGTAGGTGAGATCAGCACCGAAGGCCATCGCGACGAGCAGGGTGAGCTTGTGGGCCACATCCACACCGTCGAGGTCGAAGCTTGGATCCGCTTCTGCATAGCCGAGATCCTGCGCGCGTTTGACCACGACGTCGAAAGGCTCTCCCGTTGCTTCCATCTGCGTGAGAACGTAATTGGTCGTACCGTTCATGATCCCGTAGACGCTCTCGATGTGATTGGCGGCGAGTCCCTCGCGCAGAGAGCGCAGAATGGGAATACCGCCACCCACGCTCGCCTCGAAAGCGACATCCACCCCTCGTTTCCGGGCGGCGTCGAAGATCTCCTTGCCGTGCAGGGCGAGCAGCGCCTTGTTGGCGGTGACCACGTGCTTCCCCGCTTCGATCGAACGCAGGATCATGCGCTTCGCAACCTCGTAGCCGCCGATCAACTCGACCACGATGTCGACCGCCGGATCCTCGATCAGAGCGTTGGAGTCGGAGTCGAAGCGAACGCCCTCGAGATCGACGCCGCGATCCGTCTGCAGATCGAGATCGGCCACCCGAATCAGCCGCAACGGAAACCCGAGTCGCCGCTCGATCACGTCCGCGTTGCGCCCCAATACCTTGACCACTCCGGTCCCGATGGTCCCGAAGCCGATCAGGCCGACGCCCACCGCTTTCTCTTTTGCCACTACCACGACTCCCATTGCGTCGGTTGCACGACCGCCAGAGGAGGCCGAGCAAAGTCGCCATGCCTCCGCGACGCCAGGCCTAATTATGCAAGATTATTGAAGAAATCGGACTCCGGCAAGCAACGGAGGGTCACTCCGGCACGGCGTCCGGGAGCCTGCGGCCCAGCCCGAGAAGCAGCGCCGCGATGAGCGCCGCCCCGCACGCGAGCGCGAGCGGAAAGCTCCACCAGGCGAGCAGCACGGAGGGCAGGTAGCCACAGGTCACCGCCAAGGCGGCGGTGATGAGCGCGTAGGGGATCTGCGTGCGCACGTGATCCAGGTGATCGCTGCCGCTGGCCACGGACGAAAGTACCGTGGTATCCGAAATCGGCGAGCAGTGATCGCCGAAGATTGCGCCATCGAGCACGGCGCCGATCGAGATGGCCACCATGCCGATCAACCCGAGTTGCGTCTGTTCGCCGAGCGATGCCGCCAACGCGACGACGTTGGGCAACAGGATCGACATCGTCGACCAGGAAGACCCGGTCGCGAAGGACACCGCGGAAGCGACCACAAAGAGCAGCAGCGGCAACAAGGCGGGCGGCAACCAACCCGATAGCAGCGCGACCAGATAATCGGCGGTCGCGAGGTCACGGCAGACCGCGCCGATCATCCAGGCTTCGAATAGCAACACGACCGCAAAACCCAATGCGCCCGCGCCCCCGAAGCTGGCCCGCCGGATTTCGGCGACACCCAGATACGGACGCTCGGTTGCGCGCCCCCAGCGCGATACCGCGTAGCCGGCCGGTCCGGCCGTCGCTGCGAAGACGAATGCGAAACCCAGGAAGTCGGCGAGCGATTCGCCGACAACTGGACTCAGTGCAGCCGCCACTGGATTGCCAAAGATTTCAAATCCAGCCGCGCTGAGAACGCCCAGAGCGACCGCGGCGCGCAGCGCCGGCGAGCCGGCCAGGTAGACGGCGAGCGACAAGCCCGAGCAGGCGCCAAAAAAGATCGGCGCGGCGCCGCCGCCAGCGAGTACGACGCCACCGAGCCCCTCCAGGGTGAACAGCGCGGAGGGGTCCCGCTGGAACAACGCGATACCTCCGCCATCCGTAAAGATCCGCGCGGCGGTCATCACCAGTGTGAACGCGATCGGCGCAGCCGCGATGCGCCAATCGCCGCGCATCTGGGGGGCGGGCTGCATCGTCGAAAGGCGCTCGGAGACCGCGGGCCGACTACCAGCAGCCACCAACAATCCCTCGCGCCGCGCACGTCGCTCGGCCCGCGCCATCGGGCCGAAGTCGCGCCCGCTGGCGATCGTCGCGGCCACGAAGACCAATGTCAGGATGCAGTAGTAGCGAAACGGCAGCGCGCGCAGGAAGAACGCATAGCCGCTCTCGCTGATCCCGACTCCGGGCAGTTGCGCGCTGAAGACCGACACCTCGAACGCGATCCAGGTCGAGAGCAGCGAGATCCCCGCGATTGGCGCGGCGGTGCTGTCGACGATATACGCGAGCTTCTCGCGCGAAATCCGCAGGCGGTCGGTCAGCGGGCGCATCGTCGAACCCACCAGCATGCAGTTCGCGTAGTCGTCGAAGAAGATCAGCAGCCCCATCCCCCAGGTGAGAAAGAGCGCCGAACGCACACTCCGCACGAAGGCCATGCAGCGCTCCACGAGTCCCTGCACGCCGCCGGCCCGCGTGATCACGCCAATCATCGCGATCAGCGCGACGATGAATCCGATGATCTCCGCGCGGAAGGTGTCGAGGAGTTCGGCGCGGAAGTAGACCGCGAAGACGTCCCAGAGACCCAGCGCGAGTGCAGCTGCGACGCCCGATCCGCGTTCGAGCACGATGAGCACCGCGCCCGCGTAGATGCCCACGAAGAGCGCGAGCAGCGTGCGGCGCAGGGCGAGCGCGACTGCGATGGCGAGCAGCGGGGGGAGCAGTGCGCCGCGCCCGGGCAGCACGCGGCCCGACGTGCGGTCGATCTCGAAGACGCGGTCAGCATCGGAAAGGGTCGCGGCCATCGACACGCGCCCGTCGGAAGAGCGCAGATCCAGCGCGAGGTGCAGCGCCGCCTCGGCGGCGGGCACCGTTTGGACGCGGAGCCGACCCGCGCGGCGCTTCTCGCTGTAGCGATTCAGCTGGGAAGTAAGCGCGCGCTCGAACGCCGGATTCCACGCCGCGACGCCATCCAGGCGGACGCTCGCGGCGAGCGTCGGCTCGCGCGCATCGGCCAGCAGGGCGTCGAGGGACCGAAACAACGAGGTCGACGGATCGGCGGGCGGACCCGAATCCGGAAACGCTTGCGCGAGGTCGTCGCCGAGCAGGTGCCCGACGGAGAGCGCGATCAGCGTGCCGCGATCAGCGGTCGGCGCAAGCAGCGCGATCGATACAAGCAGAGCCGCGAGCGGCGCGATGAGTGCTGTCGCACGCCGCGGTTCGAGTAACGCTCGGCCGGAATCTCCCGCCAGCGCTCGCCCCCTTCGTAAATCCTACCCGAGAAACGGAATGATCAGCAGCGCGACGACGTTTAGCAGCTTGAGCATCGGATTGATGGCTGGTCCCGCGGTGTCCTTGTAGGGATCGCCGACCGTATCGCCGGTGATGGCGGCCTTGTGGGCCTCCGAGCCCTTGCCGCCGTACTGGCCCATCTCGATGAGTTTCTTGGCGTTGTCCCAGGCCGCACCACCCGTGGTCATCGAGAGCGCCACGCAGACGCCGGTGACGATCGAGCCGATCAACAGACCGCCGAGCGCCGCGGGCCCGAGCAGCAGTCCGACGAGGATCGGAACCACCGCGGGAATCAGCGCGGGTGCGATCATCAGGCGCAGCGCCTCCTGGGTCACGATATCCACACAGGTGCGGTAGTCGGGCTTGCCCGTGCCCTCCATGATTCCGGGGATTTCGCGGAACTGCCGCCGCACTTCGTCGACGACCTTCCCGCCGGCCACGCTGACGGCGTTCATCGCGAGCGACGCGAAGATGAACGGGATCATCGATCCGATGAACAGGCCCGCCAACACCGGCGTGCTCGAGAGATCGAAGTCCACGTTGACGCCGTTCCGCCTGAGTTCGGCGATGTAGGTCGCGAAGAGCACCACCGCCGCCAATCCCGCGGACGCGATCGCGTAGCCCTTGGTGACCGCCTTGGTGGTGTTGCCAAACGCGTCGAGGGGGTCGGTGACATTGCGCACCTCGTCCCCGAGCTTGGCCATCTCGGCGATGCCACCCGCGTTGTCGGTGATCGGCCCGTAGGCATCGATCGAAACCACCATGCCCGCGAGCGAGAGCATGCTCATCGCCGCGATGGAAACGCCGTAGAGGCCCGAGAGCCAGTAGGTCGTCACGATCGCCGCGACGATCACGAGCACCGGCCAGACCGTCGCCTGCATGCCGACCGCGAGACCACTGATCACGTTGGTGCCGTGACCGCTTTCGCTCGCCTTGGCGATCCGGTCGACGAACTTCGATCCGTCGCCCGTGTAGACGTCGGTGATCCACATCATGGCCGCCGTCACCACGCCGCCGACCGCCGCGCAGAACCAGAGGCTGACCCCGCCGAGTGAAACGCCCTGGGCGTCCACCTCGGGAAAATCGACGTTGAGGTTCGCGATCAGCAGCAACCCCATCATCACGGCGATCGCCACGCCGAGGCCGAGGTACATCGCGCGCATCACGGCGGGTTGCTGGCCGGGCAGCGGTTCGTCGATGGTCACGAAGCGCAGCGAAACGAGGGTTCCGATGATGCCCGCGGCACCCACCAACAGCGGGTACAGGAACATGCTCTCGTTTGCCGGGAAAACGATGTGGGCGAGCAGCATCGCGGCCGCCGCCGTCACGCAGAAGGTCTCGAAGAGGTCGGCCGCCATCCCCGCGCAGTCGCCGACGTTGTCGCCGACGTTGTCGGCGATCACCGCGGGATTGCGCGGGTCGTCTTCGGGAATGTTGGCCTCGATCTTCCCCACCAGGTCGGCGCCGACGTCGGCGCCCTTGGTGAAGATGCCGCCCCCGAGGCGGGCGAAAACGGAGATCAGGGAGCCGCCGAACGCGAGCCCGATCAGCGCGTCCGGACTCGAGTAGCCGGTGGAGCGCATCAGCCAGACGATCAGCACGAGCGACGACAGTCCGGCGCCGATCACCATCAGCCCGGTCACGGCTCCGCCCTGGAAGGCGAGGTTGAAGGCCGGGCTGAAGCCACTCTTGGCCGCCTGTGCGACGCGCACGTTCGCGCGCACCGAGACGTTCATGCCCACGATACCGACCCCCGCACTGGCCAGTGCGCCGAGCGCGAATCCGCCCGCGTACCACCAGTTGAGCGTCACACCGAGCAGGAAGAGGATCGGCAGCCCGACCATCGCCACGGTGCGGTACTGGCGGTTCAAGAACGCGAACGCCCCCGCGCGGATCGCGGCGGCAATCTCGTCTGCGCGTGGGGTCGAAGTGGGCGCCGCGATCACGGCGCGAAACAGCCAGGCCCCCGTGGCGAGGGCGAGTATCGAAGCCACGAGGGCGATCGGAACCACCATTTCTTGAATCATCAACCGGATGTCTCCATGAGCGGACACGCGATGTCCGGGTCGTGCCGGACGACGCGGCGCACGATGACGGGGCAGTCCCCGGGGGGGTGCGCAAAGCGAATGATCGGGGCAAATCGGGCGGCGGGAAACTAGACGCCCGCATCTGAATCGTCCAGTACCCGCTGGCGTTCTGGGCCCGCTGGCGCTGGCCGGCAGCGGACCCCCGTCGCGCGCGGGCGCGACCTCAGCGCTCTCGGCGCGGGTGGACGTGGATGCACGACACCCAGCGATCCCGTTTGATCAGGTCGTCGTCGCGGACGACGACGCGGCATTGGGTCTGGTCGGGGGAGACCTCGATGAGCATGCCCTTGCCGGACCAGACCTCCAGGGCCCCGTAGTCGACGAAGACCGGAGTTCCATCGTTCGAAATACAAGCCGAGGCGCTCAGCAGGCAGGCCAATGTCGCAATCGCGCATCGAAGAGATTGGACGTTCATACGAAGAGACCGGACGTTCCATCGAAGAGATTGGACGTTCATACGAAGCGATTGGACCTTCACACGAAGGGACTGGACGTTCATACGGCTGAAATCGGTGCGCGCCCGGCTCAACTGAAGCCGGCCCGATCCCTCGAGGTCGCGCCGGGGGCCCTCCGGGGTTGGAAGCGAGCAGGCGTGGCGGCCGCTTCCTCGCGACCACCCCGGAAGTGGCGCGCGTCGTACCAGACACCGCGAGCCCACCGCTGTACCCTCCGGCGCTGATCGCGATCCATCCACCCCCATCTCGAGGAGCCAGCAATGCGGAAGATCATGATCATGGGCGCGGGCGCCCAGGGAAGCACCATCGCCAGACGCTTGCAGGAAGAGTCGCGCGTCGAGAAAATCGTCTGCGCGGACTACGACACGCGCGCCGCAGAAGAACTCGAAAAGGCGCTCTCGAAGGCGAAGGCCGTCCAGGTCGACGCGAGTGAGGTCGCGAACATCGTCGCGGCCGCGAAGGGTTGCGAGCTGATCGTCAACGGCCTGCCGCCGGACTTCAACATGCGCGTGATGGACGCCGCGCTCGAGGTGGGCGCGAGTTACCTCGACATGGCGTCGTGCGCGGACGAGAACGATGACTGGATCAACGGTGTGCGGATCCAACTCGCGCGAGACGAGGCGTTCAAGAAGGCCGGTCTGACCGCTCTGATCGGCTGCGGCTCGGCGCCGGGCGTCGCGAACGTCGTCACGCGCGAAGCCTGCGAGCAACTCGACAGCGTCGACACCATCGAGATCAACGTCTACGAGGGCGTCTGGACCACGCGCTTCATTCCGTTCTGGTGGTCGCCGGATACGGCCTTTCAGGACATGGCCGACGAGCCGGTCGTCTACGAGAACGGCGAATTCAAGATCGTGCCGCCGTTCAACCGCCCGGAGTGGGTGGACTTCCGCGGGCTCGGCAAGCGCCTGATGTACGACCACCACCACGAAGAGACCGCGACGATGGGCCTGCTCGCCGATCAGTATTTAAAGGGCGCGAAGAACATCTACTTCCGCTACGGCGGCCCGGGTTGTGACCTCGCCAAGCGCTTCTGGGAGATGGGATTGCTCTCTTCCGATCCGGTCGAAATCGACGGCGTATCGATCGTGCCGATGCGGCTGATCTCCAAGCTCACCCCGCCGGCGCCGAAGTACGAACAGGAAATCAGGGAAGTCATCGACGCGGGCATCGAGGTCGAAGAAGGCGCCTTCCTGGTTCGGGTCGACGGCGTCAAGGACGGCGAGAAGGTGCGCATCGACAGCTACGTGAACGTACCCGGCCTGCGCGAATCGTTCGCCAGGGCGCGCATCAGCCACGAGTCCTACCTCACGGGCCAGAGCGCGTCGCTTTTCACCAAGATGCTCGTCAGCGGAGAGGTCAGCCAGAAGGGTGTGTTTCCGCCCGAGGTCCTCGATGCCGACGCGCGCGCCTACTTCCTGAAGGAAGCCGCGAAGCTCGACATCACGGTGGATCAGTACATCGAACGACGCCTGTTCTAAGCGCGAACGAGCCGAGCGCCTCTCGGCGAACGGGCGCGCACTTCTCGCAGCGGCGATGCTTCGAGGGGCGCGCTGCCGTCGCTGGCGGTCGATCTCGTCTGGCGTCACTGAAAGGACCGGTCGAACAGCGCCTCGATCACGTCGCGACCATTGGCTTCGAGGAAGCGGGTGCCCGTGCCCGTGAAGTGCGGATGGGTGATCACCGGCGCGGGATCCGACTCCCAGCGTTCGCCCGTCCAGTGAAACCAGCCGTTCTGGTCCTGGTCGAACACGTAGAGCGGCTTGTTGCAGAGCTTCGCGAACTCGGCCCCCCAACCCGTCCCGCCCTTGACGGTGCAGTCGTCGAGGATCTTGCCGATCACGTAGATCTCCTGGCCGCTGTTGACCTGGTGCCAGATGCTCTGCAGCACCTTCTTGAACAATGGCGTGTCGGGATAGCGCCGGTGCATCAGGTTGCTCACGTAGGCGAGGCTCACGTCGCCGTGCTTGAGCTCCTCGTGGGTCAGGACGCGAATGCCACGGCTGCGCGCGTCGTTGTGCCCCTCGAAGGTGAAGTTGACCTCGTCGATACCGCGCCGCTCCGCGGCCGCGCCGAACTCAGACTCGGCGCCGTTCGCGGCGCCACTGAACAACACGCATTCGTCGGTCTTCATCGCGACCTCCTGAGGTCTGTCGATACACGCTCGGACCGCGAGGCGCCTGCCTCCGCCGCCCGGCTCCGCTGCGGCGCCATTGTCACGCGCCCGCCGCTGCGGATCAAGCTGCCCGTCCAAAGCGCCATCGTTCCAGCGGCGGCCGGAGCGTGCCCGTCCACGCCGTTGCACATCTGCTGCCGTACCGTGAATCATAAATTTCTCGCGTCGTCGGATCGATGCTTAGGTCTCCGCTTGGCCGCACCGATGTAGTTGGTCGCACCGATGCGTAGGTTTCCATTTGACGGGAGGAACCGACATGGAGTCGATCTACCTGTGGCCCGAGAATCCTCTGGCCTCGTTGTTCATTTTGTGGGTCGCGAGCGTGGTCTTCTTCTGGGCTGCTCGCGCCCCCATGCTGAAGGTGCTGCACGGGCTGGGCGGCGGTCTCGCCGACGGCCTCGCAGCCGTCGCCAGGAACTGCACTAGCGCTGCCGACGAGTTGCGCAAGCGCTGCCGGAAAGTCCTTCTCGCCGCGGGTACGCGGGATGCACAGGGACGGCTCGACCGAGAGCTTCAGCGCATCGACACCGGCTTTTCGAAGCGTCTCGGCGAGTACGGCACACTCCATCGGCGGCTCGACGATACGCTGACCGCGTTGGAGGGCGACTACGAGCACTGCGGCATCGCGCCTCCCGAAGCTCCCGGCTGGTCTGCCGCAATCGGGGCGATCGCCAACATTCCGATGACGGGCGATCCCAACATCCAGAAGGTGCTCGAGGGGATCCGGAAGTCCTCGCACGATGCGGAGAAGAAGGCGCTCCAGGCCTTCCGCGAGGACTCGGCCAAGCGCCACAAGACGCTGGGCGCCATGCTGCCGACCTGGAAAGACGTCAAGAGCCTGCTCTCCAAGATGCAGGGCTCGGTCTCGCTCGCACTCGAGAGCTCGACGCGCATCAACGCCTTCATGGAAGACTACGAGAAGATCCGCCAGGGCTCGGAAGAGGCCGCTCGGGCGCTCACCTATTCGGCGGTCAAGCTCTTCTTCGTATCGTGCCTGGTTCTCGGAATCGCACTCGGAGCGGCGTTCATCAACTTCCAGCTGATCGCGCTGCCGATGTCCGAGCTGGTCCCGGCCGGTGCGCGCGTCGGCGGTGTTCCGGTGTCGACGGTGTCCGCGCTGGTGCTGGTCTTGATGGAGGTGGCCCTCGGCATCTTCCTGATGGACCTGCTCGGCGTGACCGATCTGTTCCCGAAGCTCTCGACGATGCCGCTGTCGCGGCGGCGGCTGATCCTCGGGCTCGGCTTCGTGGGGCTCTTCTTCCTCGCGTCGGTCGAGAGCTCGCTGGCGGTCCTGCGCGAGCAGATCGTCGAGGCCGAGTCAGCCCTCAAGCTCTCACTGGCGGGAGACGAGGGCCGGCTGATCCAGTCCGCCAGTGAATCGAGGATTCCGGTGATCGGTCAGGCGGTGCTGGGATTCATCCTGCCGTGGGTGATCGCGCTCGTCGCGGTGCCGCTCGAAATGCTGCTCGACAGCGGTCGCCACGTCCTGGGTTCGATCGGCGTGATCCTGCTGCGGGCCATCGCCATGCTCAGCGCAGCAGGCGCGCACATCTCCCGCCACCTCATGGGCTTGATCGAGAGCTTCTACGACGTTTACGTCGCGATCCCGCTGCGGATCGAATCCATGATTCGGGGCGGCCAGGTCGACGGAGGCCGCAAGGCCCAGCGCGAGCAAGCCCCCACACCGACGGAGAGCAGAGTATGAGGTCGAGACTGACGACGAGACTGCTCGCGGCTGCGGCGCTGGCCGCAGGGTTGGGGCTGCCGGGCTGCGGTGACGAGGCTCGCTACGACCAGACCATCTGCGTGCTGATCGACGAATCGGGCACCTATGCGGACCAGAAGCACGAAGTCGTTCGGATCCTGAAGCGCGAGGTGTTGCCCTCGATGGAGCCCGGCGACACGTTGCTCGTGATCCGCATCGATGGAGAGAGCTACGAGAAGGACAACGTCGAGACACTCGTAACGCTCGACCCGAGACCTTCGCGGGCCAACCAGCAGAAGTTCGCGTTGGCCCAGAAGCTCGATGCCTTCGCGCGCCGCAGCAAGCGTTCGAGCCACACCGACATCCCGGGCGCCATGATGCTGGGCGGTGAATATCTGAAAGAGCTCGCGAGCGGAAGTCAGGTGATGCTGATCTTCAGCGACATGGAGGAGGATCTCGCGCCCGGAACCGAGCGCACGCTGTCCGAGGACGAGTTCGACGGCATCTTCATCGTCGCGATGAACGTGAAGCGGCTCGGCCGGGACAACGCCGATCCGAAGGTCTACCGGAACCGGCTCGCCAGCTGGGAGCGTCGCGTGCTCGACGCGGGCAGCAGTGGCTGGAAGACCTTCATGGACTCGAGCAAGCTCGCCGCCTACCTCGGCGAGATCCGCTCGGGATAGCGACGCGATCGCACGCACGAGCCTGTTCGTGCGTGCGTCACCTCGCGGGGCTGGATCGCCGCGCTCTCCAGAAGCCGGGGCGGCACCCGTTGACGGCGCGCTGCGCTCACGGAAGGGGACGGGGGTAAATATTCACCGACGCCCCCGCGCGCGGTTCAGGGGGCGGCCGTCGGCTGGCCGATGTGCGCGTCGAGGAACGAGCCGATGCGATCGAGCATGTCCACGCGATAGCCGTTGCGGCGGATCGAATGCTCGACGCCCTCGTACTCGATGTACTCCACCGACTTCTTGGCCCGCTTGAGCGCCTTGGCCATCTTCTTGCTGTGGCCGATCGGGACGTTCACGTCCTGATCGCCGTGGAAGAGGAGTACGGGAGCGCGGATCTCCGAAGCGCGTTTCAACGGCGAGCCGCGCTTGATCACTTCGGCGTCCCGGCCGATGAATTTCTGCATCGCTCTCCGGTTCAGAAAATGCCGATAATCTGCGATCAGCATCCCCGGATCGCTCACGCCCGCGATGCTGACCAGACAGCGGTAGCGTTCGGGCTCTTCGACACCGCTCATCAACGCCGCATAGCCCCCGTAGCTCCAACCGACCACGCAGATCCGCTTGGCATCGGCGATGCCCTCATCGACGAGGTACTGGGCGCCGTCTGTAAGGTCGTTGATCGCGGTGCGCCAGGCGCGAAACCCGCCCTCCCCGGCCCAATCGCTGCCGTAGCCACCGGAACCCCGGTAGTTGCTCTGCAAGACGGCAAAACCCTTCGCAGCCATGAACTGTGCGAGCCAGTCGAACTCCCAGTAGTCGCGGCTCTCCGGGCCGCCATGGGGCAGGATCACCGTCGGCAACGCGCCCTTGGCTCCGACCGGCAGCGTCAGATAGGCCGGAATCTCGGTTCCGTCCCGTGCCGCGTAGCGGATGGGCTTCATCGGGGCGAGCGGTCGCGACTCGAGCAGCGGATATTGGGGAGAGATCTGCAGCAACTGGTTTTGCGGGGCATCGAAGCGGTAGAAGGTTCCCGGGTTCCGATCGCTTGCGACGTGCACGATGTAGTAGCGGCGATCCCAGCTCTCATCGATCACGCCGACGGTTTGGTTCGAAAAGTGCGAGGTCAGAAGGTCGCTGATTCTCTCCACGGCCTGGTCGAAGAAATGCAGGTGCGGTCGGTCGGTCGAATATCCGATCGCGACGATCCGTCTGAATTTTCCGAGGAACTCGGGACTGTCGACATCGACTTCCGAATGCGAGAAGACGACTTCGTCGTCTTGTTCTCCCTTCAGATCCTCCGACCACAGCGCCAGGCGCCCCTCGTGCGGCTTGAGCACGAGCAGCCGATCGGGGTCCTCACCAAAACCGATTGGGTAATAGTCATCATCCAGATCGGTCATCTTGGACTTGTGGAGCCTGCGCCATTTGCTCTCGCCGGAAAGCCGATAATGCCAGCGGATCTGATCCTTGCTCATGTAACGATACAGACGTGGCGACCCGCGGCCATCGGAAATCCAGTACACATAGCCCGACCGTTTGTGGATCGCGCTGCCCGTACCTCCCGAATAGATGTCGAGCGGATTCAGGGTTGCCCCTTTGTTGTTCGGCATCACGACCAGTACCCGTTTGGGGTCGTCCACCAACCAATCGACGACTCGATCCTGGAACTGGGCGAACTGGCCCTTCAGCTTGCGCTGCAACAGCACCTTCAACTCCGAGCCGTCCGCGTTGACGGCGACGAGGCGCGTGACCGAATAGGTGTCCCACCCTCTCGTGATCGCCCGAAACCCGCACAACAGACGCTCGTTGTTCGCCCAATCGCACCATTGGATGTCGAATTCATCCTTCGTGCTCACCATCGCGATATTGACCTTGCCGGTGGTTAGATCGAAAATCCTGAGAATCGGAAGATCTTCGGGGTGCATCTGCAGGAACGACACCTTTGCGCCATCCGGCGAGATCCGGACATCCCAGAGCGCAGGCATCGTGCCGAACGAGACGGCCAGAGGATCGGGCGACGCGGCAGTCGCGCCCGGCGCGACCAAGCACAGCAGTGCACCCCAAACGAGCGCACCCGAAATCAGCGCATCCGATTTCCGTGCAACCCGCTTCATCGCGCACTGAACCGACATCGCGCTGCGGAAGGCCACTTCGGCTCCCTCGCGATTACCGATGCTTGTTAAAATGACGCGCAAGTAGCATATCAAACACCCGACTCAATTATTCAACTCCGTCCTCGCGTTCCGTCCCCGCGCTCCGTCCCCGCGCTCTGTCCCCGCGTTCCGTCGCCGCGTTCCGTCCTCGCGCTCAACCGACGTCGACGAGAGCTAGGCGGTCTCCCCAGCGGGACTGGACGGCACGCGCGAGCTCGGGGTTCGAGCGCAGCTGGGGGTCGCGTCGGACGGTTTGCAACGCGGCCTCGCGCGCGACCGCGATCTGGCGGACGTCGCGCGTCAGGTCCGCGATGCGCAGATCGGGGAGGATGCCGTGCTGGCGGGTGCCGAGGAATTCGCCCGGCCCGCGGATCGCGAGGTCCGCCTCGGCGATCGCGAAGCCATCGGTGGTCTCGAGCAGCGCGCGCAGCCGCGCTTCGCTGTCCTCGGAGGAGCCGCGCGCGACGAGCACGCAGGTTCCCGGGGCGCGACCGCGCCCCACCCTGCCCCGCAGCTGGTGGAGCTGCGCAAGACCGAAGCGCTCCGCGTGTTCGACGATCATCAAGGTCGCGTTCGAAACGTCGACGCCGACCTCGATCACCGTCGTCGAGACGAGCACCTGGGTTTTACCCGAAGCGAAGCGCGCCATCGCGACGTTGCGCGCGGCCGCGTCGAGTTGGCCGTGCACGAGGTCCACCGTGAGCCGCGGAAACGCCGCGCGAATCTTCTCGGCCGACTCGCTGGCTGCGCGCAGGTCGATCTTTTCGCTCTCCGCGACGAGCGGGTACACGACGTAGACCTGCTCACCGCGGGCGGTGGCCTCGCGCAGCAGCTCGACCACCTGCTGGCCCTCGCCCGCGCGCAGCAGGACGGTCTTGGTCTTCGCGCGTCCCGGCGGCAACTCGTCGATCACCGAGAGGTCGAGGTCGCCGTAGAGGGTCAGCGCAAGCGTGCGCGGGATCGGCGTGGCGGTCATCACGAGCGTATCGGGCGCGTTTCCGTGCGCGGCCTTCGCGGCGAGCGCTGCGCGCTGCGCAACGCCAAAGCGGTGCTGTTCGTCGATCACCGCGAACGCGAGCGCGCGGAAATCGACACTCTCCTGGAGCAACGCGTGGGTTCCGACCACGAGGTCGATCTCGCCCGCGGCGAGCGCGCGGCGGATCCGCGCGGCTTCGTCGCCGGGTACCGAAGCCGTGAGGCGCGCGATCCGCAATCCCCCCGCGTCGCCCGCCGCCCGCGCGAGTGCGCACAGCGTCGCTTCGTGTTGCTCGGCGAGCAATTCGGTCGGCGCCATCAGCGCGCTCTGGTAACCGCTCTCGGCGACCGCCACCGCGGCGAGATACGCGACGACCGTCTTTCCACAACCGACGTCCCCCTCGAGCAGGCGGTTCATCGGATGCGCGCGCGCGAGGTCCGCGAGGATCTCGGCGAGCGCGCGCTCCTGCGCGCCCGTCAGCGCGAACGGCAGTGCGCGCGCGGCGATCGCGGTGCGCTGTTTGCAGGCGATCGGCGTTCCGGGTTCCGCGGCCCGCTGTGCGCGGCGCAACGCCAGACCGAGTTCGAGCAGGTAGAGTTCCTCGAGCACCAGGCGCACGCGCGCCGGCGTTGCGCCCGCGGCGAGTTCGGCCGCATCGACCTCGATCGAGGGGGCGTGGAGGTCGCGCAGCGCCTCTCCGGGCTCGGGCAGGCCGAGCTTCGCGACGAGATCGGCGGGCAGATGGCCCGGAACCAGATCCGAATAGCGCTCGACCGCGGACGCGATCACGCGCCGAAGTCCGCGCGGATGGATGCCCTCGGGCGTCGCGTATTCGGGCGTCACGCTGCGCACGTCGCCGATGGCTGCGGCTTCGCTCGACGCGTCGGCGAGTACGGAGATCTCGGGGTGTGCGAGCTCTTTGTCGAAGCGGTAGCGCTTCACGTCGCCCGTGATCAACAACAGCGCGTCCTTGCGCACTTGTCTGGAGATCGAATCCCCGCTGCGAAACCACTTCAGCGTGACGGTTCCGGTATCGTCACCGACGAGCGCCTCGAAGACACGCCCGCGAAAGCGCCCACGCCGCGTGGAGAACGCGCAGCCGAGCACGCGCGCCACGAACGTCGCGCGGATGCCCACTTCGAGACTCCCGACCGACTGCAGGCTGCGCCGGTCGTCGTAGCGCACTGGAAGGTGGAACAGCAGATCCGCAACCGAACCCAGGGCGCGCCGTGCGAGACTGTCGGCGCGCTTCGGCCCGACGCCGGACAGGATCGCGGTCGAACTCGCGAGCTGCCGCTCAGACCATTCCGGTTCGGCGAGCGGGCGCAGCGCCAAGATCGCCTCGCGCATGCGCGCGGCGAGATCGTCCTCGGCGGTAGCCGAGAACGACTTCGCGATCCGCGCCAGGGCATCCTTCGCATCGCGCGGGATCGCGAGCGCGGCCGCGCGCTCGGCCGCGGACGAAACCGTCCGCTCGAGGTCGCGGACCCGGTCGAGCTTCGCAAAGTCATCCCGGGCGGCGAAATCCAGCGGCCGCAAGACCGCGGCGATCATAGATTGGAACGGACTGTCGCCCACCTCGGGTACCTCGCAAGCGCTCGAGCCAAGGTAGCGGACGACGCGCATCGCCGTCGGAGCGGATCGCCCCATGCGGAGATCGCCGTCCGGCGCTCAGGCTAGTCGGCCGGGTGGATCTCCTGCAGCGCCCGCACGCCGATCGACCCCGACTGCATGGCGAGGATTGCACCCGCCGAAGCCCGCGCACCCGCGACCGTCGTGCAGTAGGGGATACCGCGCAGCAACGCGGAGCGCCGGATCGACGCCGAATCCCGGATCGAGGTCCCCTCTGAATCGACCGTGTTGATCACGAGGTCGACATCGCCGGACTCGATGCGCTCGACGACGTCCGGATGGCCCTGCCCCACCTTCGGCACGGACTCGGCCGCAACCCCCCTCTCGGTCAGGAAATCCGCGGTGCCGGGCGTGGCGAGCACGTTGAATCCGCTCGCTGCGAGATCTCGAATCGCGTCGCAGATCGGCTCGCGATCCCCCACCCGCACGGACACCAATACGGTTCCGCTCGTCGGCAGGCTGTTGCCCGCCTCGATCTGGGCCTTCGCGAACGCGCGGCCAAAGTCGGAATCGATGCCCATGACTTCTCCGGTGCTCTTCATCTCCGGGCCAAGCAAGGTGTCCGCGCCCGGAAACTTCACGAACGGGAAGACGGCTTCCTTCACCGAGAAGTGACGCGGCCAGATCTCTTCGGAAAAGCCGAGTTCGTCGAGCTTGCGGCCCACCATCACGAGCGCTGCGAGCTTCGCGAGCGGGCGGCCGATTGCCTTCGAGACGAACGGGATCGTGCGCGATGCGCGGGGGTTCACTTCGATCACGAAGAGCTCGTCGCCCTTCACCGCATACTGGACGTTCATCAAACCCTTGACGCCGAGCTCTAGCGCGAGCCGGCGCGTCGACACGAGGATCTCGTCGATCATTGGTTTCGTGAGCGAGTACGGCGGAATCGAACACGCGCTGTCGCCCGAGTGGACGCCCGCCTGTTCGATGTGCTCCATGATCCCGCCGATCACGACGCGCTCGCCGTCGCTGATCGCGTCGACGTCTACCTCGGTCGCATCCGCGAGGAAGCGATCGATCAGCACGGGGTGTTCGCGCGATGCGCGCACCGCGAACTTCATGTAGTTCCGAAACGACGCGACGTCGTGGACGATCTCCATCGCGCGGCCGCCGAGCACGTAGGAGGGGCGTACGAGCACCGGGAAGCCGAGCCGCTTCGCGATCTTCTCGCCCTCTTCGGGACTGCGTGCGACGGCGCCCGGGGGGCGTTTCAAAGCGAGCTTCTCGAGCACTTGGTCGAAGCGCTCGCGGTCCTCGGCCCGGTCGATCGCGTCGGGCGACGTGCCGAGAATCGGCGCGCCGGCCTTTTCGAGTGCCACCGCGAGCGAAAGCGGCGTCTGCCCGCCGAACTGGACGATCAAGCCCTCGGGCTTCTCGAGTTCGACGATCGCGAGTACGTCCTCGAGGGTGAGGGGTTCGAAGTAGAGCCGATCGCTCGTGTCGTAGTCGGTCGAGACCGTCTCAGGATTGCAGTTGACCATGATCGTTTCGAAACCCGCGTCGCGCAGCGCAAAGGCCGCGTGCACGCAGCAGTAGTCGAACTCGATCCCCTGTCCGATGCGATTGGGCCCACCGCCGAGGATCATCACCTTGCGCGCGTCGGTGGGTCGCGATTCGCACTCCTGTTCGTACGTCGAATAGAGATAGGGGGTGTGGGCCTCGAATTCCGCCGCGCAGGTATCGACGCGCTTGTAGACCGGAAGCACGCCCTCGCTCGCGCGCAGTGCGCGAATCGACGCTTCGGTCTCGCCCCAGAGCGCGGCCAGCCGACAGTCCGAAAACCCGTTCTCCTTCGCGTAGCGCAACCAATCCACGCGATCGCCTGGAGCCAGCTCCTTCAGATCCTCTTCGAGCGCCACGATCGACCGCAGGTTTTCGAGAAACCACGGATCGACCCTGGAGCGCTGGTAGACTTCGTCAACCGACGCGCCGCGCCGCAGGGCTTCGGCGAGCGCCCAGAGCCTCCCGGGCCGCGGCGTGTCGATGCTCGCCCAGAGGGCGTCCTCCCCTTCCGGACCTTCGGGTAGCGCGGGGCTCTCGAGACCAGCGTGCCCGATCTCGAGCGAGCGGATCGCCTTCTGCAGGCTCTCCTTGAAGGTTCGACCGATCGCCATGACTTCGCCGACGGACTTCATTTGGACCGTCAACCGATTGTCGACGCCTGGAAATTTTTCGAACGCGAAGCGCGGGATCTTCGTGACCACGTAGTCGATCGACGGCTCGAAGCTCGCGGGTGTCTCGCGCGTGATGTCGTTGCGAAGCTCGTCGAGCGTGTATCCGACGGCGAGCTTCGCGGCGATCTTCGCGATCGGAAAACCCGTCGCCTTCGAGGCCAGCGCGGAGGAGCGCGAAACGCGGGGATTCATTTCGATCACGACGATCGCGCCGTTTTCGGGATTTACGGCGAATTGGATGTTGGAGCCGCCCGTATCGACGCCGATCTCCCGGATGATCGCCACCGCGGCGTCGCGCATTTCCTGGTATTCGCGATCCGTCAGCGTCTGCGCGGGCACAACCGTGATCGAATCTCCCGTGTGCACGCCCATCGCGTCGAAGTTTTCGATCGAACAGACGATCACGACGTTGTCGGCTACGTCGCGCATCACTTCGAGCTCGTACTCCTTCCAGCCGAGCACGCTCTGCTCGATCAGGCACTGGTGGCGCGGCGATTGGCGCAGCGCCCACTCGACGAGTTCATCGAACTCCTCATCTGCGTAGGCGACGCTGCCGCCGGTGCCGCCGAGTGTGAAGCTCGGCCGGATGATCGCGGGAAGCTTCGTATTCTTCAGGATCCTACGCGCGTCTGCGAGGGACTCCGCGCAGCCCGAGATCGGCAGCTCCAAGCCGATTTTCTGCATCGAGGTCCGGAACAGATCGCGATCCTCGGCTTTGTTGATCGACTCGAGTTGCGCGCCGATCAGGCGCACGCCGTAGCGCTCGAGCAGGCCCTGCTCACAGAGTTCGACCGTCAGGTTGAGGGCCGTCTGCCCACCGAGCGTGGGAAGCAGCGCATCCGGTCGCTCGCGTGCGATGATCTTCTCGAGACTCTCGACGGTCATCGGCTCCACGTAGGTGCGGTCGGCGGTCTCGGGATCGGTCATGATCGTCGCGGGATTGGAGTTCACGAGCACGACCCGGTAGCCCTCTTCGCGCAACGCCTTGCAGCCCTGCGTGCCCGAATAGTCGAACTCGCAGGCCTGACCGATCACGATCGGTCCCGATCCGATCAGCAGGATGGTCTGGATGTCTTCGCGTTTGGGCAAGGCGCGGTCCTCAGCGTCAGGTTACAGGCGCCGGGTGCCCACTCGCGACCGCAGCGCCGGTCACCGTTTCGCCAGCCTTGTGGCGCGCCACCATCTCCCGAAATCGACCGAAGAGGTAGCCTGCATCGTGGGGTCCCGGTGAAGCTTCCGGGTGGTATTGCACCGAAAAGAGCGGCCTCTCGGTGTGCGCGAGTCCCTCGACGGTGCCGTCGTTCAGGTTGACGTGGGTGATCTCGACGGGTTCTCCCGCTTTGCGGAGCGAATCCGCGTCCACCGCGTAACCGTGGTTCTCGGCACAGATCGCGACCTTGCCGGTCGAGAGATCCTGACCGGGTTGGTTGCCGCCGTGATGGCCAAATTTCAACTTGATCGTCTTGCCGCCGAGCGCGAGGCCGAGTATTTGATGGCCGAGGCAGATCCCGAACAGTGGCTTGCGGGCCGCGAGTTCGCGCACCGTGTCCTGCACGCCGGCGACCGCGGCGGGGTCACCCGGTCCGTTGGAGAGGAAGATCGCGTCGGGCTCGTAGGCCAACGCTTCTCGCCACGAAGTCCGAGCCGGAACGACCGTGACGTCGAAGCCGTGCGCGACGAGTTGTCGGAGGATGTTGCGCTTCACTCCGAAGTCGTATGCGACTACCCGATAGACGGGGCTCGGCCGAGCCGCACGGGGCAGCTGCCCGGACACGCCCCGCCACAGGCTTTCGGTCCACGTGTAGGGCTCGCTACAGGTGACGTCTGCGACGAGGTCGCGTCCGTCGAGGCCGGGCTCCTTTTTCGCGCGCGCCACCAACTCCGCTTCGGCTGGCTCGGGGTCCGTGCTCAGCAAGCCGACCTGCGCGCCGCCATCGCGAATCCGCCGTACCAGCGCTCGGGTGTCGATCCCCGAAATGCCGGGCACGCCATGTCGCTTCAGGTAGGAGTCGAGACTTTCCCGCGAGCGCCAGTTGCTCGGCTCGAAGACCTCCTTGACCACGAAACCCCGAAGGAACGGTCGAATCGCCTCGTCGTCTTCGGGATTCGTGCCGACGTTTCCGATCTGCGTGTAGGTCATCACGACGATCTGGCCCGCGTAGGAGGGATCCGAGAGGATTTCCTGGTAGCCCGCGATACTGGTGTTGAAGACGACTTCTCCCGCACCCACACCGCGCGCACCGAACGCGTAGCCGCGAAACACGGTCCCATCCGAAAGGACGAGCCGCGCGGAGTCGGGCATCTTCCCCCTCACGGGTAGAGCACGCCGCGCTCGACGTGATAGACCAGCCGGCCTCCGACGATCGTCGCGATCGCGCGCCCCGTCAGGGTCCAACCCGCCCAGGGCGAGTTGCGACTCTTCGAATACCCCTTTGCGGGGTCGTAGGTCCAGCTCGTGTCGGGGTCGAGGATCGCGACGTCTGCGGGCGCTCCGACCTCGAGGCTGCCTCCGGGACGCTTGAGGATCCTGGCGGGATTCGTCGAGAGACGGCGCACCAGTTCGAGCGGGCTCAACTCGCTGTTGCGCACGAGATCGAGCACGACCGGGAACGCGGTCTCGAAGCCGATCAGGCCCGGCGGCGCCACCGTAAACTCGAGATCCTTCTCGTGAACCGCGTGCGGGGCGTGGTCGGTCGCGATGGCGTCGATCGTCCCGTCGACGAGCCCCTCGCGGCACGCGCGCACATCGGCCGCTGACCTGAGCGGCGGTGACACCTTCGCGTTGGTGTCGTAGCCGAGAACCGCTTCGTCGGTCAGGGTGAGGTGATGGGGTGTGACTTCCGCGGTGACGTGCACGCCTCGATCTCGCGCCTGACGGATGGCCGCGACAGCACCCCGGGTCGAAACGTGTGCGACGTGAAGGTGCGCTCCCGTCAACTCCGCGAGTATCAGATCGCGCACGACGAGGATCTCCTCGGCGACAGCGGGATTGCCCGGCAATCCGAGCTTGGTCGAAACCGGGCCCTCGTTGACCACACCATTGGCGACGAGGTAGCGATCTTCACCGTGCGTGATCACCGGGACGCTCACGAGCCGAGAGTACTCGAGGACGTGTCGCATCACGCCACCGTCCATGATGGTCTTGCCGTCGTCGCTAAAAGCCACGGCACCCGCACCGACGAGTGCGGACATCTCGGTCATTACGACGCCTTCGAGGCCGCGGGTCGCCGCCGCTATGGGATAGACGCGGGCCGGCGAGTCTTGCGTGGCGCGGTCGAGGATGAAGTCCGTCATCGCCGGGTCGTCGTTCACGGGCTGGGTGTTCGCCATGCAGGCGACGGCCGCAAACCCGCCGGCCACCGCGGATCGACCGCCCGACGCGATGTCCTCCTTGTATTCCTGACCGGGCTCGCGCAGGTGGCTGTGGAGATCGACGAAACCCGGGGCGATCCAGGCGCCGTTCGCGTCGATCACCTCCGCGCCGCGCGCGTCGAGCCCTGCACCGGTGGCCGCAATGACACCGCCTTCGATCAACACATCACCGGATTCGTCCCGCTCTGCGGCCGGGTCGAGGATGCGCCCTCCGCGGATCCAGATTCGCCGATCGCTCATCTCCCCTCTCCGCTTCCCAGGTCGATCCTCTGTGCGTCCTCTTGTCGGCGACCGGAAAGGAGGTAGAGGACCGCCATGCGGATTGCGACGCCGTTGCGCACCTGGTCGAGGATTACGCTCGGGCGGTGATCGGTCAGATCGTGGGAGAGTTCGACGCCTCGGTTGACGGGGCCGGGATGCATGACGATCACGTCTTCCTTCGCGTACTTCAGCTTTTCGCGGTCGATCCCGAAGGTCGATGAGTACTCTCTCACACTCGGCAGATAGCATCCCGCGAGCCGCTCGCTTTGGATCCGCAGCGCCATCACGACGTCGACTCCCTCGATCGCCTCTCTCAAAGACGTGAAGACCTTCACGCCGAGCGTCTCGACGGCTGCCGGAATCATCGGCGGAGGAGCGGCGATGCGAACCTCCGCGCCCATCTTGCCGAACGCGTAGATGTTCGAACGCGCGACACGCGAGTGCAGGATATCTCCGACGATCGTCACGGTCAGTCCATCGATGCGACCTTTTTCGAGCTTGACGGTGAGCAGATCGAGCAACGCCTGGGTGGGGTGTTCGTGCGCCCCGTCACCCGCATTGATGACGGGTGCGGCGAGCACGTCGGCGATCTGCTTCGGAACGCCCGCGACACTGTGTCGAACCACCACGGCATCGGGATCCATCGCGTCGAGCGTGCGCGCGGTATCCAGAATGCTCTCGGACTTCTTCAGGCTGGAGGAGGAGGGAGAAAAGTTGATGACATCGGCGGAGAGCCGTTTGCCGGCGATCTCGAAGCTCGCCCTCGTGCGCGTCGAGGATTCGAAGAAGAGATTCACGATCGTTCGCCCGCGCAGCGTCGGCACCTTCTTGACCACGCGCCGGCCGACTTCGCGCATATGTTCGGCGGTATCGAGGATGCGCTCGATATCCGCGCGCTCGAGATCCTCGATGCCGAGCAGGTCTGTTCCGATCACTGCGTTCTCCCCGAGATCCTAGGACTCACCGGGCATCACGACGATCTCGAGCGCTCCCTCGAGATTGCCGTCCTGCCCGCTCATCCGAACCAATTCGTGCGCCTGGGTGGGGACGTTCTTGCCCACGTAGTCCAGCTTGATGGGCAGCTCGCGGTGGCCGCGATCCACCAATCCCACGACCTGGACCGAACTCGGCCTCCCGAAGTCCATCAGGGCGTCCATCGCCGCGCGAATCGTTCGCCCGGTCTTCACCACATCGTCCACGAGGATCACCACCCGATCGTCTACCGCGGAGGGCATCTCGGTCTCCCGCAGCAGCGGTCGCTCGCCCTTGAGCTTGAGGTCATCGCGGTAGAGTGTGGTGTCGAGGATCCCGACGATGACGTTGACGTCTGCGATCTGCTTGAAATTGGCGGTGAGTTGGCGTGCGAGCGGCACCCCACCATTCGGGATCGCGACCAGGTAGAGGCGTTCGAGATCTTCGCAGCGCTCGAGGACTTCGTGTGCGATGCGCATCAGCGCGCGGCGGATCGCGACGTCGTTCATCACGACGTGTCGGCCGCTCGGCGCGCTGGAATCCGGACGAGTGTTAGGTTGATGGGAGGTCACGACCGCACTTTCTCCGCCTCACGGGACGGAATTAAAAGAGCCTGAATGCAGATCAGAGGATACCCCCTGAACGGCCCCAGTCAAATGGAGCCGCGGGGCCTCAAGGCACGCGGTCTCCCAAGCGATCCCAGCGCTTGTCGACCCTGAACCAGGTCACGGGATTGAGCACCTCCAACCAGCCCCCATTGAAGTTCCAGGACCAGTAGATGATGAAGGCCGGCCCCTTGATTTCAGCGAGTCGAACGGTTCCCCAGACCCTGCTGTCCTTGGAGTGGTCGCGGTTGTCGCCGAGCATGAAGTAACGCCCCTCCTCGACCCGAATCGGCCACGAGATTGCCTCGCCATCCGTGGTTCGCATGGGTCCGGGATTGTAGGGATCGTCGAGGGTGAAAAATGTATGCGACCCGAGCGAAATCTCGCTCAACTCGAGGAGCATCCCCTTCGGGTCCTCGAAGACTTCGCCGAGCGGTTCGGCCTCGATCACCTCTCCGTTGACGTAGTACTTTCCGTTTCGGAAATCGATCTCATCCCCCGGCAACCCGATGACGCGCTTGACGAACTCTTCTCGCGGAAGATGGGGTTCACGATCCGCGGGAAAAGTGTCTCGCCCCCGCTTTGCGACGGTGAAGACGACCACCTCACCTCGCTCCGGTTTGCGGAATCCGGGCAGGCGGATGTCGCTGAAGGGGAGCTTCGGCCCGTAGATGAATTTGTTGACGAACAGGTGATCGCCGATCAACAGGGTCGGAAACATCGACCCGGAGGGGATCCGAAACGGCTCAATGACGAACTGCCGCACGCAGAGCGCGATCAGAACGGCGAGCCCGAACGTGACGACCTGCTCCCAGAGGCCACCCTCCAAGCGCCGCTCGGAGTTTGCTGTTTCGGCGCCCTTCGTCGCTTGCTTCGCTTTCAACTTCAATTGTCTCCGATCTTGAGAGCCGCGAGAAAGGCTTCCTGCGGAATTTCCACGGACCCGACCTTCTTCATGCGTTTCTTGCCCTCTTTCTGTTTCTCGAGCAGCTTGCGCTTCCGCGTGATATCACCACCGTAACACTTGGCGGTCACGTTCTTGCGCAGCGCCTTGACGGTGGTGCGCGCGATGACTCGCGTCCCGATCGAGGCCTGAATGGCAACTTCGTACATCTGACGCGGGATGAACTCCTTGAGCTTGCGCGTGAGATCGGATCCGCGCGCAAAGGCCTTGTCGCGATGAACGATCAGCGACAGCGCATCGACCGACTCACCGTTGACGAGGATATCGAGCTTCACGAGGTCGGCAGGCTGATAGCCAGCAAGTTCGTAGTCGAAGGAACCGTAGCCACGCGTCACGCTCTTGATCCGGTCGTGAAAATCGTAGACGACCTCGCTCAGGGGCAGCTCGTAGCGCAGCTGCACCCTGGAGCGGTGATGGGTCATGTCGCGCTGGACTCCGCGACGCTCCTGGCAGAGCGCGAGCACCGCGCCGACGTAATCCGGCGGCACGTGGATGGTCGCGAGGATCAGGGGCTCTTCGATCTGTTTGAGAGCATCGGGGGACGGAAGCGCCGCAGGGCTTTCGATCTCGATCACGCCCCCCGTCTGCAGCACGACACGGTAGCGAACGGTCGGTGCCGTGGTGATCAGATTCAGATTGTACTCGCGTTCGAGGCGCTCCTGAACGATCTCGTTGTGAAGAAACCCGAGGAAGCCGCAGCGAAACCCAAACCCGAGCGCCGCGCTCGTCTCGGGCTCGTAGTGAAGTGACGAATCGTTGAGGCAGAGCTTCTGGAGCGCCACCTTCAGGTCCTCGTAATCCTCGGAATCCACGGGATAGAGACCCGCAAAGACCATCGGTTTGACGACTCGAAAACCCTCCAGGCCCTCTGCAGCCGGGCGCGCGGCTTCGGTGAGCGTATCGCCGATCCGGACATCCTCGAGGCTCTTGATGCCGGCGATCACCAGACCCACTTCGCCCGCACCCAGAGATTCGACCTCGCGGGGGTGCGGATCGACGAGATTGAGCATCTGGACATCGTGTTCGGTTCCACCGGCCATCATCAGGATCCGCGCACCCTTCACGAACCGACCGTCCACCACCCGCACCAACATCACCGCACCCACGTACGCATCAAACCAGGAATCGAAGACCAGTGCCCGCAGCGGCGCACTGGGATCGCCACCAGGCGGCGGCACGTCCTTCACGATGCGCTCCAACAATTCGGAGATCCCCTTTCCCTCCTTCGCGGAAACCGGCAGCACGTCCGCAGCGTCGAGCCCGACCATCTCTTCGATCTCCTCAGCCACCCGGTCTGGATCCGCGGAGGGCAGGTCGATCTTGTTCACGACGGGTATGATTTCGAGGTTCGCGTCGACGGCCATGTAGGCGTTGGCGAGGGTCTGGGCTTCGATGCCCTGCGCGGCATCCACCACCAATACGGCGCCCTCGCAAGCCTGCAGGGCTCGCGACACTTCGTAGGAAAAGTCGACATGCCCCGGAGTATCGATCAAATTGAGCACGTACTCCGATCCGTCAGCAGCCGTGTAATACATGCGGACGGATTGCGCCTTGATGGTGATTCCGCGCTCGCGTTCCAGATCCATCTTGTCGAGGAACTGGGCGCGCTTCTCCCGCGCGTCGAGGGCGTCCGTCGCATCGAGCAGGCGATCCGCCAACGTGCTCTTGCCGTGGTCGATGTGGGCGATGATGCTGAAGTTCCGTATGCGCTGCGGGTCGGTCACGGGATCGACTCGTCGCGGTTCGACACCTTCCGTTCGGACAGAACCTTGATGAAATAGTCGCGTGTTCTGCGCAGGCCATCCTCGATCGAAATCTTCGGCTCCCAGCCACCCAGAACCTTCTGGGCGAGCGAAATGTCCGGCCGCCGCACCTTGGGGTCATCGGGGGGAAGCGGCATCGTCTCGATCGAGCTCGCGCTGCCGGTGATCTCGATGATCTTCTCCGCCATGGCGCGCAGCGTCATCTCGTTCGGGTTCCCGATATTGACGGGTCCGACGTAGCTCGAACCGAGCAGTCGCCACACTCCTTCGATGAGGTCGTCGACGTACATGAACGACCGCGTCTGTGACCCATCTCCGAAGAGGCTGAGGCTCTCTCCTAGGAGGGCCTGCCGAAAGAAGTTCGGTATGGCACGACCGTCGTCGATCTGCATGCGCGGTCCGAAGGTATTGAAGATCCGAACAATCCGAACATCGACGCCGTGATGACGGTGGTAGGCCATCGTCATGGCCTCCGCGAAGCGCTTGGCCTCGTCGTAGACACCGCGGATCCCGATCGGATTAACGTTGCCCCAATAACTCTCAGGCTGTGGGTTCACCTCCGGATCTCCGTAACACTCAGAAGTGCTCGCCAACAGAAACCGCGCGTTCTTGGCCTTCGCGAGCCCCAGCGCCTTGTGGGTGCCGAGCGAGCCTACCTTGAGAATCTCGATCGGAAGGCGCTCGAAGTCTGCGGGGCTTGCGGGTGACGCGAAGTGGAGGATCGCATCGAGGTCACCGTCGACGTAGAGAAAGTTGGTGACATCGTAATGCTGAAACTCGAAGGACGGATGACCGAGCAACGGCTCGATGTTGTCGATCGACCCGGTGAGCAGATTGTCGTAGGCAACGACCCGACAGCCCGCGTCGAGCAGGGTATGGCAGATATGGGAGCCGATGAAACCCGCACCGCCGGTCACGAGAATCCGCTTCATCTCGCGCTCGCCACCCATCAGCCGATCCCTCGCTCCTTCGAAATGGGGGAGTCCGAGGAAGCGAGATACGCGCTGACCGCATCCCTCCAGCTACGCATCTTCACTCCCAGCGCTTCGGCCTTCGAACAATCCAGCACCGACCGCATCGGCCGGGGGGCGTCCAGCGTCAACTCATCGGTCCGAATGCGCTCGACGCTGAGGTCTTCGTAGCCGGCCTCGTCCAGACTCGCGCGCGCCAACTCCCACCAGCTCGCCACTTCGCGATTGGCGACGTGGTAGAGGCCGCGCGCCCCGCGTTCTACGAGGTAGACGATCGCTCCAGCCAGGTCGTGGGCGTAGGTGGGGCGCCCGTACTGATCGTCCACCACCCGCAGCGGTCCGCTCGCGCGCCCGGCGCGACGCTCGCGGGCCTGGGCGAGGATGGCCGCGATGAAATTGCGGCCCTGGCCAAAGAGCCAGCTGGTCCGCAGGATCAACGAATCGGGTGAAGTCGTCAGGACTCGCTCCTCGCCCGCGAGCTTGGTGCGCCCGTAGACAGTGCGCGGTTTGGGCTCGTCCTGCTCGCGGTAGGCGATCGGGGAATCCCCCGAAAAAACGTAGTCGGTGGAAACGTGTACCAGGCGGATCCCGCGTTTCTCACACGCCTCGGCGAGCAAGGCGGGCGCGACGGTGTTGCCCCTCTCTGCGGCTTCGGGCTCCCGCTCGCAGCGGTCCACCTGGGTGAACGCCGCGACGTTGACTGCGACGTCCGGCGGTTCTGAGGCGAGTCCCGTGAAGAGCGCTCCCACCGCTTGCGCATCGGCGAGATCCACCTCCGGGAGATCGACCGCGGCAACGACCTCGCAGTCGGTGTCCGCGGCCAGGCGCTCGCTGAGGGCGTGCCCGAGCTGCCCCCGACAACCCGCGATGAGCCATCGCGATGTCATGAGTCTTCGCCGAGCACCCAGGTCGGCAACTTCTCCGCGGTCTCGAGTCGGCGCGCCGTCTTTTCCGCCTCCGGCCGCGTGCCCAGGGGTCCAACCCGCACGCGCCAGCTGGCCGGCCTACCCTCGGTCGGAGACAGATACACCGGGTAGCCGTGCTCGCGCAGCAAGTCCGAGAGCGCCTGCGCGGCACGCTTCTCCGAGAATGCGCCCACCTGGACCGCGAACCCCGCAGCAGGTCGCGTCGAAGTCGGCGCGGCGCTGCGCGCCGACGAGGCTCCAGCGCCCGCTGGACTTCTCGTGCGGTCCGAAACGGCGGCATCCGGCGCCTTGCGCAGACCCAGCGGCGGCTGAACCGCGACGCTCGGCGGTTCGGGAATCGCGCCATCTGCCGCCAGGTCGTCCGCTTCGGGATCCTCCGCTCCGACGCCCCAATCGATTCCCTCGGTCTGCCCGCTCAGATACCCGACCACCAGCCCGGGCTCTTCCCAGCTGATGCCCGCGACGACCCCGATCGTAAAGCCCGCCGCAACCACGACCACAACGACCGCAGTGATCGAGGGCCATCCGTATCTCCGGTAGCTCTCGCGTGATCTTCGCTCTGCCATTACATCTGCTCCGGCGCCGAGATTCCCAGCAACTCCAAACCGTTGGCAAGTACGATCCGCACTGCGAGCGCCAACCCAAGGCGCGCATGGGTGAGCGTGGGATCATCCGACAATACTCGGTGTCGGACGCTATCTTGAACGTAGGGATTCCAGAGACCGGCCAGCTCTCGGAGATAATAGGCAACGTGATGGGGCTCACGGGTCTCGGCCGCACGGGTGACGACCTCGGGGAATTCCGACACCCGCTTCAGGATTTCGATCTCTTCGGGCAATACGAGCGCCGCGGCGTCGATATTGGTCGCGCCGGGCATCGCGACACCCTGCTCCTTCGCCTTGCGCTCGATCCCGTGGGTTCGCGCGTGTGCGTACTGGATGTACATGGCCGGGTTCTTCTTCCAATCGGCTTCCATCGCGAGATCGACATCGAAGTCGAGGTGCCCATCCGCCCTGCGCTGGACCATGAAGAAGCGAAAGACGTCGACGCCAACTTCTTCGATCAGCTCGTCGACGGTCACGTAGGTGGCCCGCCGGGTGGATTGCTTCACCTGAAACCCGTCTCGTGTCAGCGTGACGAACTGGTGCATGACGATCTCGATGGAATCGACCGGGCAGCCGAGCGCTACGGCCGTCTCGCGAACGAAGGGAAACTGGTCGCCGTGGTCTGCGCCCTGTACGTCGATGACGATTTCGAAGCCGCGCCGGAATTTGTCCCGGTGATAGGCGATGTCGGGAAGCAAATAGGTGGGTTCGCCACTCGACTTCACCAGCACCCGGTCGCGATCCAGGCCGAGCGCCGTCGCGCGGAGCCAGATCGCACCATCCGCTTCGAAGACGAGATCCCGCGCCCGCAGATCCTCAAGGGTTTCCTCGACTTTTCCATCGGTGTAGAGATCGGCTTCACCCGCATAGACGTCGAAGGAGACTCTCATGCTTTCAAGGGTCCGACGGATGCCCGCAAAGATGCGCTCTGTGGTCACGGTTCGGAACAGACCGTCTCCGGGTTCGTCGACCAGGGCTTCTCCGTGCTCGGCGCGAAGCGCTTCCGCGATCTCGGAGATATAACTCCCCTGATAGCCGTCGCGGGGAAAGACGACGGGCAGACCGTCGATGGACTCGGGCCAGCCGGCCTCTGGGTCGGCAAGCGCATCCACGGGCGGAGGCGCGGCGCGACCCAATTGTTCCAGATAGCGGGCGCGAACGGATTCACCGAGAACCCGCATCTGCCGGCCGGCATTGTTGAAGTAGTACTCGCGCGTCACCCGATAGCCGCAGGCTTCGAGCAGACGCGCAATGCAGCCGCCGAGCACAGCCTGACGACCGTGACCCAGGGTGAGTGGGCCGGTCGGATTGGCCGAGACGAATTCGACCTGCACCCTGCGATTCGCCCCGGCGTCACAGTGGCCATAACGCGGTCCGGCCGCGAGTACCTTGGGCAACAGCGCGTGCCAGCGGGCCTCGCACAGCCAGATATTGACGAATCCGGGGCCGGCGACCTCCGCGCGCTCGATCAGCCCGGAACCGACGCCGAGTTCCGCGACGATGCGCTTGGCGATCTCGCACGGCGACTGCCTGAGCTGCCTGGCGAGCAACATCGCGGCGTTACACGCGAAATCACCGTGATCGGGGTTGCGGGGCGCCTCGAGGGTAAACGCGGGGATCTCGTCATCGGGCCCGAGGATCCGCTCGAGGGCACCGCTGAACTCCTGCTGAAGACGTTCCTTCACGATCGGGCGAGGATCGCAGTGTCGCTTGATTTCGTCAAGGAAATCGGGGATTTGAGTCAAGAGCACCGGGAAGGCGGACCACGGTTTCACCGGCTCGCGCCCACTCGAGATCGTCGCGGATGGCCCGCTCGATCGCGAATGGATCGCGCTCGAGCCGACCGATCGCGGCTTTCAGGCGAACGATCTCGGCTTCGAGGTGCGCGATCTGCTCTTCTGAGCTCGCCAGGGCATCCCGGTCGCGGATCCAGGTCGAGAGGCCCGCCCCTCGATCCGCACTGATGTAGATCAGCGCCGCCGCGAATAGCGCCGGAATGATGAGCAGCGGCTTCACGCTTCCCCCCGAGAGCCGGAGGGCGAAGCTTACCGCCGGACTCCCGACTCAGCCAGCAGCGCCATCGGCCAACAACCGCTGGATGCGGCTCAGATAGGCGTCGGCATCCCATTCCTTGGGGCCCACGTATCGCTCCAAGACGACGCCATCGCGTCCGACCAACAACGATTCGGGAAACCGAAACGTCTGGTACGCACGGGCAACTTCTTGCGACGGATCCAACAGGATCGGAAAGGACAGTCCGAGGCGATTCACAAACGCGTTGACGGCCACTTCGTCTTCGTCCACCGAAATCGCAACCAGTTCGAAATCGCTGCCGGCGAGCGTGCGGTACAAGCGCTCCATCGCGGGCATCTCGTCTTCGCACGGTTTGCACCAGGTCGCCCAGAAATTCAGCAGCACGACCTTGCCTCGCAATTGTTCGACACTCAGCGAAGGGCCACCGCCCGCGCGCGGGAGTTCGAACGCGGGCGCCGGCGTTCCGCGAGCGACGGGGGCTGGCGTGTCGGCACCCAAAAGCAGGGCGAACAGCGTCGCGGCCGCCACCCCTGCCCCGAGCAGCCAGCTGCCCACCCGGCCGGGCATCAGTCCGTCTTCTTTTTGCGTACCGCCTTCTTCTTCGCCGTGGCCTTCGTCTTGGCAGAGGCCTTCTTCTTGGCAGAAGCCTTCTTCTTGCTGGCCGTCTCGGAGTCCTTCTTGGCGGCCGTCTTCTTCTTTGGCGCTTTCTTCGCGGCCGCCTTCTTCTTCGGCGCTTTCTTCGCGGCTGCCTTCTTGGTCTCGGCCTCGGCTTTTGCGGCCGCCTTCCCGGCGGTCTTCTCGGTGGCCTTCGCGCCCGCTTGCTTAGCCGCCTTCGCGCCGGTCTTTGCGGCCACCTTCGCGCCAACCTTCTTGCCCGCCGTCGGCGCGTGGCCCGTGAGCGTGCCGGCCTCGACGAGCTCGATGATGGACATCGACGCCGCGTCTCCAGATCGCATCCCGAGCTTCACGATGCGCGTGTAGCCGCCCGGTCGATCCCGATAGCGCTCGGCCAGATCGTCGAAGACCTTTGCGGCGACTTCCCGGCGGCGAATGACGCGCAGTGCGCGCCGCCGGGCGTGCAGGTCTCCCCGCTTGCCCAACGTGATCATCTTCTCCGCGAGGCTGCGAACGCCCTTGGCCTTCGCGTCGGTCGTTCTGACCCGCTCGTGCTCGAAGAGCGAAGTGACCAAATTCCGGTACATCGCCGCCCGGTGAGACGCCGACCGCCCTAGAACTCCCGCCTTGACTCGATGCCGCATACTACGACTCGCGCTCCCGAATTCTTTCGAGTTCCTGACGATCCGGGAAATTGTCCAGCACCGTTCCCAACTCGAGACCCATCGACGTGAGCAATTCCTTGATCTCGTTGAGGGACTTCCGCCCGAAGTTCTTGGTCTTGAGCATCTCCGCTTCGGTCCTCTGCACCAGTTCGCCGATGTAACGGATGTTGGCGTTCTGCAGACAGTTGGCCGATCGCACCGAAAGCTCCAACTCATCGACGGACCTGAAGAGGTTGGGGTTCAAAGGCGCGGGCTCGTCGGCGACCGGAATCGCGGACTCGACCGGCTCATCGAAGTTGATGAAGATTGCGAGCTGCTCCTTGAGGATCTTGGCTGCGTACGCCAACGCGTCTACCGGTGCAAGGGCTCCATCGGTCCAGACTTCGAGCGTGAGCTTGTCGAAGTCCGTGTCGCGCCCCACGCGAGCGGGAGTCACCACGTAGTTTACCCGGCGAACTGGCGAGAAGATCGAATCGATCGGAATCGTTCCGATCGGCATGTCTTCGCTCTTGTTTGCTTCCGCCGGTCGATAGCCCTTGCCTACGCCGACGGTGAGTTCCATCTCGACGTCGGCTTCCGCAGAGAGGGTTGCGATCTTCTGCTGCGGGTTGAGAACCTCGACAGAAGGATGCTCGGCGACCAGGTCGCCCGCCGTCAAGATCCCCGCGCCCTTGGGGTGGATGCGCAGCAACTTCTGTTCGTCGGAGTGAACCCGAAGCCGGACCTCCTTGAGGTTGAGGACGACATCGGACATGTCTTCCATCACTCCCGGCACGGTCGAAAATTCGTGCATCACACCTTCGACGCGGACAGACGTGATCGCCGCCCCCTGAAGGGACGAGAGAAGCACGCGGCGAAGCGCGTTGCCCAGCGTGGTGCCGAAGCCGCGCTCGAGCGGCTCGCAGGAAAACTTCCCGTAGCGGCCCATCTCGGAATCGCTCGACTCGAGCGTTCGAGGACGAATCAGTTCACGCCAATTTCTTGCGACCAGTTGCTCTTGCATGGTCAATACCCCCAATCCGACTGTTTCGGAGCGATCAGCGCGAGTACCACTCGACGATCAGCTGTTCCTGAATCGGCATCGTGATGTCTCCGCGAACAGGCAGCGACTTCACGGTACCTTCAAAGTCTTCCTTGTTGATTTCCACCCACTGAGGGACGCTGCGACTCTCCAGCGTTTCGAGCGCTCCCGCGATTCGCACAATCTTGCGCGATTTTTCGGCAACCGAAACCACGGCTCCGGGCTTGACGAGCATCGACGGAATACTTGCGCGACGACCATTGATGAGGAAGTGGCCGTGCCTCACGAGCTGACGCGCCTCAGCACGAGATGTCGAAAAACCCATCCTGAAGACCACGTTGTCCAAGCGTCGCTCGAGGAGAATCAGCAGATTTTCTCCCGCCCGCCCCTTCATGCGCGAGGCCCGGTTCATCGTCTCCGCGAACTGCTTCTCCAGCAGGCCGTACATCCGCTTGACCTTCTGTTGCTCGCGCAGCTGCACCCCGTAATCCGAAAACCGCGCCCTGCCCTGGCCGTGCTGGCCCGGTGGATACGCTCGGCGCTCGATTCCGCACTTCGCACTGAAGCAACGATCGCCCTTCAGGAAGAGCTTCGTTCCCTCGCGCCGGCAGAGGCGACAAACCGCATCATTGTATCGAGCCATCCGCTCCTCCTAGACCCTTCGCCTCTTGGGAGGGCGACAGCCGTTGTGCGGGACCGGTGTGACATCCCGTATCAAGGTGATCTTGATTCCCGCAGCCTGCAGCGCCCGCACCGCCGACTCCCGACCCGAACCGGGGCCTTTTACGTAGATCGAAAGCTGCCGAATCCCGTGCTCCATGGCCTTCTTCGAACACTCTTCGGCAGCGACCTGGGCCGCGAAGGGCGTCGACTTCCTCGAACCCTTGAAACCCTGGCCACCCGCCGTCGACCAGCACAGTGTATTCCCGGAAACGTCCGTGATCGTGATCATGGTGTTGTTGAACGTCGACTGGATGTGCGCAATTCCGGTCTGAATGTTCTTCTTTACCTTCTTTCGAGCACCTTTCTTCAACTCAGGCCACCTTCTTCAAAGAGTTTCACTTCTTCGCCAGCGTCTTCTTCTTGCCGGCGACGGTCTTCTTCGGGCCCTTCCGGGTCCGTGCATTGGTGTGTGTACGCTGTCCTCTCACCGGCAATCCTCGGCGGTGACGCAGACCGCGGTAGCATCCGATATCCATCAACATCTTGATGTTCTGCGAGACTTCCCGACGAAGGTCGCCCTCGACCTTGCAGTCTCGTTCGATGATCTCGCGTATCCGCACCACCTCGCCATCGGAGAGAACGTCCGTCTTGGAGTCCGGATCGATCTCCGCCTTCCCGCAGATCTCTCGTGCTGTGGTGCGGCCGATGCCGTAGATGTAGGTCAGCGCAATCTCGAGCCTCTTGCTGCGAGGCAGATCTACGCCGGCGATTCGTGCCATGTCTGTGCCTCCTAGCCTTGCCGCTGCTTGTGCTTCGGGTTCTCGCAGAGGACGCGAACCACGCCGCGGCGGCGAATGATCCGGCACTTACTACACATCTTCCGCACGGATGCTCGAACCTTCATCGCTGCTCTCTCCAATCCCTAGTGCGACCCCGAGATCCTGGTCAGGATCTCCGGACCGTTTTCCATTACCAGCACCGTGTGTTCAAAGTGGGCGGAGAGTGAACCGTCTTCGGTCACGGCCGTCCACTCGTCGTCCAACATCCGTACACCCGGTCCGCCTGCGTTCACCATCGGCTCGATCGCCAGCACCATCCCGGGCAACAAGCGGGGCCCGCGCGAGGGTGCCCCGTAGTTCGGGATCCACGGGGGCTCGTGCAATTTGCGGCCGATCCCGTGCCCCGCAAAGGTTCGGACGACCGAGTACTCCTCTTTTTCCACGCGCTCTTGCACCGCGTGCCCGATGTCCGACAGGCGATTCCCAGCCCGCACGGCGTCGATCCCGCGGTTGAGCGAATCTCGGGTCACGTCCAGGAGCTTCTGGACTTCCGGGCGGATTTCGCCGACCGGCACCGTGACCGCAGAGTCGCCGTGATAGCCCTCTACCGACACACCGAAATCCAGACCCACGATGTCCCCTTCCTTGAGAACGCGGGATCCGGGGATTCCGTGGACGATCTCGTCATTCACCGAAACGCAGAGAACGGCCGGGTAGCTGGGCAAGCCGCCGGGATCGTAGCCCTTGAAGGACGATTCGACACCTCGCTCCTCGATCGCCCGCGCCGCGTGCTGGTCGAGTTCGGCGGTGCTCACGCCGTCGACCACGAGATCCCGGAGTTCGAGCAGGATCTCGGCGACGTGCCGGGTCGCCTCACGCATGAGCTCGATCTCGCGGCGGGTCTTGATCGGAATCTGCTCTCCGAAAGCCATCAGCTCAGTGCCTCTTCGATCCGCTTGGCAACCTCCTCGATGCTCCCGAGCCCATCTACTTCGCCGAGGATCCCGCGCTTCCGGTAATAGTCGACCAGCGGCGCCGTCTGAGCGCGGTAGACGCCCATTCGGGTCCGGATCGTCTCTTCGCTGTCGTCGCTTCGCCCCTCGATCTGCGCCCGCCCGAGCAGGCGGGCCACCAGCGAGTCCTCGTCCGCGACGAGCGCGACGCAGCGCTCGAGGTTCGTGCCCATCCGCGCCAACAGCGCGTCCAGGGCCTCGGCCTGGGCTGCGGTGCGCGGAAATCCATCGAGCACGAAACCCGACTCGGCGTCGCCTTGCGAGAGCCGCTCTTCGGCCACCCCGATCACGACCGCATCGGGCACCAGCTCTCCGCGGTCCATGTAACCCTGGGCCTGTCGCCCGACGTCCGTTCCGGCCGCGACGGCCTCGCGCAGCATATCCCCGGTGGAGATTTGCGGTATCCCGAGCTTCGCGGCCAGCCGGAGGGCCTGCGTGCCCTTGCCGGCCCCCGGCGGACCGAGCAGCAGCATTCGCCGCGCGCTCATTACTGCCCGAGCCTCCCGCGAATCCGCGCTCCTCGGACGAACCCCTCGTACTGGCGCGACACCAGATGGGCCTCGATCTGACCAATGGTATCGAGGCCGACACCGACACAGATCAGCAGGGCCGTTCCGCCGAAATAGAACGGGATGTTCATCTTCACCGCGAGAAGCGTCGGAAGAACGCAAACCGCCGACATGTAGATCGCACCGACGAGCGTCACTCTCGTGAGAACGCGGTTGATATAGTCCGCGGTGTTCTTCCCTGGCCGGATGCCCGGCACATAGGCCCCGGATTTCTTGATGTTCTCCGCAACGTCATCCGGATTGATCATGATGGCGGTGTAGAAATAACAGAAGAAGACGATCAGACTGATGTAGACGGCCTGATAAACCATACTCGCGGGGTTCAAGTAGGTATCGATGAAGCGCTGGACCCCCGGGTTATCCGTGAACTGTCCGATCGTGAACGGGAAGAGCAGCAGCGATGACGCGAAGATCGCGGGGATGACACCCGCCGTGTTCACGCGGAGCGGGAAGTAGCTCATCCCCCCCTGCTGGACGCGCTTTCCGACGACCCGGCGAGCGTGTTGGATCGGAATCCTCCGCTGCCCGCGCTCCACCACGACCACGAAACCAATCACCGCGACGCCGATCACGGCGAAGGTGAGCGTCTGGAGGATGCTGAACTGATCGGTTCGAATCAGCGCCAGGAGTTGGCCGATCCCAGACGGGATGTTGATGACGATTCCCGCGAAGATGATCAGCGAGATTCCGTTGCCGATTCCACGCTCGGTGATTTGCTCGCCCAACCACATGATGAAGGCGGTTCCGGTGGTGAGCGTGATCATGCACATCAGCCGAAATCCCCAGCCCGGGAAGGCGACAGCGCCCTGACCGAACTGTCCCTTCTCGAGAGCCACGGCGATCAACATGCTCTGGAACAGCGCCAGGCCGATGGTCGCGTAGCGGGTGTACTGGTTGATCTTCTTGCGCCCCTGCTCGCCTTCCTTCTTCAGCGTCTCGAGGTGCGGGATCACGACGGTCAGGAGCTGGAAGATGATCGAGGCGCTGATGTACGGCATGATCCCGAGTGAGAAGATCGACAGCTGCTCGAGGGCGCCTCCCGAGAACATGCTGAACAGCCCGAACATCGTTCCCTGCATCTGCTGAAAGAAGCTCCGGATCACGTCGGGGTTGATACCCGGCGTAACCACGAAGGCGCCCAGCCGGTAGATCGCCAGCATTCCGAAGCTGAACAGGATCCGGTTCCGGAGTTCCTTGATCCGAGCGATATTCTGAACACCGCCGATCATTTGATCAGTTCTACGCTCCCACCCGCTTCTTCGATCTTCTTGCGCGCACTACTGCTCACGCGCTGGACCCTCAGTGTCAGGTTCTTCGGCGCTTCACCCTGGGCGAGAATCTTGACGCCGCCGCCATTGCGCCGGATCATCCCATGCGCGAGCAGCACCTCGGCGTCCACCGTCGAACCGGCCTTGAAGACCGAAAGCACGCCGACATTCACGATTTGGAACGCGACGCGATTCAGGTTGAAGAAACCGCGCTTGGGCAGTCGCCGCACCAGCGGCATCTGACCACCCTCGAACCAGAACGGAGTCGCCCGGCCCGCCGAGCGCTTTCCCTGGCCCTTCTCCCCGCGCCCCGAGGTCTTGCCCGTGCCGGAACCCGGCCCCCGGCCGACCCGCTTGGCCGGCCTCGTGGCTCCCGCGGGCGGCGCTAGTCGGTCGAGCATCAGCCGTCCTCCACGACGACGAGGTGAATCACCTTTTCGATCATCCCGCGAACGGCCGGCGTATCCTCCAACTCGACCGCTTGATTGAGTCGCTTCAAGCCGAGACCGACCAGAGTCGCCCGTTGCTTGCGATTGAACCCGATCGCACTGCGAACCCAGCGAACCTTGACTCGGCCTTTGGCACTCATGCCCGCCCCAGCTGGCGCTTGCGCTCAACGGGATCTCGGAGTTCCTCGAGTGCCGTCATCGTCGCGCGAACCACGTTGTTGGGATTGTTCGTTCCCAAGGTCTTGGTCAGGACGTCCTTCACACCCGCGCTCTCGAGCACGGCGCGAACCGGACCACCGGCGATCACACCGGTTCCCGAGGATGCTGGCCGCAGCAGCACCTTGGCGGCCCCGAAGCGCCCGATGATTTCGTGAGGCAGCGTTCCTTCGATCAGAGGGACGCGTAGCAACGACATGCGCGCCCGCTCGATCGCCTTGCGAATCGCCTCGGGAACCTCCCCCGCCTTGCCGTAACCCGCGCCGACGACGCCGTCGCCGTCGCCGACGACGACCAGCGCACTGAAGCTGAAGCGCCGGCCACCCTTCACGACCTTGGCCACGCGGTTGATGTGAACCACACGATCCGTCAATTCGTAATTGTTGGGGTTGATCTGCTCGTTATGCATCGGTTGGCATCACCCTTGAGCTGAATTTCGCATGGGCTCAGAACTGAAGGCCGGCTTCGCGCGCGGCCTCCGCAAGTGCCTTCACCCGTCCGTGATAGAGAAATCCGTTTCTGTTGAACACGACCCGGTCGATCTTCTTCTCGAGCGCAGCCGCCGCAATCGCCTTCCCGACGATCTTCGCCGCCTCCACGTTTCCCGTGGCCGCCGCGTCCCCCATCAGTCGCTTCGATCGGGATGACACCGTCATGATCGTTTGACCGGTTTCGGCTTCCGCGATTTGAGCGTAGATGTGCTTCGCGCTGCGATACACGGTTAGCCTCGGGCGATCGGAACCCTCGACCTTTCGCTGCGTGCGAGCGCGCCGGCCGACCCAGGCCCGCACTTTTGCGTTCTCGATTTTTCGCTTCACCGCAACCTCACACTGCCGCCACTCCGGCCTTTCCGACCTTACGTCGAACCCGCTCGCCCAGGTAGCGGATGCCCTTGCCCTTATAGGGCTCCGGAGGCCTCACGGACCGGATATTCGCAGCAAACTGGCCGACCTTTTGAACGCTGGCTCCTTCGATCCGCACGAACACGTTACGGTCCACCGAAACCTTGAGGCCCTCGGGAATCGGCATGTCGACGGGATGCGAGTAGCCGACGTTCAACTTCAGCACCTTCGCGTCCACCTCTGCGCGGTATCCGATACCCTGGATCTCGAGTTCCTTCACGAATGGCTGTGTGACGCCGTGCACCATGTTGGCGACGAGCGCCCTCGCGAGCCCGTGTAGCTCCCGGTTATTCCGTCGGTTGTCGGGCCGTTCGAAGACGATCTCTGAATTCTCGATCGTGATGTCGATGCTGTCCGGCATTCGTTCGGAAAGCGATCCTTTCGGGCCCTTCACCCGGATCTCGTCTCCAACGCGATCCACCGTTACACCGTCGGGAATTGCAACCGGAGCTTTGCCTATTCGCGACATCCCTACCAAACCTCACATACGACTTCGCCGCCGATGGAAGCCTCTCGCGCAGCTTCATCCGACAAGATCCCCTTCGAAGTCGAGATCACCGAAATACCGAGGCCATTGCGAACCTTCGGGACCTCGCGCGCGCCGACGTAGACCCGGCGACCGGGCTTGCTCACCCGCCGAAGTCCATCGATCAGCGGCTTCCCGTAATCGTCGTAACGAATGGCCACCACCAGAGTCGGATGTCCTTGATGAGACTCGGTGCGAACGCCCCCAATGAAGCCCGCTTCTTCGAGAACCTTCGCGATGGCCAGCTTTTGTTTCGAAAACGGACACTTCGTCTGGTCCAGTCGAGCAATGCCCGCATTCCGAATCCGAGTCAACATGTCGCTGATCGGGTCAGTCATCATGATGTTTTCATCCGCCTCGCCCTTTTCACTGCCGAAACGGCACGCCAAGATGGGTCAAGAGAGATCTCCCCTCTGCATCATTGCGCGCCGTCGTACAGATCGTGACGTTCAGCCCCGTAACATGCTCGATCTTGTCGTAGTCAACTTCCGGGAAGATGATCTGCTCCCGAATGCCGAGCGAGTAGTTGCCGCGGCCGTCAAAAGCCTTCGGCGGCAGGCCCTTGAAGTCTCGAACCCTCGGAAGCGAGACATTCATCAAGCGGTCGAAAAATTCCCACATGCGCGCTCCGCGCAGGGTCACCGAACAACCGATAGCCTGCCCCTCGCGAAGTTTGAAGTTCGCGACGGACTTACGGGCCTTGCGCACCACTGGCTTCTGACCAGTGATCATTGCAAGCTCGCTAGCCGCATTTTCGATCAGCTTGGGATTCGCCGCCGCTGCGCCGAGCCCCATGTTGACCACGATCTTCGTCATCGTGGGCACCTGGTGCGCGTTCTTGAACGCGAATTCCTTGGTCAGCTTCGGGACGACCACCTCCCGATATCGCTCGAGCAATCGCGGAGTCATCTAGAGCACCTCCGGTGCCAGCGAAATGATCTTCATGAACCGGCGCGAGCGCAGTTCGCGAGCGACAGGCCCGAAGATCCGGGTGCCGACAGGTTCGCGCTGCGCATCGATCAGTACCGCGGCGTTGTCGTCAAATCGGATGAACGAGCCGTCTGGCCGACCAATGCTCTTGGATGTACGCACGACGACCGCTCGGCAAATCTCGCCCTTCTTCACCCTCGCGTTTGGCATCGCATCCTTCACCGCAACCACAATGATGTCTCCAATCGTCGCGTAACGCCGCCCGGATCCCCCGAGCACACGGATGCACGCAACCTTGCGCGCTCCGGAGTTGTCCGCGACTTCGAGTACTGACTCTTGCTGAATCACCGGATTCTCCCGTCAGACCCGAGCCGGTTTGGACAGTGTCTCTTGTACCATCCAGCGCTTATGCTTCGAGATCGGGCGGTGTTCGATGATCTGAACGCGATCTCCGACCTCGCATGCATTGGCTTCGTCGTGAGCCATGAACTTCGAATAACGACGGACATATTTCTTGTATCGCGGATTCTGCACGAGCCGTTCTACCCGTACGACCACCGTCTTGTCCATCGCGTTGCTGACGACCTGCCCCACGAGTGTTCGGTGCATGCCTCGTTTTTTCACTTCGTCGCCTCGCGCTTCTCGCGCATGATTGTTTCTACGCGAGCAATGTCGCGGCGAAGCTGCTTGATCCTCGCCGTGTTTTCCAGCTGACCGGTCGAACGCTTGATCCGGATGTTGAACGCCTCGCTGCGAAGATCATGCGCCTTCGTCTGCAACTCATTCAACGAAAGATCCCTGATTTCAGCCGGCTTCATGACGCATCTCTTCGCATCACGAACCGGGTACGTACCGGAAGTTTGTGGGAAGCGAGGCGCATCGCTTCACGCGCAGTCGCTTCGTCGACGCCTTCCATCTCGTACATCATCCGACCGGGCTTGATGAGGGCCACCCATTCCTCGGGATTGCCCTTTCCCTTACCCATCCGCGTTTCCGCCGGCTTCTTGGAGACTGGCTTGTCGGGAAAGATCCGAATCCAGATCTTCCCTCCTCGCTTTACATAACGGGTCATTGCGATCCGGGCTGCCTCGATCTGCCGGGCCGTAATCCGACGGCAGGCGACCGCCTGCAGCCCATAATCGCCAAAATCCAGATTCGTGCCGCGAGACGCCGTGCCGCGGTTACGACCCTTCATCTGCTTGCGGTGCTTTACCTTCTTGGGCTGGAGCATGGGCTACCTCGCGGGCTCCTCTTCGTTTCGAAGTGCCAGGGAGCCCTTGTGCAGCTCCTTGTCCGCCACGTTTCCCTTGAACACCCAGCACTTCACTCCGATGATTCCGTAGGTCGTCTTCGCCTCGGCCATCCCGTAATCGATCTCGGCGCGAAGCGTGTGAAGCGGAACACGGCCTTCTCGGTACCATTCACGTCTACCCATCTCCGCTCCACCGAGACGTCCCGCGCACTGAAGGCGCACGCCTTCGGCGCCGAACTTCATCGTGGAGGTCACGGCCTTCTTCATCGCGCGGCGAAAAGCCACTCGGCGCTCGAGCTGAAGCGCGACCGCTTCGGCTACGAGTTGTGCGTCGAGTTCGGCCTTCCTGATCTCCCGGATGTTGATGAAGATCTCCTTATTGTCTGACATCGCACCCAGTTCTTCGCGGAGAGTCTCGACTTCGGCGCCACGTTTTCCGATCAAGATTCCCGGGCGGGCCGTGTGGATGTTCACGACGATCTTCTCACCCGTCCGGTCGATGACGACCTTCGAAATCCCGGCGTGAAAGAGCTTCTTCTTGATGAATTTGCGGATCTTGATGTCCTCGTGAAGCTGCGAGCAATAGCCGCGCTCCGCGAACCAGTTGGACTGCCACCCATAGAGGGTGCCCAATCGAAATCCGTAAGGATGTACCTTCTGTCCCAAGACTTTCCGCCCCTGTTTCGGCCGCCGGCCGACTAGTGTTCCGCCAGAACGATGGATACGTGACTCGTCCTTCGCTGGATCCATGCCGCTCGCCCCTGCGCTCGGGCCCGGACCCGCCACATGCTCGCGCCCTGATCTACCATGATCCTGTCCACCACGAGATTGTCGACGTCGATCCCCGCTCGATCTCGCTCGTTCCTTTCCTCGGCAATCGCAAGTGCGGATCGAACGAGCTTTGCGAGCGGCTTGGCGAATCGCTTGTTCGACAGATCGAGAATGGTCAATGCGTCCTCGACGCCCCTGCCGCGGATCTCGTCAGCGAGCAGGCGCGCCTTGCGCGCACTGACCCGGTAATTCCTGAGTTTCGCTTTGAGTTCCATCTCAGCGCATCTTCACTTTTCGATCCGACGCATGACCGGTGAATTTCCGCGTCGGAGAGAACTCGCCGAAGCGGTGGCCGACCATGTTCTCGGTTACAAATACGGGAACAAAGAGCTTTCCGTTGTGAACGTGAAACGTCATACCCACGAATTCGGGCGTAATCATCGATCGACGCGACCAGGTTCGTATCACCTGCTTCGAACCCGTCTGTGTCGCCTTGTCTACCTTGCGCTGCAAGCTCGGATCGACGAAAGGCCCCTTCTTGAGCGATCGCGCCATTTACTTCTTCCCCCGCCGCTTGACGATGTACTTCTGCGAACGCGACTTCTTGCGCGTCTTGTGACCCTTGGTCGGGACGCCCCACGGCGTACACGGGTGACGCCCGCCCGATGAACGCCCCTCTCCGCCGCCCATCGGGTGGTCGACCGGGTTCATCGCGACGCCTCGTACATTGGGCCGCTTCCCCCGCCAGCGATTGCGGCCCGCCTTGCCGATGCTCCGATTCTCGTGTTCGGTATTGCCGACCTGGCCAATCGTCGCCATGCAGCTGACGTGAATCATTCGATGCTCGCCGCTCGGCATCCGCAACGTCGCGTAATTCCCTTCCCGCGCCATCAACTGCGCCGCGCCACCCGCTGCGCGCACCATCTGGGCGCCCTTTTTGGCTCTCATCTCGATTGCGTGTACCACCGAGCCCAGCGGGATGTTCGCGAGCGGCATCGCATTGCCGGTTTCGGGCGGAGAATCCGGTCCCGACACCACCACGCCACCCACCTTCAACCCCTGGGGTGCGAGAATGTATCGCTTCTCGCCGTCCGCGTAGTTGAGCAGCGCGATGTTCGCCGAGCGGTTGGGGTCGTATTCGATCGATGCCACCTTCGCGAGTACACCGAACTTTTCCCGGCGGAAATCAATCTTTCGATAGCGCCGTTTGTGTCCGCCGCCGCGCTGCCAAGAGGTCACGCGTCCGTAGCCGTTACGCCCGCCAGTCTTATGGACCGCGCCGCCCAACAGGGAACGCTCGGGCCGGCTTCGCGTGATCTCGGCAAAATCCGAAACGCTCATCCCGCGACGACCGGGCGATGTGGGCCTGTAGTTCTTGACCGCCATACCCGACTACACTCCCTCGAAGAATTCGATCGACTGCCCTTCGGCAAGGCGCACGATCGCTTTCTTCCATTCCGGCTTGCGACCGGTAAATTTGCCCACCTTTTTCGACTTTCGCGGCTGGCGCATGGTGTGAACTTCGAGCACCTGCACGCCGAAGAGCGACTCGACGGCGTTGCGGATGTCGTACTTCGTGGCGCGCGGATTCACGGCGAGCGTGACGACATTCACCTCCTCGCGGGCGATGTTGCTCTTCTCCGTAACCAACGGCCGCTGTATGACGTCGTACACGTTCACGAACCCGACTCCCGTGATCCGCCAGCCAACCGAGACTCGATCGCAGCGAGCGCCGGCTTCGTTACGAGCAATTTTCGATGCCGCAGAACGTCGTAGACGTTGAGACCCTCGACGAGCAACACGTTCACGCCCGGCAGATTACGAGCAGAGCGCTGAAGATGTTCGTCCTTCGCTTCGATCACGATCAGGACACTCGCACCTTCCAGCGATAGGCCGCGCAGAATCTCGACCACCCGCTGGGTCTTGAAGGCGTCCAGATCGATCGAATCGACCACCGTGATGTCGCCTTCCGCGAGTCGATATGACAACGCGCTGCGAAGCGCCGCCCCGCGAACCCTCTTCGGAAGCGCATGCTCGTGGGAACGCGGAACCGGTCCGAAGACCACGCCCCCACCAGACCACTGAGGGGCCCGCGTCGTTCCCTGACGCGCGCGCCCGGAACCCTTCTGGCGCCAGGGCTTCGATCCGCCCCCCGAAACCGCCGTGCGGTTCTTGGTACTGTGGGTTCCGCTCCGACGCCGAGCCATCTGACGCCGGACCTCCGCGTGGAGCAGGTCCGTGCGCACCGGAGCCTCGAAAACCGTCGAATTCAATTTCACGGATCCCGACTTCTTGTTTTCCAGCGTCACGACATCCAGCGTCGCCATCGCTCTACTCACTCATCGCTGGCAACCGAAGGTTGCCCGCAAAAGAGCGGGGGCTTCCCCCGCTCAAAGTTTGATTTCCACGTCGACGCCAGCCGCCAATTCCAGCTTCATCAGCGCGTCCACGGTTTGTGGCGTTGGGTCCAGGATGTCGATCAGGCGCTTGTGGGTCCGCACCTCGAACTGCTCTCGCGACTTCTTGTCGATGTGCGGCCCTCGCAAGACCGTGTATTTATTGATCGACGTCGGCAACGGTATGGGGCCTGCGACTCTCGCGCCCGTCCGGATCGCCGTATCCACGATCTCGCCAGCGCTCTGGTCTAGCAACTTGAAATCGTATGCCTTCATACGAATTCGAATCCTCTGTGAGCCGACTTCTGCCATTGTCTACTCGATGATCTCTGCGACGACGCCGGCGCCCACGGTCCGGCCACCCTCGCGAATCGCGAACCGAAGCTCCTTGTCCATCGCGATCGGCGTGATCAGATCCACCGTCATCTCCAAG
>JADFQO010000044.1 GCA_022561775.1 Myxococcales bacterium | reverse complement strand
AGGAAGCACTCGCTCGTTTTGAGCAGTTCGGCCTCGGCTCGAAGCTCGAAGACCGAAAACTCCTCGTGCGCGAGCGGCAGGTCCTGAAAACCGCGGAGACCGTCATCGATGAAGTGAGTGATACAGTCGAAGTGGAGGGAAGCGCCATCCCGCTAGACGTCTCGTTTCTCTCCGAGGAGTCGCTCGCAGGTCTTCCGGCGCGTGCTCTGTTGGAAGAGCTCACGCCCGTCCTGGGCAAACTTGGGCGCGAGGTTCGGAAGGCGATTCGAATTACCGAGGAAGCCGCTAAGAAGGCGCAGGAGGCACACGCCGGCATCGCTGCTCGCTGGGGGGGCCGCCGAGAAATTGTCGAAACGGCCTATCAGAAAACGCTTCGGGAACTCCAAAAGGAAGGCGTAGACGGCTCCGAGTTTATCGAAGTCACGGAGAACGTCGAAGCTCTGAGACCTATGAAGTCCAAACTTGAGGGTCTCATCAGAGAGCGAGACAAAGGCGTCGAATCCCGCCGAGACCTCCTCGTGAAATGGGAAGACGCAAAGGCAGCGGAGTATCGTGCTCTGGAGCGAGCAGCGAAGAAGGTCTCGCAAAAGCTGAAGGACCGCGTTCGCGTGACGGTCACGTTCGCGGGTGACCGTGAGCCGCTGCTCGACCTTGTCGAAAAACTTGGCGGTCGCCTCTCGGAAGTGCGAAAGGCGTTTCGAGAGAACGCGGACCTTTCGATTCCGAAGCTCCATGAGGCCTGGCGCGACGGATCTGATGCTCTTGGAAGGTATTTGAAAGTGCCGAAGTCACAGACCGACCGTCTTGTTGATGGCGGAGAGGATCTTCTTTTTGATGTCGAGGCGGTCGACCTACCGCCCACTACGTCCATTGAACTGAACGTGGCTGCGGTCGATAACCCACCCGTCTGGCAGACGCTTGAGGAGCTCTCTACTGGGCAAAAGGCGACGGCAGTTCTCCTCCTTACTCTTCTCGAGTCGGATGCGCCGCTGGTGGTTGACCAACCCGAGGACGACCTAGGTAGTCGGTTTATCGCCGACGGCGTCGTCCCTCGGATGCGCGACGAGAAACAACGGCGCCAGTTTGTCTTCACCACGCACAACGCGAACATTCCGGTCCTCGGGGACGCCGAGCTTATCGCCGGAATGGAAGCGTCCGGAGAAGGCCACCAAGGGCATGCGACTATCCGGGCAGAGACGATGGGGGCGATTGACTCGAAGCCGGTACGGACGCTTCTCGAAGAGACCCTTGAGGGCGGCAAAGATGCGTTCGAGACGAGACGGCTCAAGTACGGCTACTGACCTTCGCTGGGGCAAATCGAGAGCGAATCCGAACCGCCCAACTTGGCAACAGAGACAAACGCGGGATGCGGTGTCTTCCAGGCCCGGAACCCGAAGTCTCCGGTTCGGATACGCGAGGGCTTGGCGGCCAAGACCCCGCGGAATCGCGGGGATTTCTCAGGCTGTGCCCGAGTGCGCGCGGGAAATCTCCGCAACGGCAGACTGAGTGGCGGAGAGAGTGGGATTCGAACCCACGGTACCTTTCGGTACACACGCTTTCCAAGCGTGCGCCTTAAGCCGCTCGGCCATCTCTCCGAATCATTTTCGTTGCTCGCCGGGGCGGATGCGCGCTGGCCAACCCTACGAGGTGAACTCTCGGCCGATCGCTCTGAATCCGCAGAGCAGGTCGGAGAAGCGCTTCTCGTCCCAGGCTAGCGGATGGGTCGACTGCTTGGCGATCACGACGCCCGCCGCCGGATCGACGTAGACCACCTGGCCATGGATCCCGAAGCCTGCGTAGACACCGTGGTCATCACCGCTGATCCACCACTGGTTGCGATAGGAGCCCTTCGGCCACTGTTTGACGAACTCTCCCCTCCGCCAGGCCTCGTTGTCGCCACGGGTAAGGGTGTCTTCGATCCAGCTGTGGGGAACGATCTGGCGACCGTCGACGGCGCCACCCTGGAGGTGGAGCTGACCGAAACGCGCGAGGTCACGGAGGGTCACGCAGAGTCCACCGCAGGCGACCGGCGCGCCGAGCCGATCGAGCGTGATATAGGCGTCACACTCGGCGCCCATCGGCTGCCAGATCTCGCGGCCTAATAGTTCGGCGAACGACAAACCGCTGACGCGCTCGAGCACCCAACCGAGCAATTCCGTGTTCGCGGATACGTAGTGGAACTTCGCGCCGTGGTCACCCGCGGGTTTGAGGGTGCTGAGAAAGTGCCGAAGCCCGTCGGGCGTCTCGAAGTCGACTCGGGGAAGCCAACCGATGGCGGCCGTCAGGATCCCGACTTCGCTCGTCGGGTCCTCGTAGTCTTCACGGAATTCGATGCCCACCGTCATGTCGAGCACGTGACGCAAGGTCGCATCACCGTAGGCGGATCCGGCAATTTCGGGGATGATGTCCACGACGGGCGCGTCGGGATCGAGCACACCGCGCTCGACGAGAATTCCTGCCAGCGATCCGGCGAAGGATTTCGTGACCGACTGCAGCAGGTGCGGCTGGTCGGGCCGCAGGTCGTTGAAGTACTGCTCGATCGCAATGCGACCGTCTATCAAGACGATGAATCCGTCCGTATACCCGTCTTCGACCAGCTGCGCGACGGTCATCGCCGAACCGTCGCTGCTCTCGAAGCGGATCGAATCGAGATCGCGCGGCGCGTGTTCGAGCGCGCACGCGTTGCTGGGTTCCCTCGAAACGTTCGCGGTCGGCAGCAGCCGCCGCATATTCAGAAATCCCCAGCGCAGATACGGGAAATTCTCAAAATTTTCGAGTGTGACCTGCTCGCCCGGCTTCGGCGGAAAGCCGCGCATCAGTTGACCGTCGGTCATCGCAATCCCCTCTGATCGCATGAACGAGCGGCGCGATGGCTCTGGCGGCCGGTCGACGGCGAGATGGGTGAATTGGCGGAGAGGGAGGGATTCGAACCCTCGATGGGTTTCCCCATACTCCCTTAGCAGGGGAGCGCCTTCAGCCACTCGGCCACCTCTCCGAACGGCCCAAGATACCGAGATTTTCGGCCCCCCGGGAGTCCGCGGACGCGCCCGCCCGACGGCGAGGCGACGGCCTCCGCAGGCTCCTGGCGGCGAGATGGCGGAGAGGGAGGGATTCGAACCCTCGAGGGGCTTGCACCCCTGGCGGTTTTCAAGACCGCTGCCTTCAACCGCTCGGCCACCTCTCCCGGCCGATCAGTCTAGCCGTCAAGCGGGGTTTTTGTCCCCGCGCTCGAGAGCTTGGATCGATGGATGCAGAGTCGCTCCGCTTCAGCGCAGCAGCGGCTGACAGTCCTGGATCTGGACGCTCTGCGCGAGTACGAGCTTGGTCTCCTTGAGGGAGGGCGCGACGTCGCGTGTGATGTCCGCGTCGTTTTGCACGATGTGGACGGATTCCAACCTGATCGGCGCACCGGTAACGCTGATGCACGTGCGCTCGCCGCCGCTCCCGAGCCGCTCCTTGAAGAGATCCACAGCCTCGATCAGGGTGTTGAGGGCGGCGCGGTCCGCGGCGACGAAGCTCAGGGTCTGGGTATGACGCATCGCCTGCTTGGCGCCGGGGGACTTACACATGTAGAAGTCGGGGTAGATGTCCGAGATCGCGCGCGCGTTGAGGATTGGAAGACCCGCGGCGATCACGTGGGTGATGCTGTTGCGGTGTTGCTGGGCGTCGCCGCCAAAGAGCATGTAGGTCTCGTGGAGAGAACCGACCCATGAGGACCGTATCGCCTCGATGGGGGCGAGACATGAGATTTCACGACGTCGAGCGGAAAGCCCACAGGAAGTGTAGGCCATATACACCAAATTAAGTCGGCGTTTCGATGAAGCGGGCATGGATCTGGGCGGTTATGATCCGCACTCCACCGACGCGATGCGCTTACGTGGGCGGATTCAAGGAGAGCTCCGCGATCGGCTTCTTCGAAATGCAGTTCGTCGAACAGCCTGCCGGAGAACGGGAGCTCGGAGATTCCCGCCGTTCAGGACGCGCCTTCTGGCGGACGCGCGAATTCGGCGGTTGGCGGATCCTCCTCCGACTTCGACGGCTCGGGGCGAATGAGCGATCCGAGGGCCTGGAATCCGCGCTTGACGAACAGCGGGACGCCCTGAAGCACGACGCTCGCGGGCCCCGCCGATCCCGGCAGGAGAATCGGCTTTACTTCGGGATTGGCCCAGGGGCCCGTCACCTCGAAGTAGCTGGCGACGAGGTTGGCGTCGGTTCCGAGCAGGAGTTGATTCAAGATCGGAATCCTTCCGAGCACGCGGTCGAGTTTGCGGAACAAAAACAGCGCCACTCGCCCATCCATGTGCTTGTCCTCGGATAATAGCTCGACGTCACCCGTAGCGAGCACGCCGATTTTCGGCCCGTCCAGGGAAAATGCCTCGGTGTGTATCCGACCGTCGAAAAATTCGAGAATGGTCTCGAGGTTCCGGTATCGGATCACCTCGCTCGGATCGAAGCCTTCCAGGGTCTCGCTCGCGTGGGAGACCTCGGCCACGAGAGGGGCTTTCTTGCGGATCAATCCGTCTCTGGCACTCACGTTCAACAGTCCGCGCAGTGCGGCGTAGAGCGACGTGTCGGGAAGCAGAATCCCGTCGAAGCTCCCCGCGAGATCGACGTGACCGTTGATCTGGTTTGCCGGCAATCGGAACACTTTGGCGATCGCCGCCGCATCACCCGACTTCAGGCCGAAGCTCAGTTGAAAGGGAACCGCGTCGACTTCCGACAGGTGGATTCTGCCGTTCGCGTCGACCACTCCTGACGGCTCGAGATCGATGGCCAGGTTGCGAATTCGAACGCGATCCGCCGACGCCTCAAAATCCCCTCGCGCTGCGCTTTGCCGCCAGCGCTTACCCGCGATCCGCCCGACCGAGAATCGGCCACGCGCCCAGGTGTCCTTCGGAATCGGATCGGAGAGGCGATCGCTCGGCAGGCCCGCGGACACTGCGACGCTGACTCGCTCGTCGGGAAGGAAGAGCCACTCGACCTTCCCGTCGATCGGGACACCCGCCCAGTTTCCGCGGATTTTTTCGACGCGCAGGCCCCGAGCCTCGGTTTTGATCGCGAGCTCCAGGTTTCGGATCGGCCACAGAAACATCGGATGATCGAGATAGTCGAGGTGGAGTTCTATTTTCGTACCCGCGCCCGCTGAATCGGACGCACCTGTCGGGCGGAGGCTGCTCCAGAGAGTGCCCAACCCGGTCAGCGGCTTTCCACCGGAGACGATCTTGCGCGCAGCCGGATCGCCAGCAAAGAAATTCGGGAAGCCATCGATCACGAGATCCACGCTCGGTAGCGGGGTTCCGTTGAGCACCGCGGTCGCCCCGATGACCTCGGCTCGCGCGCCGACCCAGTGCATCCGACCGCTGAGCTCCTCGATCCGGTCGGACTCGCCGACCCATATCACCGTATCCGCGAGCTCAGCACCGAGGCGAAAATCTTCCGGCATGGTGCGTGTCCTTCCTGCCAGAAAATCCTGCCAGCCCGCCAATGTAGCGCCGCCGCTCGCGCGCAGGGAGACGAGCCGGCCGCTCTTCAACGGAGCGACGATCGCCGCCGCCTCTTCTCGCTTGATTTCAGGTAGCCAACCGATCAAATGCCGGACCTGAGAAATCTCGACGTCGTCGAACTCGAGCGAGAGGTCCGCCATCGACGCGCTCTGAAGCGGCCGCGCGACCTTCCCGCTCATCCGCAGCGTGGTTCGCGGGGTGGCGATCACACCTTCGTGGACCGCGATGTTCTGGGGCGTGATCTCGAGGCTCGCGTGTACGTCGATTCTCGGCAGATCGGTCCGCTCAGGAGGGCCGTCGCCCGCCGCGGGAACCATGCTTCGCAGGTGCTCGCAGACGAGGTCGACTTCGAGGTGACCGCTGCCGGGCTTGGGGGTTTCGTAGACGATCGTACCGCTCATGCTGCCGTCGATCCGCGCATCGGAACCGAGATCGCTCACGTAGGAGTCGCTGATCCCCAACGCCAACGAATCGAGGCGTAACGAGATCCGCATCCGCCCGCTGCGGCTGCGCTCGGCCTCCAGCTCGATCACTCCGAGGTCGCGCGCTCCCTCCACCACCCGGCCCCTCAGAAAGAGCCGACGCGCACCGCCGAAGCGGGTGTGGACGAGCCGACCGCTCACTTCTCGCAGTTCCATCGGAGCACGGCGGTAGGAGCCGACCGGGTCGAGTTCGAGGCGACCGTTTTGGAGGTCGAGCACGGCGGCGAGCCGGGGGGACTCGAGAAGCATTCGAACGGCGATCTCAAGCGCGATCAGCGGGCGCAACAACTCGCGGGGATGCTGAAGGGCGGGCGCAGCGCTGCCGATGGCTCCAACCCGGAGCACCGCTCCCTCGACGTGCAGCCGCCGCAGGCGCACCTCGCCGACCAGCAGCGACAGCGGATCGATCGAGCCGACCACGCGCGGAATCTCCAGCCCGAAGCCATCCTCACCCGGCCAGGCGCGAACCTCGCGGGCGTTCAGCTGAATCCAGTTTTCAGGAGAAATCGTTAGTTTCTCGATGGTTACCGGAGTGGCGAGCGCGGCCGAAAGCCGCTTCTCCAATTCCGCCTGCAGGTATTGGGGCGAGACCTCCCGAACCAGCAGCCACCCGGCCAGCCCGGCGGCAGCGGCGATCACGAGGAGGGCGACGACAATCAGGCTTCGATAGCGCCTCACGATCCCCCCCGGCTCACCTCGACCGGAGCCGAGCCTGCACCAACTCGGGCGACCGCGCCGGCGGGCTTTCTGCCGGCCCGTGAACCCAACCTGAGGCTCATCGGCATGCTGTTTTCACGCGCCCTGGTCACGCATCCCCCGGCGCCAGCGGAACTTCTCGCACCTCGCGTCTCCGACGAGCCTGCTGCTCCAAGGCCGCATTCCCACTAAAGAAATCCTGTGTTCGGTCGAAACGACGAGCAGTTGACTCGACTCCGAGAAACCCTCAGAGCAGAGATGCCGAGCAAGGAGCGCGCTGTGGAAGTTAATGAATCGCACCCGGTTCGAAAGAATCGAGTTCGAGAGCTTCGTGAAAATCGCCTGATGACACAGGCCCAGCTTGCGCGCAAAGCGAAGGTCGCGCTTCGGACGATCCACAGTGTCGAAAAGGGTATGAACTGCCGCATGGACACCAAGCGGAAGATCTTGCTCGCTCTCGGACTGCGCTTCGAAGACAAGGATCAGGTGTTTCCGTCCGCCTACCGGACGAGCGACCCCAACCTGTCCCCCTTCTGATCTTCCCAGCGTCGTCAGCCGACGAGCGCACCACTCGGCTCGTCGAGGAAGGTTTCCAGGCCTCTTGAACCCCCTCGGACTTCGGTAACATGGTTGCATCGCTGCTCGGGCACTAGCCCGCGGGAGACCCCCCATTCCGGACCGCGTTACGCTGCTGGCCGATGTTGCCGAGATCGTCTCGCGATCTCATGGTCTCAATGAGACCCTGAGCAATGTCGTCGACCTCGTCGCCAAGCGCCTCGATGCGGATGCGTGCTCTCTGTATCTGACCGATGCGCGCACCAATGAACTCAGGCTGGAAGCGACGATCGGCCTCCACCCGGATTCCGTGAGTCAGGTGCGCCTTCCCCACGGTGAGGGCCTGGTGGGGCTGGCGGCAACGACTGGCCAACCCGTCGTGACCGCCCGCGCCCGCGAACACCCCCAGTACAAATACTTCCCGGAGACGGGCGAGGAGCGCTTCGATTCCTTCATGGCGGTCCCGATGATCGTCCAGGGCGCGACGATCGGAGTACTCGCGGTGCAGACCATCGAGCCGCGGGAGTTCGATTCCAACGAAGTCGAAATTTTTAGGACCTGCGCGCAGTTGATCGCGCCGGTCGTGATCAACGCGCAGCTGCTCGCACTCGTGGAAACCTCGGACGAGGAGGCTTCTCAGGCGGCTGCAGAGCGCGAGGCCTTGGAGGGGCGCGCTTCGGATCGGGAGGAGCAGAACATCGAGCACCGGGGGATCCCGACGTCGCGCGGGATCGCGATCGGAACCATCTACCGGCTCGAAACCCCCCTCGACCTCGAGCGGCTCCACTACACGCCGAACTCGGACCCCGAGCGCGAAGTCCAGGAACTGATGGACGCGATCGGCGAAGCGCGTCGTGTACTCGACGGGATGCGCGAGAAGCTCGGATCCAAGTTCGGGCTCGACCTGGCCGCCGTCTTCCAGACCCACATCCAAATTCTCGAAGACAAAGGGTTCGTCACGAAGTTGCGCAAAGAGGCGCTTGCTACCGGCAACGCTCTGGCGGCCCTGACGAACGTGATTGGGACCTATCGGAAGACGTTCCAACGCATGTCAGATCCCTACTTCCGCGAGCGGGTCACCGACATCGAAGACGTCGGTCAGCGCGTGATGGAAAGCCTGCTTGGAGAGCGCCATCACACAACGCCGCTGAGCGAGGGCGCGATCGTCGTGGCGAGCAATCTGCTGCCGGGCATGTTCGCGCGGCTCGAAATCGAAAAGATCGCGGCGATCGTTTCGGAACACGGCGGCCCGACCTCTCACGGCGCGATCTTCGCGCGAACCCTCGAAGTTCCGGCAGTCACGGGAATTCCTGGAATCCAAGCTGCTGTTCGCTCGGGCGAAACGGCGATCGTCGACGGCGGAGAGGGCTTGATCATCCTCTCGCCGGATGAAGGGTTGCTCTACGAGTACCGGCGCGCTCAACAGCGATACACGGTTTCGATCGAGCACCTCGACGCGCTGCGGGATCGACCCGCCGAGACGCGCGATGGGCGCGCCATCCGATTGACCGCCAACGTAGGCCTGGTGAGCGATCTACGCCTCGTCGATCAGCACGGCGCGGATGGGGTCGGCCTGTTTCGCACCGAGATGCTCGCGTTCGCGCATCGCGGATTTCCGGGTGAAGAAGAGCAGGCCGAACTCTACGAGCACGTCGCGAAGTCGATGGCTCCGCGCCTGGTGACGATTCGAACCCTCGACCTCGGCGGCGACAAGGAGATGCCGAACGTCGGCATGAGGTTGGAGGACAATCCGCAGCTCGGCTGTCGATCGATCCGGCTGAGCCTCGCCAACCAGGGAATCTTCAAAGCGCAACTGCGCGCCATCTACCGCGCGAGCGCCGCCGGGAACGTCCGACTGATGCTGCCGATGATCACCTCGATCGACGAGGTCCGAAGCGCAAAGGCGCTGATCGCGGAGGCGATCCAGGACCTGGAACGGGCCGGAATCCCCTACGACAAGAACGTACCCGTCGGTCTGATGATCGAGGTGCCGGCGGCGGCGATCACCGCCGATGCGCTCGCGCGCGAGTGCGACTTCTTCAGCATTGGCACCAATGACCTGACCCAGTACACGCTCGCGGTCGACCGCGGCAACGAGAACGTGGCCCACATCTACGATCCCCTGCATCCGGCGGTGCTCGCCCTGATCGACGCGAGCGTTCGCGCGGCGTCGCGGGCCAACATCCCGATCTCCGTCTGCGGAGAGATGTCGAGCAATCCACTCGCGGTCCCGCTGCTCGTCGGCCTCGGAATCCAGGAGCTCTCGAGTACTCCGAGCGCGGTGCCCCTCGTGAAGGAAATCATTCGAGAACTCGATTTCGGTGACCTCGAAGTGGACGCGCGCGAGGCCCAGAAAGCCGGGACCGCCGCCGCGGTGCACCAGATCGGAGCGGCCCGCTTGCGGGACGCGGGGCTGCTCGAGCATCCCGACATCGGTCCCTGGCTCCGCACCCTGGTCGACAAGGTGTTCCCGAGCCGATGAGCGGCGTTTTCCCGGGCTGCTGAAGCCGGCCGCCCGGCGACTCGCGGGATCCCATCGACCTACCAAGGGCGGTGTGGTACCCATTCCGCGGGTTTGCACCCCCCGACCGCGGAGGTGCGTTCAGCACCCCGGCGATCCCATCTTGCAGTGAGCGCGAGTAAAGCGATGACCATGCCGCCTGCCCAGACTTTGCGCGCCTACGTCGAACTCACGAAGCCGCGGATCCTGCTGCTGGTGATCTTCACGGGCCTGCCCGTGATGGCCATGGCGACCGAAGGTTGGCCGGGCTTTCCGTTCGCTGCGGTGACGCTGTTCGGTATTGCGATGGCCGCGGGAGCCGCCAATTCGCTCAACTGTTTTCTGGAGCGCGACCTCGACGCCCTGATGGAGCGAACCCGCAGCCGCCCACTGCCCGCCCAGCGGATCTCCCCACGCGCGGCCTTGATCTTCGCGCTCGTATTGGGCGTGGTGTCTACCGCGCTTTTGTACGCCGTTGCGGGCGTCGTGGCTGCGGCCTTGGGCGTCGCGAGCATCCTGTTCTACATCTTCGTCTACACGATCTGGCTCAAACCCCGGAGCCCGCTGAACGCCGTGATCGGCGGCGCCGCCGGCGCGGCAGCTCCCCTGATCGCCGATGCCGCCGTCAATGGTCGTGTAGGCGCGGCCGGCTGGCTGCTGTTTGCGATCGTCTTCTTCTGGCAGCCACCGCACGTCTGGGCGATCGCGCTGTTTCGCAAGGACGACTACGAGCGCGCGGGAATTCCGATGATGCCCAGCGCGGTGGGCGACCAACCCACCCGCTGGCGCATGCTCGCCTACACGCTGGCACTCCTTCCCGTGACGCTCGCCCCCGTGCCGCTGGGTCTGCTGAGTTGGATCTATCTCGCCGCCGCGCTACCGCTCAACGCCTGGTTCGTCTGGCTGGCCGTTCGCGTACTGCGCGAGCGTTCAGAGGCGGCTGCGCGCAGCATGTTCCACGTCTCGCTCGTCTTCTTGTTCGCGCTCTTCCTCGCCATGCTGCTGGACCGAGCGATCCTGGCCCACTGATCCGGCCAGACGGTCGAGGCGCGGCGGGCTCAGTTCTTGGAGTTTCGCCGGCCTTTGAGCTTGAAGGGTGGATAGACGGGAACTTCGACCCGTAGGATCGTTCCATCGGGGCGCTCGATTTCCCGCATTACCCTGCGAATCGGCTTGAGCCGCTCGCCTTTGATTCGGACCGACTGTGCGTCGAGATTCTTCGCCGTGCTCTTGCTTCGCCGAGCCACGCGGAAGGCCTCCCTTGTTGCGCTTCTCTGCGGAGCGGGGCCGGACCCACCGCGCTCCTCTCCTCTTTTGGATCGGTCGGGAGACGGCTTCGTTCCAGCAAAATCTTCGGATCAGGGATCGGAAAAGGCGAATCTAAGGCGAAAATCAGGTTCAAAATCAAAGCCCGCCGGGAGGCGGGCTTTCTTCCAAACAACCTAAAGATCATAGCACAGAATATATTTCTCGCAACCCAAATTCAAATTTTGTTCGAGACCGCAGTTTCGGGTCTCGAACACGCTGTATTCAACTCGAAAACGGCATTTTCGGCGTTGAAATTGCGGACTCGCGAATGATCGAGAGAACTCGGTTCAATCCAGACCAGATCAACCGGTTCAAACTGAATGCGTCCCGCTTCTTGTGGAATTTCGGCGCAGCGTTCCAAGTTGACAACACAAATCGCCGGAAAAGCTACCGTGAGCCGCCCTTCCAGAGGGGCTTCTGTGATACAAAGTGCTCACCTTCGCCTCAGGCGAGATTCAGGAGGAGTGCCATGAAGTTAAAGAGCAGCCTGACGTTCTTTGCGGGCTTCGCGGCTTGCGCTGCGCTGCTCGTCCTGTTGGCGGCTACGCGGTCGCCCACCAAGGGCGTGCCCGAATCCGAACAAGACGTGTACTACCCCGGCAGCGAGGATCTCAAGCCAGATGAGATGCGGATCGTTGCCTTGGGTACCGGCATGCCAAGTGCTCGGCCCAAGCAGGCGGCGGCTTGCTGGCTGGTCGAACTGGGCAACGGCGACAAGTTCCTCTTCGATCTCGGTAGCGGCTGCCACGAGCGGATCGCGGCCCAGAAGATCCCCTACGACTACTTGGACAAGGTGTTCATCGGGCACCTGCACGTTGACCATATGGGCGACCTGCCGACATTCTGGCTCGGGGGCACGGTCATGAACCGCCTCACCCCGCTCCGCATCTGGGGTCCTAGTGGAGGCACACCGGAGTATGGCACCAAACACGCGCTCGACCTGATGAAGAAGATGTACGCCTGGGACATCGGAACCCGCTCGGGCGTGATCGACTTTCGAGGGGGAGAGCTGGAGGTCCACGAGTTCCCCTTCGACGGCGTGAACAAGGTAATCTACGACGAGAACGGCGTGGTCATCCGCAGCATCCCGGCCGTCCACGGCCTCGATGGCGCGGTGAGCTTCATCCTCGAATGGAACGGGCTCAAGTTCGTCTACGGCAGCGACACGATCCCCAACAAGTGGTACGTGGAGCACGCCAAGGGCGCGGATATCGCCATCCACGAGTGCTTTCTCCCACCCACCCTGCTCGTGACGAAGCAGGGATTCGCCCCGATGGAGGCGCTCATGGTCGGCACGCAGGGCCACACCTCGCCGGAGCAGTTCGGCAAGGTGATGTCGCTCGTGAAGCCGCGCCTCGCCGTCGGCTACCACTTCTACAACGACTTCGACACCGAGCCCGAGGTCCGCAGGCGAGCCCGCAAGACCTACGACGGGCCGCTCGATCTCGCTCTGGACTACATGGTCTGGAACGTCACCAAGAACGACATTCGGGTGCGGATGTCCGCTATCGACGAGGAGGTCTGGCCGAGCCCGCCGCTCAAGAAGAAGAACGCGCCGGATACCTCGAAGTCGATCGCGTTCTCGAAATTCACGATTTCCGGCGTGATCGCAATGCCCGAGGTCATGGAACCGATCTTCGACGAAATCAACGAGAAGTACGGAACCAACATCGAGCCGATATTCAAGTAGCAGCAGAGCCTGGAGCCCACGCCCGCGCGAGCTGCCCCGTGAGGCCGCGCTGTAAGGGGCGGATCCATCAAACTGGCCAGGGTGGCCTGATCAGGCTACGCGAGATCGTCTGCGGGGTTGCTGCTTGGGTTCGGCTCCACAAAGCAGACGCCACTCGTTGAACCGTGTGCTCAACACCGTCCCCAATTTGAATTGAATCGGGATCAGCTGACGATGTTGACGAGCCGGCCTGGGACCACGATGACGCGCTTGGGCTCGCGACCCGCGAGTTGACGCGCGACAGCCGGGCTCGCGAGCGCTGCGCGCCGGATCGTTTCGTCGTCCGCATCCGCGGGTACCTCAATCTCGTCCCGACGCTTGCCGTTTACCTGGACGGCGAGCGTCAGCGTCGACTCCTCGAGCAGCGCGGCGTCTGCCGTGGGCCATGGCTCGGCGGCGAGGCTCTGCGGATGTCCCAATCGCTGCCAGAGCTCCTCGGCGAGATGGGGCGCGAATGGGGAGAGTAGTAGAAGGAAAACTTCGGCGACTTCCCGGGACAGCGCTGCGTCACGACCGATCTCCCGGCTGAAGACCATGAGCTTCGAGATGGCCGTGTTGAAGCGCATCGCCTCGATGTCTTCCGTGACGCCGTGAATCGCCCTGGCGGCCAGTCGTTGCTGGTCGGGCGTTCCGGGGCCGTCCGCGAGATCCACGAGGCGTTCGCCGCCACCGGTTTCTTCCACGAGCAGGCGGTAGGCGCGCTGCAGGAAGCGGTGGACACCGGGGATCGCCGCGTCGGACCAGGGCGCGCCCTTGTCGAGCGGCCCCATGAACATTTCGTAGAGGCGCATCGAATCCGTGCCGTAGCGCTCGATCACGTCGTCGGGGCTGACGACGTTTCCGCGACTCTTCGACATCTTCTCTGTGACCTCTTCGAGCACGAGACCGGGGATGTCGGGGTGGATCGGCCTCCTGTCCGCGTCGCGCTGGACGTCTTCCGCGCGAACCCAGCGCGCCTTCAGTTCGGCTCCACCTTCAATGGCGGTTGCGGTCTCGCCGTCGATCCGCACCTCCGAGGAGGAGTAGACGGCCGGCTCCACGCCCTCTGCGCCGGCGAGGTTGTCGTCGTAGTAGCGGTAGCTGTAACCGAGGACCATCCCCTGATTCAGGAGTTTCTGGAACGGCTCTACGGTGTGCACGAGGCCGAGGTCGTAGAAGACCTTGTGCCAGAAGCGTGCGTAGAGCAGGTGGAGTACCGCGTGCTCGGCGCCGCCCACGTAGAGGTCCACGGGCATCCAATATCGCTCGGCCTCTTCCGACCACGGGGCCTGCTCGTTGTTTGGATCGCAAAAGCGCAGGTAGTACCAACAGCTGCCCGCCCACTGCGGCATCGTGTTGGTGTCTCGTAGCGCGGGCGCGCCGGTTGCCGGATCCGTCGTTTCGAGCCACTCCCTCGAACGCGCGAGCGGTGGCTCGAACTCGCCGGAGGGTTTGAAGTCGTCGAGCTCCGGGAGCAGTAGCGGCAATTCGGATTCGTCGAGCAGCGCGGTGGTTCCGTCCTCGAGGTGGATCACCGGAAACGGCTCGCCCCAATAGCGCTGCCGGCTGAACAGCCAGTCGCGAAGCTTGTAGCTGACCGCACGGCCACCCTTGCCGTGCTCTTCCAGCCAGTCGGTCATTCGCTGCTTGGCGTCGGAGGTCGAAAGCCCGTTCAGGAAATCGGAGCCGACGCTGATGCCGTCCTCGGCGTATGCGGCCTCGGAGAGATCGCCACCGGAAACGACCTCGACGATTGGGAGATCGAGTCCCTTGGCGAATTCGTAGTCGCGCTGATCGTGACCCGGAACCGCCATCACCGCACCGGTTCCGTAGGTCGCGAGCACGTAGTCGGCGATCCAGATCGGTAGCGGTGCTCCGGTCACCGGGTGCGCGGCCATCGCGCCCGTGAAGACCCCGGTCTTCTCCTTTGCGTCCGCGATTCGCGCGCGCTCGCTGCGCCGGGCCGTGGCTTCGACATAGCGCTCGACTTCGGAGCGCTGCTCCGGCGTGGTGATCTTCTCGACCAGCGGGTGTTCAGGCGCCAATACCATGTAGGTCGCACCGAAGAGGGTGTCCGGACGCGTGGTGAACACTTCGATGGTTTCGTCTGCACCGTTGGCCAGCTCGAAATCAATGCGCGTCCCGACAGAGCGGCCCACCCACTCGCGTTGCATCTTCTTGATCGGCTCGGGCCAGTCGACCTCATCGAGGTCGTCGATCAGCCGGTCCGCGTAGGCGGTGATCCGCAGCATCCACTGCCGCATGGCGGTCCGAACGACCGGGTGGCCGCCGCGCTCGCTGCGCCCGTCGATGATCTCTTCGTTGGCGAGCACGGTACCCAGCGCCGGGCACCAACTGACGGGCACTTCGGCGAGGTAGGCTAGGTCGCGCTCGTAGAGCTTTCGGAAAATCCACTGGGTCCAACGCATGTAACGGGGATCGGTGGTGTTGATCTCGCGCGACCAGTCGTAATCGACCCCGAGCGATTGAAGCTGGCGACGAAAGTTCTCGACATTGCGCGCGGTCGTCGCGCGGGGGTGGGTTCCCGTTTCGATCGCGTACTGCTCAGCGGGAAGTCCAAAGGCATCCCACCCCATCGGGTGGAGGACATTGAAGCCCCGCATTCGCTTGTAGCGGGAGAATACATCCGTCGCGATGTAGCCCTTCGGATGGCCGACGTGCAGACCCTCACCCGATGGATAGGGGAACATGTCGAGCACGTAGAACTTGGGCTTGTCGGGATCGACCTTCGCAGCAAATACCGCGTGCTCGCGCCAATAGGCCTGCCACTTCGGCTCGATCGCCTTAGGTTCGTACGGCATGGGCACGGAGGGTGCCGGTACAAAGCCGGAGAGTCAACGACCCCGACTCGGCTCATCGCCTTCCGAGGGCACCTCGATCACCTTCGCGCAGCAAGGAGGTAGCGACCCTGGGCCGAAAGATCGAGTAGAGGGCCGGCACGATCGTGATCGCGCCCAGCGTATTGATGATCATCAGCACGACCAGCAATTGAGCCATCTATGCCTGAAAGCGAAGTGTCGAAAACATCCAGAGGGCGATCCCACCGACGATCGTCGTCGCGGTGAACGTCACCGCCATGCCCGTGGTCCGGATCGCCCGGCGAATCTCGCCTGATCGAGTTCGGCAGAGGTGACGGCTTCCTGTCGAATGCGGTCCACGATGTAGAGATGGCGCGGATACCGAATTCGGTGTTCGCCCACCCTAGCGGGCGAATCCTGTGGATTCGCTTGCAGCGTCGGCTGACCCGCTTCTCGGGTCAGCCTCCTAGCGGGCGAATCCTGTGGGTTCGCTTGCAGCGTCGGCTGACCCGCTTCTCGCGTCAGCCTCCTAGCGGGCGAATCCTGTGGATTCGCTTGCAGCGTCGGCTGACCCGCTTCTCGCGTCAGCCTCCTAGATCGCGCAGCGGGCTAGAAAAAGCTGCGGGGAAACGACTCGAGCGCCCCTTCCACGCGCGCGACCCGCAACTTTTCGATCCGCGGTCACCACCGCGATCTCACTTGGATCTTCGGCCCTCCTGACGCGATCGACGAGCCAATCGTCCGCGGAGGTCGCAAAGACACAATGAGGCCCGGACGGCTCGGCTTCTGCTCCGGAATCATCCGGGCCGTCGAAGACGATCCAGACCTCCGCGTCGGCGTCGAAGCCAGACGCCCGCTCGAGCAGTTCGCGACGCCGCGATCCGCTCCACCACCGGGATCGATCTCTCCCGCCGAGCACAGCCGCGTGAAGAACGTTGTATCCGTCCACGAGCCAGATTCGCGGTTCACAGCCAGTCATCGGGAAAGGAGTGTAGGCGATCGTGAGGTCTGCATTGGGTGGGGTGATGGGAGACCGAGGGCGACATGGGCCTGAGCCCGATGCCCTCCCGTCACCCCGCCCCAGCAGCAACCCCGGCTTCGGGAGCCGTCAGAGTTCTTCGTCTTCGTCGACTTCCTTGACGCAGATGGGGTGCGGGGAGAATTCGGGGCCACCGTGCCAGCCCGGCAGCTTTGCCGCTTCGGCGAGCCACGAGTCGGCGATCGATCGATCGACCAGGGCGTCGTTGTTGTCGAAGCCCTCGAGAAGGGCGTCCCAGAGATCGCGCCCGCCGGATTCCCACCACGCGGGGCTCGGGTTCTCGAAGTCGATCGCGAGACGAACCATGTCTGCCATTGCGCTCCCCCTGCGGGCCCATCGCCCAGCGCCGAATCTATCTCCTGAGCGCGATGTCCTCCAGAGTCAGCGAACAGCCGCGCCGTCTCGCTCGCGTACCACCAACTCGAAGAGACGCTGCTGCCATTCGGGGGCGAGGATCACTTCGTTGGCGCCCACTTCGGCGGCCACTTCCGTCTGTTCGAAGCAGTAGCGACGCCAGACCTTGGGGGGATATTCCTCGAGAGGCAGCGCGAATCCGCCCACCAACGCGCCATCCCTCGCTCGGATATGGCCCGCGCGTGCGCCGACGCCGCGAAACTGATGGCAGCTCACGCAGGCTTTCTCGCGGATCAGGAAATCCCGATCCTCTTCCACGAGGTCGGACAAGGGAGCGAGCGGGTCGCTGCCGGTGAGTTGGAAACTCTCGAGCGTGAGCCCGAAGAGCCCGAAGATACTCGAAACCACACTGGCAGGTGGAGCCGAGCTGAAGTGGAGGAACGCACCCGCAGGTCGCGCGAGGATCCACGGATCGGGCTTCGGTTGGCGCCACGAATAGCGGCGCCGGGTCTGGTAGAGGTCGACGATCCGAAAAAGGTTTTTCTCGCCGTCCAATCCGATGACAACGCGCGGCCCGTAGGGGCGCAGGGCTTCGAGGTCGAGCACGGCACGCTCGTGGCGCACATTGGTCAGCACGAGCCAACGGCCGCTGCCGACTCGCTCGCTGCCCATCACGTCGAGAAGGGCGAAGAGATCGATCGCGTCGTAGCGCGGGGCGACGATCGGGACGCCGCGCCCTCCGCCGGACTCGAAAAAGGCGCGCAGAATTGCCGTCAGCCGCGGCTCCTCCGGGTGATGCTCGATCAGTTTGGTGTAGCTCCAGAAGGGCTCGGTCGAAAGGTCGGGATTCCGCCAATAGCTTCGCGCGGCAAGGGTGTCGCGAAAGGCCCTCGCACTCTCGCCGACACCCATGAAACCCATCAGATGTCTTCGGGCAGCGTTGCGATCCGCATCCATGTCCAACACGGATCGGTGATCCTGTCCAGTTGCGAGAAATGTCTCCGCTTCGGGATGTCCCGCGTCGCGCAGGGATTGGCTGAGTGCGGCCGCCACCTCGACGAAGCCCGGAATTTCTCGCTGTGCGGCAAGCACCAGAAATGGCGGTGCATCGGCGCGGACATGACGCACGGGAGACGCCTCGCGCCGGAGTGTGCGCGTCGGAAAGGCCAGTCGGTAGTAGCTGGAGAGTTCCTCCAACCCGGCGCGCTTCGGATCCAGATCGTAGATGCCGCTGATGGGAACCACGCCTGCCAGCGCCTCCGTGCCGAGGCCCTCCGCAGCGAGATAGCGTGGATCGAGAGCGACCAATGCCGCGATGTGCCCACCCGAAGCGTGACCGGCGAGGAAGATTCGCGCTGGGTCCACGCCGAGTTCGTCGGCATGGGCGATCAGCCACGAGATCGCCGAGGCCACGTCCTGCGCAAAGGCGGGATGCGTATGGTCGGGTGCGGGCCGATGACGGATCAGCGCGACGGAAATCCCCTCGGCGCGCAGTGGGGCCGCCACGAGTTCCGGGTACGGGAACGAACTCGAATCCTCGATTCCCCAGAAACGCCCAGCGACGAATGCGAGCAGCGGTGCGCGTTTCGGCGTTTGCGCTGAGGGGAGTGCGGAAAAGAAATCCAGCGTCGCCTCGGAGTCACCGTAGACGACACCGAGCCGGGGTTCGGCGCCGAAGGCCCGACCAGAGAATACCACCGCGGAGAACGCGACCGCGGAGATCAGGATCGGAGCGGCCAACGCAGACAGGGCTCCCACGCGCTCAGCCTGTCGTACCCGTTTACGCCTCTGCTCACGCATTCCGCCTTGATCCCTAGCGCATCGAGGCGGGTTCGGGCATTGTTTTGCCCGAATCCACTGCCGGCTCAACCGGTCAACGCAACATGATCATTTAGAACTTCTGCTGGGGAATGAAAGGCCAACGTCTTTCGCGGCCTCTGGTTGAGTTGAAGAGCAACCCGGTTCAGATCTGCTTGTGAGTAGCCCGATAGGTCGGTGCCCTTCGGAAAGTACTGGC
>JADFQO010000043.1 GCA_022561775.1 Myxococcales bacterium | reverse complement strand
CCGTGGCGAAGGTGACTGGAACAGGCCTGGTATATAGGAGACCCAGTAGAAGGATCTTGGTCGATGGGGCCGATTCCTGGACCAGGCTGGGCACCAGCTCTTCCCGGCCGCTGGCCTCCACGATGATCGCGTCCAACTTACTGCTCGCGACCACTGTCCTTCCACCTTCCTTGGGACCGACGTCGCATCGACGCAGAGGCCCCAACCGAGAGCCCGCGTTCCGTAGCTGCAGACCTCACGATACTGCACTCGGGGCCTCCCATCTCATCTTGTCGGTTTCGCACCCGCCTGGCATGCGCGGACAGGAAACACTCGTTCGCTCTGCCCCCGCGGCCCAGGCAACAGCCGGGAAAAACGTCCGTTTCGCTTGTCCCGCGTGACCGCATGGGCGGCCAATACAGAAAAAAGAGCCCCGGCGATGAAGTCGGAGTTAGACTGCGGGGAGCTTGCGGAATTTGCCGCGGAAACACGGCGTTGCAGCGCGCGAACTCCAGTGGGTCATGAAGAGGGGATAATGCGGCAAACGGTCGTCCTGGACGTCGTGGGTCTATCCCGTTCGCTGCTGGGTCCTCACACGCCGCGTCTCTCGGAGCTGACCGAGCATTGTGTGGACATCGAACCCGTGACGCCCGCCGTCACCTGCACAGCGCAGGCGACCTATCTGACCGGGAAGCTCCCCCGCGATCACGGCATCGTCGCCAATGGCTGGTATTTTCGGGACCTGAACGAGGTCTGGCTCTGGCGGCAGAGCAACAGGCTGCTGCAATCCGAGAGGATTTGGCAGACGGCCCGGCGCCGCGACCCGACCTTCACCTGCGCCAACACCTTCTGGTGGTACGCGATGGCCACGGAGGCCAACGTCAGCATCACTCCGCGTCCCCTCTATCTCGCCGATGGGGTGAAACTGCCGGATTGCTACTCGGACCCGCCGGAGCTGCGCGACGAGCTCAACCGCGAGTTCGGCACCTTCCCGCTCTTTCAGTTCTGGGGGCCCGGCGCGGGCATCGAGTCCAGCGAGTGGATCGCTCGAGCGGCGATGGCGATCGAGGAGCGTTTCGCCCCGGTTCTGCAGCTGGTCTACCTGCCTCACCTGGACTACGTCCTCCAGCGCGAGGGACCCACGGGAGAGATCTCGAAGGATCTCGGCGAGATGGATCGGGTCTGCGGCCGGCTCCTCGACTATTTTCGGGACCGGGGTCACCGCGTGATCGTGCTTTCGGAGTACGGGATAGTGCCCGTCTCTCGTCCGCTCCACCCGAACCGCATTCTTCGGGAAGCGGGTTACGTAGCCGTCAAGGTGGACGTCGGGCTCGAGTATCTCGACTTCGGCCGTTCGCGCGCCTTTGCCGTCTCCGATCATCAGATCGCCCACGTCTACGTGCGGGATCCAAGCGACGTGCCGGAGGTGGCGAAGCTCTTCGAGAGCGTCCCCGGCATGGGACAGGTTCTAGGCGCCGAGGGCAAGCGCGCCTTCGGCCTGGACCACGAGCGCTCGGGCGAGGTCGTGCTGCTGGCCGAGCCGGACAGCTGGTTCACCTACTACTTCTGGCTCGACGACGCCGTCGCCCCCGACTATGCGCGAATGGTGGACATTCATAGCAAGCCAGGTTACGACCCCTGCGAGCTCTTCGTGGACCCGCAGATTCGCTGGCCGCGGGTCAGGATCGCGGCGACGCTGGCGCGCAAGGCCCTCGGGTTCCGCTACACCATGGCCGTGACGCCGATCAACGCGGGACTGGTGAAGGGCTCCCACGGCGTCGCGGACGGGAGCCCCCATGCGACGCCGCTCTTTATGACCTCCGAGCCGAAGCTCCTCGAAGCCGGTTCCCTGCGCGCCGTCGAGGTACACGACAGGATCCTCGACCACGTCTTCCGTGACTGAGCCGCCTTTTCGCGGGCGGTCGCGCGGGGAAATCCTTGCTCGCCCCGTTGGCGGGACGCTAGTGACCCAGGTTGTATCCAAAGCGCCGCGGCAGCCGAGCCATCATCTCGAGCACGGGGTTGCCGGATCTTCCCGCTTCCCACGCGTCATCCGTGCGAAGGATCGCCTCGAGGGTGAGCCTGGCGCCGACCGAGAGGAGAGGCTCCGGCGGGAACCGCTTCGATCGGAATCCCACAAGAGGCAAGGAAGAGAACTCGTCCTGCCTGCCGAGGACCAGCGAGGACAAGATCTGACCGCCGAGGACACATGGCCCGACGCCGCCACCCGTGAAGCCCATTCCATAATGAACGTTCCCGCCCCACATGGACCCGAAGAAGGGGACGTGGTGAGCGCCAACGTCGATCGGCCCGCCCCACACCGCATCGATTCCAACATCGCGAAACCCTGGGAACCACTTGTGAAGGGTTGCTTCGAGACGCTGGTACCACGACGGGTCGTTGGACATCCGGCCATTGACCCCTCGACCGGAACTCCCAGTGCCAGCCCCGAACGCGATCCGGCCGTCGGGAGTGGTGCGAAGGTAGTGAACCGTCGCCCGGAAATCGCCGATCCCCTCACCGCCCGTCCATCCCATCTCTTGAAGGCGTTCGGGTGCCGGCTTGGTAAGAACGATATGGCTCGAGCGCGGGATGATGCTCCGGCGGAATTGGGGGATCTGGTTCGACCAGGCGTTTAGCCCAAGCACCGCCTGGTCGGCCGCGACTTCACCGCCGCGCGTAACGATCTTTACAAGTGTTCCGCCCTCGATCACATCGACCGGCGTCCCCTCGTAGATTCGTACCCCCATGTCGAGCACCAAGGCGCGCAGTCCTCGCGCGAGGCGCGCCGGTTGCACGGTGGCGCCTTGGGTCTGCAGGACACCGGCACGGAACTGCGGCGACCGGCATCGGTCGGCAACCTCAGGCGCCGAGAGCAGCTGAAACAGGCCCGCGGGAAAACCATCCCGTGACTGAAGCCGGCGAACTTCATCGATCGCCTCATCGAACACAGCAGACGTGGATACCGTGAGATAACCGGAGCGCTGGAACCAGATGTCGATGCTGGCCTTGCGGAAAACATCTTCCGCGAGATCAACCGCTCTCTCGGAGGCCTGCCCTACCCTGACTGCGCCCTCCGTTCCGAAGAGATCCACCAACACCGGGAAGTCTTCCCAAAGTCCGTACATGAAGCCGCCGTTTCGCCCGCTGGGACCGCCACCGCAGATATCGGCCTCCAGCAGCACGACATCTGCACCGGGATCGGCCTGCTTGAGGTGAAACGCCGTCCATAGACCTGTGTATCCCCCACCGACGATCGCAACATCGGCCTGTACCCGACCCATCAAGGGCGGGCACGGCGCCCCGGAGTCCGCGGCAAGGGCTTCGCGGAGCCACCACGATCTGGATTCGTTCGGCGTGCCTTCGGGCCCCCGCAACCGAGCGCGATCGACCATCACGGCTGCCTCCCCATTGATCCCTGACCAGACAGTGCCATGCGGTGAGTCGCCGAGCGCACTCTAAACACGTCGACGCGGGTGGTTTGGCCGTCCCGTTTCGATCGTCAAGCGCGCCTGCGTGAGAACCGGCGCAGCGCCACCAGGCCCCCCACGCCGGCGGTCAGTAGAAGCCATGCCGACGGCTCGGGTACGAAGTGCAGGTCGGCGAAGGCCATGCCTCCCCAGAGGGACTCCAACGGCGGACCGATGGACCTGTCATACCGGGTCCGCACCAGAATCGGACTGACCAGCTGGAGATTGCCCATCCCGCCGGGCGTTCGCAGATCGGTCCCCGTCGCGGTAGTCAGCGTGGAATACAGGGGATTCCCCGAGAGTGCGGCGGCCATCGCCGTGCCCGTCGTCCAGGGAAAGCCCCAGACCGTTACCGTTACGGCTGTGAGCGGAGACGCGGTCCCACCGATATAGGTCGTCGACTTGGCCGAGCCACCCAGCAAACCCCCGATCGGTGACAGCGGGAACGTCGACTTGTACGAGCAGAAGAACGAGGCGGGGGTACAAAACGAACGCCAATTGAATTGGCCGAGCAGCCTCATGGTTCCACCAAAGGTGTTGCCCCCGGCCGAGACCGAAACGCCAAACTGGCTGGTGGGTAGACCCGAGAGCGGCGCGAACATGATGGCGCCGGGGCCACCTCCCTTGGCAAAGCTCCCGGCGTCGTTTGTCGCCTTGAAATCGGTCCCGCGCACGAGGAAGGTGCTGTGGGGCGAGACCGAGAACTCCCGAAGGGATGTGGAAAGTTGCAGGGCTCCACCCGGGAGCTTTACTGCAGCAGGAGCGCTGCCCGATAGGTTCGCCGGGTCTCCCGGTGGCAGATTCATCATCACGGGTGCGCTCAGAGAGACGCCATAGGGAATCTGCGTGCCAAACATCCGGATCCGGATCTCGCCCGTGTAGAGGGTGACGCCCGACCACGCAACGCTCGGTACGAACACGAGAAGGATGGCACCCAGCAGAGTGCCCAATCGAATTCGGTAGGGTTCGATATTCATCGCGAACCTCTCATGGTTTCAACCCGAACAGCGACGAATCCCAGCCGATTTACACAAGCTGCGCAAATCCTCCAGTTTCTGCTGGACAATTCGTGCAATTTCGAGCGGAATCAGCATGACACACTCTACGGATAATTGGAAAGCCTTCTATGTTCCCGGGGGGACATGCTGGAACGAGGAAGTAAGCCGACCCGATCCGAGCAGCTCTTCGGAATCGACCTCCGAAGCCTGGCCGCATTGCGGATCAGCTTCGGGGTACTTCTCCTCGCCGATCTGATCTATCGCGCGATCGATTTTCGCGCCTTCTACACCGAAACCGGCGTGATGCCACGCAGGCTCTATCTCGAAACATTCTCCCACGTGGAAGTGATCTGGTCGCTCCACCTGGTGAGCACGAGCGTGGCCTATCAGATCGGGCTGTTCGCGATCGCCGCGACGGCCGCAGTCGCGCTCCTCCTCGGATACCGCACGCGGACGGCGACGATCGTGTCGTGGATTCTTCTCATCTCCGTCCAGCACCGCCAACCGCTGATCGACACGGGTGCGGATATGATCCTGCGCTTGCTGCTCTTTTGGTCGATCTTTCTGCCGCTCTCGGGGCCACCCAGCCTGGATCGGAGGAAGCATGCGCCCGACGCAAAGCGTGTCGATCTGTCGCCGGCGTCGGTTGCGCTGCTGGTGCAGATCCTTCTGATCTACGCATTCGCGATGATCTTCAAGCTCGCCGATCCGGCCTGGGCCCAGCTCACCGCCGTCGAAGACGCGATGCACGTGGAGGGCGTCGCCACGGCCTTCGGCCGCGAGCTGGTCGCGCATCCGGCGCTCTTGCGCGTGGCAACCGCCATGACACTCGTCATCGAACTCGCGCTGCCGCTGCTCGCGTTCTCCCCGTGGAAGACTGCGCAGCTGCGGCTCGCGATCGTCCCCAGCATGTGGGCGTTCCATCTCTTCGGTGTGGGCGGCACGATGAACCTGGGACTGTTCGAATTCATCATGGCGCTCACATGGATTCCGTTCATCCCGTCGGTCTTCTGGGATCGAATTCTCGGTCGCGACCCTTCACAGCCGATCGCGGCGAGCGCTGCGCCAAAGCGATTCTGGCCACGCGTTCGCGCCGGATTCGTGCTCTTCGCGCTGACCCTGATCGTTGTGGACAATGGGGTCGCGATGGATCGCACACGATTCCAGGACCCAATCTGGGCGTTCTTTCGATTTCCTACCCGCGCACTCGCCCTCTCCCAGAACTGGAGGCTGTGGTCGACGCCCCTCCGCAATCGCTACTACGTGTTCGCGGCCTGTCTCGAAGATGGCAGCCAGGTTGATCTTCACACGGAAGAAGCCCTCGATTGGAACACACCGCGTCGCGCGTCGCAGAACAATCACTGGTGGAAGTATCAGCTGCACGTAAGTGGAGCCCGGGGTAAACGGCTGCGCCCCCAGTACGCGCGCTACCTGATGCGCAGATGGAACCAGGATCAACCGGACGAGAAACGCGTGGCGTCGCTCGAGATGGTCAAGATCGACGCTCACCGGGCGGCCGGCGCTATTTCGGCCCTCCCCCGAGAAACGCTCTGGCGCGGCGGGCCGAAGCCCGGCGCGTGCAGGAAATGAACGCCGGCTAGTTCTCGGATCCGGAATAAGGCGCCGGTAGCCACCACCGAAGTAGAGCCGTGGTTCAGTTCTGTGTGTTCTTTGGTGCGCTCTTTGGAAAGTTGAAGACCGGAAACACCTTCAGGAAGCCATTCTCGGCGATGTTCACGAAGCCGAACTGGAAGCCCTTGATCTCCTTGGTCACGTTGATGAAGCCCACCTGCGCAGTCGAGCTCTTCGAAACGTTCACCCCGCCAATGTCCAACAGGGTCTCGCCGTCGGCGACGTTCACGAAGCCGAAATTGACAGCGTTCTCCGCCGCATTGATCCGATTGATGAAGGCCGCGTTCAGGCCGCTGTCGTTGCCGCCGTGGATGTTGATCAGGCTGATGGCGGCGCCACTGGACATCTCATTGTTGACCTTGCCGATCCCGAGCACCAGGCTAACGCCCGACAGGTGCGAGGTCTCACTGAGCGAGAGCAGCCCGATGTCGACACCGCGGATGCTCTCGTTCTCGCCGTGAAGGATCGAGAATCGAAGCCCGTTCACGTCGGGGTCGTCGGGGGCCCGCGTATTCGGTGCAGCGAACTGGAAGGGCACCTCGGCAGAGGCCACGTCAGCATGGACCACGAGAACGTTGGCGTGGACCAGGAAAGCGAAGCAGAGCATCATTGGTTTCATAGCCATCCCCCTATGCACGAATCGTGTGCGATTCGGCCGCCCATTGTATGCGGTATTGGCGATTACGCACCCAGCGCTACGTGGCCACCGTTCCCGAAGGGACTCGAGCATAGGAAAGCGAGGGCAGAATGACCCAGCATCCGATCGTCAAGGCGTTCGATGCCGACGGCGGCGCAGCGATCTGCTGTGCTCCTGCTGGCGCTCGACCGGCGGCGCCGCGCCAGCGCGAGAGCATATCGTAGTCCCGCGATCTTTCCCGAAGTACGGCAGATTCGTTCTTGTTCACCGCGGAGTGCGCCCTCTATACTTTCCGTCGGAGGTACCCCCCATGAGAAAGCGAGCAGCGGACCATCGCGATGAGCAGTTGGGACTGAGCGATCCGACGATCACGCGTCGCGATTTCGTGGGTGGCACGATGCTGGGCGCGGGCGCCGTCTTGCTGGACATGGCGGCGCCGGGGGTGCTGCGCGCGTCCGAGAGCGCCAAACGACCGGTTCATTCGCTACTCGGGCCGGACTGGACGGGCCCCGGCGGTATTGGCGATTACAAGAAGTCGAACGGAAATACCCATGAAGTCGTGAATGCCGCCCATTCCATCTACCAGGGCGCGTGGAACCAGCCCCCGCCCGATGCCATCGACGCCGGTCAGTTCGACCTCGTGGTCGTGGGCGGCGGATTCGCCGGGCTGATGGCCGCCTATACGTTCCACAGGGACGGCAAGGGCAGCTGTCTGCTGCTGGACAACCATCCGATGTTTGGCGGTGAGGCCAAGCAGAACGAACTGATCGTCGATGGCCATCACCTGTACGCGCCGCAGGGATCGAATGGATTCACCTGGCTCCCGTATCACCGCGCCTGGGATGAATTCGGTCTGCCCAAAAACTTCGACGAGCTGCAGTGGCAGCGCAAAGCTTCGGGAACCGACAAGCCCCTGCGAATTCCCGACGACAGCTACAGCTCGATGGGCGCCGATATGCGGGAGGCCGACACCGGTTTCTTCTACAAGGATCCGTCGAGCCCCAATGGTCATCGCTGGGTGAAGGATCCCTGGGCCAACGGGTTTCGGGATGCCCCCATACCCGAAGTGGCAAAGCGCGAACTGATGACGATGCAGCACTTCGTGTACCGCGATCCCGTGCCAGACGACTGGAAGCGCTGGTTGGACAGCATGACCTACAAGGAGTTCTTGCAGAAGTACGTGGGTGTGACCCGCAGCGAGGTCTACGACTATCTGGATCCGATGATCGCCGCGACGTTTCCCGGTCTGGGGTGCGACGTGATCTCGGCCTATATGGGGTCGAACTTTCCGGGCGCGTCTGCGGTCGCGAGAGCGTCGGGCGATCCGGAGTGGATGGACTGGGAAGGCGACGATTACATGTACGTGAGTTTTCCCGGGGGCAACGCGGGCATCGCGCGCCATATCGTCAAGACAATGCTTCCCGAGGCCATCGAGGGGAAACACAATCTCAACGATGTTGTCTACGGCCGAATCGACTGGAACGCGCTGGACCGCAAAGGGCAGAAGGTCCGGATGCGGCTGGGCTCCACCGCAGTTCGCGTCGAGCACGTGGGCTCGCCGGCGTCCTCCTCTGGGGTTCACGTTACCTACCTGAAGGATGGCCAACCCTACCGCGTGAAGGCCAAGGCTGTCGTGATGGCGGGTGGCCAGTGGATCAATCGGCACGTGGTTCGGGACGAACCCCAGTCACTCACCGATGCGATGAACCAGTTTCACCACGCGCCAATCCTGACGTTGAACGTGGCGGTAAGGCACTGGCGGTTCATGGAGAAACTGGGAATCAGCTGTGCGCGTTGGTCCGAGCGCGAAGGCTTCGGCTGGTACACCGGCCTTCGGGCGCCGATGGTGATCGACGGAAAACATATGCCGCTCGACCCGGCGAAGCCCACCATGCTCACCTTCTACATCCCGTTTACCTTTGCGGTGTCGCAGTCGGGGCTTCCGCTCGAGCAGCAGTCGCTCGTCGCTCGGAATACGCTGTTTTCGATGAGCTACGCGGAGATCGAACGCAAGATTCGCGAACAGCTGACGACGATGTTTGGCGATTACGGATTCGATGCAAAGCGGGACATCGCCGGAATCATCAGCAACCGCTGGGGTCACGCGTACGTGGTGCCGCAACCGGGTTTCTACTTCGGCCGCGACGGAAAGCCAGCGCCCCGTGACGTGGTGCGAGAGGGCTATGGCCGGGTCCGCTTTGGTCACTCCGAGCTCTCGGGCTTCCAGCTGTGGACCACCGCTTGTGAGGAAGGAGAGAGAGCGACGAAGCAGGTTCTGGAATTCACCTGAACCCGTGTGAAGAAGATCAGACCTGGTGCCCCCGGCGCTGCCAAAGCTGAAGGAGGTGCAGACCGCGCGCGATTACCGCGTGAGCGGCGCGGCGCGCAAGGCGGTGAGCCAGATCCGCGGTCTTCCGAGCCCCGCGCGCCGGCTCGGTGCCTACTGAAGCCCCCGGTCCAGGTAGCTGGGCCTCGGCGACGAAGGCTTCGGCGCGGCTCGGGAAAGTGCCGAGGAATCTTTGTTCAATTCAACAACGTCCCCGTTTATTCAACAACGTCCCCGTTTAACGTCCCCGCTTACCGTTTATTTACTGATACAATGCTTCGGGCAGTCGACGCAAACAGAGCGAAAGGAGCAATCGTGGAGCCTCAGGTCGTGAGTGAGAACGATATCAAGATGGTAGGTCCCGGATACGACGACGATCACTACATCAGCGTTCCGATCAAAACGTTCTACGAGCTCGAGAACGTCGGCACGATCGGCATTTCGCAGATGGAGCCGGGGGACGAGACCTGTGTGTTCGCCCTCGAAGACGAGGACGACGGTACGGCGCTGCATCAATACGGACCGTGCGACGAGTTCTACTACATCTTGGAGGGGGAGTTCACCGTCTGGTGGGGAAAGGACGCTTCGAAACTGGACAACTTCTACACGCTCAAGAAGGGCGACTGCACCTACTATCCCACCGGTTGGAAGTACAAGGTCGGGAATACCGGCGATTCACCCGGCAAGTTCCTCTACTACATGACGTCTCCGCCGGGGATCCAGCGAAGATTGGACAAGAGCAGGTAGAACCGGATCGATCGCATCGACAAGGATTCTCGAACCATGGGCGTTCCGAATTCACTGCGAGCGGACCTCGTCTTGTGGAACGGCAAGATCGTCACCGTGGATCGGACCGGTACGATCGCCGATGCGGTCGCGGTGGCCGGAGACCGAATCATCGCCACGGGAACTCGCTCCGACGTCGAGCCGCTGGTAGGAGCTGAAACCCAGCTGATCGACCTGCGGGGCCGCGTCGTGCTACCGGGATTCATCGACACCCACGTCCACCTCGATTGCACGGCAACGCACACGAAGCTGGCCACGAGCTGTCACATTCCACCCGTCGAGTACGTCAAGGTCTCGGGGGCCGCGGGATCTCTCGACGCGATCCTCGGCTTCGTCAAGGCACAGGCCCAGCAGACGCCCAAGGGTCAGTGGATCATCGGGCAGGGAAGGTTCTCGCTGGAAACGGACGGAAACTCCCCCACGAAGAGCCAGCTGGACGAGGCCGCGCCGGACCAGCCGGTGATGATCCGCTACAGCGCCCACGCACAGCTGCTGAACAGCCGGGCGCTGCAAGCCGCGGGGATCGGGAGGGACACGCCCCCCCAGGCCGAGCTGGACGCGGTCGCTCCAGGCGCGCGAATCCGCAGGGACCCCGCGACTGGGGAGCCCACCGGCGTCGTCTACGAGTGCGTCGATTGGGTGCTGGGAATGTGCAATCCCTGGCCCTACGACGCGCTGAAGGGCGCCATCGAGGCGACCTGCCGGGAGGCGGTCCGCTTTGGCGTGACCAGCATACACGAGTTTGTGAGCTGGCCGGAGAGCTCGAGAATTTATCAAGAGCTCCACCGGAATCGCGAGCTGCCACTACGGATCCAGCTGTGCCCCGCCGTCTGGGGCATGTACCACACCGTCGATCTGGATTCCCTCCTCAAGCTCGGAATCCAGACCGGATTCGGGAATGACTGGATCAAGTTTGGAAGCGTAAAGATATTCGTCGATGGGGAGGGGCGCGACGAGTCGGGAGTGGCGCGGGAGTGGACCCGCATCACACAGGACCACTTGAACGAGCTGGTCCTGGGCGCGCATCGCGCCGGGATCCGCGTGATGATGCACGCGACCTCCAGAGAGGGACAGGGCATGGCGATCGACGCCGTGGAGGCTGCGCTGAAGGCGGCGCCGAGGAGCGACCACCGGCACCGGATCGAGCACTTTGCCGGGGATTACTGGCCGGAGGGCCTCGCGCGATTGAAGCGCTCGGGAATCATCCCGGTGCCGACGCCCTACAGCTCACTCGGGTGGTACGGGGACGCCTGGCTCGATGCGTCCCGCCCCGGAGAGAAAGCCGTGCCGTATCGGTCGCTCGTCGATGCGGGCTTCATGCCTCCCGGAAACTCGGACTGCATGGGCACCGAGCCCGAGGCGTTGAATCCGTGGTGGAGCATCTGGTGCGTCGTGGCCCGCAAGACCCGAAGCGGCAGGGCGATCTGTCCCGAGGAGGGTCTCGGCGTGATGGAGGCGATCCGCCTCTACACGACGAACTCCGCCTACGCCGGATTCGAAGAGAAGACCAAGGGATCGATCGAGCCCGGAAAGCTGGCGGATCTGATCGTGCTTTCCGAAGACCCCTTCGAGATTCCCACAGATGGCCTGAAAGAGGTTCGCGTGGTGACGACGCTGGTCGGGGGCGAGGTGGTCCACGCGACGGACCCTTCGTGAACTTGCCGTCCGGCTTTTGAATTTCTGATTGCAGGTGATCTCGTGGTCGGGCGACGTCGCCGATCAGAGATCGAGCTGGCCGTACGCGCTGGCCTGGTAGGCGCCAAGGGAATCGAAGATCGACACGGGATTCGCGCGCGCGCCGCGCGAGTTCGGCAGCGGCCGCGCCTGGCTGTACTGGAGGATCTGGTCGAGCAGCGCGCGCAGCGCGGACAGCGGATTCTCGGCCCCCGCCACCAGCCGGCGCGGGTCGAAGCGATCGCAGCGCAAGCGGTAGATTCGCAGCGGCGACTCCCCGGTCTGCGCTTCCGAGGGCCCCGCAGACGTGACGGTGAACAGGTCGATCAGGACGATCGGCTTCGGGCCGAGGCCGTGTACGCCCGCCACGGAAACGACGCTGAGTGATGCGTGGGCCACGCGGACCTGGGTCCCGTCCTCGCATTCGAGGGTGATCCCGTCGGCATCGAGGCTCACGGGGATGGCGGCGAAGACCAGGTCCTCCGGAAACGACTCGCCCGGGGAACCGAACTCCGTCAGGTCCACGACTTCGCCGAAGCCACTGCGGTCCTGCTCCTCGTAGAAGGCGTTGGCCGGCAGATCCTGCTTCGGTTTGGCGGCGGCCTGCGAGGCGTCGGTTTTGCGCACGTGGTTCACGAGGCTGTCGAGCTCCGCGCGCCGCGCGGGGTCGAGCTGCGGATCGGCCAGCGCGTGCTCGGCCGCCGCCCTCGTGAGGTCCGCGTCGAGATCCGCCGCCAGCCGCGCGATCTCCGCTGCCACGGCCGCCGTGGGTCCGTCGCGGCCCGAATCCATGGCCTGCTGAAGGGCCAGGACCGCGGGCTCGTCGCCGTCCGTGCTGCGGATGAACGGAACCAGGCGCAGCAGAGAGGTCGGCTCGACCCGCGCCTCGGGCGCGTGCTGAGCCAGCTCTCGCCAGTGCGCGACGGCGACCTCACCGGCTCCGCGGCGCAGCTCCTCACGAACCAGCTGGAGCATTGCAGGGACCGCGCGCTCGGTCTCCGAGCGCTCGATGGACATCTCCCAGAAGGTCATCACGGCGTCGCGGTTGCGCGCGCTGCGCCGCATCTCGGCGATCAGCATGGCGTAGGCCTGGTCCGCGTCGCCCCGGGTCCGCGCGCGAAAGACCTTCTGGAGGTCGAAGGACGCCTCCTCGCGGGCCGGCTCCAGCGCGGGTGGCTCGCTGCCGCCCAAGCGCGACTCCAGGCCGAAGCGCGTGTAGAGCAGCGCCGACACGCCCCCCACCACGGCTGCGGCGGCGTGGGCGGTGTAACCGACGGCAGTGTCGACGGAGCCGGATAGCTCACCGGGAATCACCTCCCAGAGCGCCACCTCGTAACCGATCCAGGCGCTGCCCAGCAGCCAGACCGGGGCCCGCAGCTCGATCTGGCGGAGCGGCGCCAGCCAGCGCAGCAGGTTGACGTCGCGGGTTCCGAAGCGCACCAACGCCGCCGCCACGAGCCCAGACACGATTCCCGCGGCACCGAGCAGCGGGCGGTCCGCACCGCCATGAACCAGTGCGAAGGCGCCCGCACCGACCAGCGCCGAGGCGGCCAGCGTGCCCACGAGTAGACCCCGTCCCCAGGTTTCCTCCAGCAGCGGACCGACCAACAGCAACAGCGCGACCGCTCCGAGCAGATGCAGCCATCCGACGTGCACGAAGGGGTGTGCGAAAAAGCCCATCACGGAGGGCGAGGCCGGAACCACCCCGAACGACCGGTGGGGGTGGGAATCGAGGCTGCGAAAGCCCCGCCACAGGAGCACGTCGAACTCCTGCTGGATCTGTTCCTTCTCGTTCCCCTGCTTGAGGAACTCGAAGAGGTCGTTGCCCTCGAAGTTGGGCAAGTAGTCGCGAATCACCGGCAGCAGCCGCGAATCGATCCGCACCGTCGGGTTCTCGATCGCGAAGTCGACGGCGGCGTCGAGATCGTCCCGCGCCTCCCCCAGGCGATCGCCGAAGCCGAGCTCGACGACCACGAACGACAGCAGCAGGGTACACACCAGGCCCAGGCTCACCCACGGCAGCGCTTTGAGCTGTGTGTGATTCGGTCTCCCCGTCTCCATCCCCGACCCCGCCGGCATCGCCGGTGCAATCCATTTCCTACGGCTTATCGGAAGACGCAGCGCAAACTCGACGCTTGAAGCGCGCTAGCCGGCGCCTCGAGCGCTGCAGCGAGGCCGCAAGACTTCCAGCGCAGCGGAAGCGCGCCGATGGTCTACACAGACGAGGCAGCCCAGGTCAGCGCAACTAGGAGCCAAAACCCTCTCTACGAAAAACGGTCCAAGTGCCTGAGATGTTCTGACGACGTACAGGGCACCGAACCCCATTTACTTGCGTAGCTGCTCATACGCCTGCTGAATCTCTACCGCCTTACGATGAGCGACCTTTTGCAACTCCTCACCCAGGTGAGCCACCTTGTCTGGATGGTATTCATGCATGCGGGCTCTGTAGGCGGCTTGAACCTCTTCTCTGGATGCCGAGGAGTCGATGCCCAGGATCTCATAGGGATCAAACGAACTTTCGGACGCCTCCGCTTGTGCACGACTTGAACGCTCTCGCTGATCCTGTCCTCGGCTCTCCTGAGTTGCGCGAGCGGCATATTCCCGCAGACGGTTGCGATAGAAGTAGGTCAGTAGTGCGATGAGCGACAGATCGTCGATCAGGCCGAGACCGCTCCCGAGAAAGTCGGGTATCAAGTCTCGGGGAAAGACTAGGTACAGGACGGCGATGATGATCAACCACTTCTTGAGATTCCTGGGGTCCATCATTGGATCTGAACGCCCCGCCTACGAGCCCACTGATCAGTGCTCGGGGTCGATCTCGTCGAGCAACCGATCAAGATCGTCCACGATGGCGTCTCTCCCCTCGAAGCGGACAACGTGGTCGGACTGGAGGGCCTTGATGGCACGGCTTGTGCTCTCGGGCCGAGCTCCGATCATCGCAGCCACGTCCTGACGGGCAAGCGGCAGCTCGATGATGATGTTGCCGTCGTCGTCTACCCGCCCGTAGCTGTCCTTCAACACCAGGAGCAGGTGAGCGAGACGAGCGCGCACGCTGAGTGTGTTCGCGTCGAGGCGGGCCTGCTCGGACTCCTTGAGGTCTTGGGCGAGCCGTGTGAGGAAGTTGTGGCCGATCGATGGGTTCTGCTCCAGGAGACGCCGCACCGCAGCCTGATCGATGAAGCAGATGGTGGAGTCGGTTACAGCCTCCGCACTCACTTCGTAGGGAGACCTCGCAAAGAAGGCTCGATAGCCGATGGTCTGCCCCGCCTTGGCAAGCCTGACGATGACCGAGTTCCCGGCCGCATCGGTTTTCCGCAAGGCGACCGTGCCCTCCATGATGCAGTAGATCCCGAGGCACGGGTTGCGCTGGTAGAAGATCGTCTGTCCCGTCCGATAGGTGTTGTGAGTCTTGGCTGCGTTGAGCTGCCGGATCTCACCCGGCACGAGCGTGCACCACTCGGAGCGCTCGCGCGTCTGGCACGCAAAGCAGCCCGCGGCTGTCTTCATCGCAGCTGTCGTCCGCAAACTGGGCGCTGATTCTTTCGTTCCTTCGCTCATTGATCGCACTTGATCTGGATCAAGTGCCCTCCTGACCTGGGCCAAGGTCTCACGAGCAGATGCCCGCTACAAGTGTCGCATCGAATCATGCGGGAGCCAAGGGCGGACATGAAACCGAAAAAGGACAACACGGCGGCGGGCGTCGACGAGGGATTGGGCCGCTACGACGGGGTGCATCGCTTGAGGCTGCCTGCCGGTCAGGTTCTCATCTACCGTGGCCACACGGCCCCCGGCGTCTTCGTGTTCCTGTCCGGGTGCGTGCACTTCGGCACACGCGTTTGGCGAAGCACCGATGCGTATCAACCCTTTCTGATCCCCGAGGTATCCGCGCTCGACAGTCCATTGCCCGAGAACGTGACTGTCGAAGATGATGCGACCGCCTTATTCGTCCCCCGGTCGGTCGTTCTTCGCGAGCTGTCGGTGCAGCAACTCCTACAGATCATCGCATCTGGGCGGTTCAGTCCCGAACTCGAGGTTGGGAATGGGGAGGAGACTCCATGCAGCGATTGAAAGACGTCATCCTTGCGGCAATGCTCGCAGCGTTCTGGGTCGGGCCGAGCCCGGCGACCGCAACGGAGCTGAACGCGGATGCGAACCTTCGCGAGGCGCTGCGCGCACAGGCTGAGATCATCCAGCAGCTTCGAGACGAACTCGATCGTGTGCGCGAGGATCAACGTCGCAATGAAGACCGGGTTCGCGCCCTGGAAGATCAGGGCGTGAACGACCCGACCTCGGGAGTCGACGCGGCGTACGTGGACCGCCGCATCGAGGCATTCCAGACATCCGACGAGAGCCGTCTCTTCCTAAGCGGCTACGGGAAGGCCGAGTTTCGAGATTCGATCAACGGGGGGCCTTCGACGTTCGGCGTCCAGTTCAACCCGATCTTGCATTTCCGACTGACGGATCGGTTGCACTTTAACGCCGAGCTGGAGTTCGAACTCGAGGACGGCGAGACCGAAATCGAACTCGAGTTCGCAGAGATCGACTACTTCATCACCGACTGGATGACTTTTACCGCAGGCAAGTTCCTGACGCCCTTCAACGTGTTCGGGCCGAACCTGCACCCGCCGTGGATCAACAAGCTGAACTCCCGACCACTCATCTACGCCAAGAAGGATGGGATCATTCCGATCCTCGGGGACGTGGGTGTGATGCTGAGCGGGGGCGCTCCACTCTGGAACGAGGACTCGAAGTTAAACTATGCCGTGTACGTGTCGAATGGACCCAAGGTCGAGGATGGCGAACTCGAGTTCGAGAACGCGCCCGATGTGAACAATAACAAGGCCTTCGGGGGCCGGATCGGTTTCCTACCCATTCCCAACCTCGAGGTCGGATTCTCCGGGATGAGCGGACGAGCGGAGGGCCGCTTCGATCTGATCGGTGCTGATTTCTGGTGGCAGTTTCGGGGACTCGAGGTGCGGGGTGAATTCGCACGCCTCGACTGGCAGGGAGAGGATCGGTGGGGTTACTACACCCAGGCTGCCTACGCGCTGAGTGAACTCTTCTCCGACCCGACCGGGTGGAGCGGCGTTGCGGGTCGCTTCGAACCCGTCGTGAGGTGGAGCGAGAACAAGGGAGCAGGGCCGGGTCGAGAGCAGGTGGCGCTTGGTCTCGCGTATTGGCTGTTCCCGTCGGTGCCGCTCAAGTTCACCTATGAGCTGAACGGCAAGTCAGAGGACAATGACCGATTCATCCTGCAGTTTGCCTACGGATTCTAGAGGAGGGGCTCCCGTGCTTCGCTTTCATTCCAGATTGGTTGGCACTGCAGTCCTCGTCATGGCGGTGATGATCCCGCTGGCTCGTGCAGACGAGGTAATGGGCGATTTTGCTCGGGGTGCCAAGTACTACGCTGACAACTGTGGCCGGTGTCACAAGGCCAGAGCGCCGAGCGAGCATCGAGACCGCGAGTGGTCCATCGTGGTCACCCACATGCGCGTGGCCGCTGGCCTGCCGGGGCAGCAGGCGCGGGACGTAGAGGCTTATCTCCGAGCCAGCAACAACCCTCCGCGTCCCGTCGCGCCAGTGGAGCTGGCGACTTCTGCTCTCTCCGGAGCGCAGCTCCTCGACAGCTACGGCTGCCGCGCCTGCCACGTGATCGGCGGCCGTGGCGGGGTGATTGCACCCGAGCTCGATTCCGTGTTCGAACGGCGTGACCTCGAGTGGGTTCGGGTGCAGATCCAGCACCCGCGCCAGCACAATCAATCGACGGTGATGCCCGACTTCGGATTCACGGACGACCAGGTCGCTACGATCATCGAGGTGCTCCGCGCAGCGCAGTGATTCCGAGGCGCCGGTGCAAGGGCACCGGCGCCCACCCTAGCTCGCAGAACGGAGAGATTGACTCTGGGGACTCGCGCTCTCATCGCCTCAGCGTCGTCGAAACACATGAGAGCGCGGAAGGAACCACAATGAAGCAAGCAATCCACGCAGCACTGGTGATCGGGATGGTGATCAGCGGGGCACCGTCGTTGGCGGATGTCGCGTCCAAGGCCGTCGGCCTGAAACGGGTCAAACAGGTGATGGTCGCGCCGCCGCGAGTTCCTGAACATTCCCAGATCGCGAAGAGCGGCCCTGTCATCGTCGAAGTGCGGATGGTCACCCACGAGCGGGAGCTGGTGATCGACCCGCTCGGCACATCCATTCAGGCGCTCACATTCGAGGGCAGCGTGCCCGGCCCGCTGATCATCGTTCACCAAAACGACTACGTGGAACTCACGCTGGTGAATCCGACAGAGAGCATCATGAGCCACAATATTGATCTTCACGCAGTGACAGGAGCTCTCGGTGGCGCGGGCCTGACCCTCGTCAATCCGGGGGAACAGGCGACGATTCGCTTCAAGGCGACGAAGGTCGGCGTGTTCGTCTACCACTGCGCGCCGGGCGGGCCGATGATCCCCTACCACGTCGTTCAGGGCATGAACGGAGCGATCATGGTGCTGCCGAGAGATGGCTTGAAGGACGGCAACGGCAAGCCCCTCAATTACGATCGCGCCTACTACATCGGCGAACAGGACTTCTACATCCCGAAGGGCCCGGACGGCAAATACAAGAAATTCGACTCGCCGGCCGCGGCGTTGCCCGAAACGCTGGGAGTGATGAAGACCAACGAGCCGAGCCACGTCGTCTTCAACGGCGCCGTGGGAGCGCTCACAGGCGAGAACTCGCTGACCGCGAAAGTCGGAGAGAGCGTCCTGTTCATCCACTCGCAGGCCAACCGCGATACCCGGCCCCATCTGATCGGCGGCCACGGCGATTACGTCTGGCCGTCGGGTTCCTTCAACGATGCGCCGCAAACCAACCTGGAGACCTGGTTCATCGCGGGTGGCTCCGCGGGCGCTGCGCTCTACACCTTCCAGCAGCCGGGCCTCTACGTCTACCTCAACCACAACTTGATTGATGCGGTCCTCAAGGGTGCGGCGGCACACGTTAAGGTCGAGGGCGAGTGGAACAACGATCTGCTCGAGCAGATCGAGAAGGCAGGTCCGATCAAGTAACGCTTTCGCTGGATCGGAAAACGCTGAGAGGACAGGCGGGGGATGGGGCGTTGTCAGAACGACATCAGTGTCGGCGATTTCGACCTGGGTGCCGACCACTCCTATGGGCAGCCTTCATGGCGTTGCTTCCGGGTTCCGCGCTCGCGGAGCCCGACGAGGCGGACGGATTGCGCCTTACCCCGGAACTCTCCTGGTCCGACGGCGACCACCGGTTCGACCTCCACTTCAGTTCGAGGTTCCGCTGGGAGCGCTGGGAATCGCTGACGAGCAAGTCCGACAATTTCTACGCCTTCCGGACGCGACTGGGGGGTGAGTACACCTGGAAAGACCGGCTGCGGCTGTTCGCCGAGGGGCAGTTCACGAACATTTTTGATCTCGACAGCAGCGCGAGTGGCGCCGCAGCCCTCTACCGAGCGAATGCCCACAAAGCCGGCTCGAACAGCGTCGATGCTCAGCGTGTCCGCCAACTCTTCGCCGAGGCGCGTCTCGACTCCGAGAACTGGTTTCGCGTGGGCCGCCAGGACATCAATGCCGGCACCGTTATCGGCTACGAAGAAGGCAACTGGAAGTATCTGAAGCACAAGCGCCTCGCCGAGCGCCTGGTCGGAACGGTGGGCTGGACCCATGGTGAGCGCAGCTACGACGGAGTTTCCGCTTCGATGGAGCAGAGCGGGCACGTGCTGCACCTCTACGTCGCAGAGCCGACGACGGGCGTGTTCGAAATCGACCGGGGCTACAAGCGCCA
>JADFQO010000059.1 GCA_022561775.1 Myxococcales bacterium | reverse complement strand
GCGAATCAAGAGACAGGTCTATCGAACACGCGATCTCGCCAAGGCCGATATCTTCGAATACATCGAGATGTTCTACAATCGAACCCGATGCCATAGCCATCTCGGCGGCGTCAGTCCCGAGGCGTTTGAAATCGCCTCAAACCGCGGCCTCTAAGTGTCCACAAGACCGGGTCAAGTCCAAACTAGCTTTGAACCTGGACCAGTTAATGCAGGCAGGTCAAGTTCGAGCTGCTGCGCGGCACGTATTCCCAGCACGAACACACCTCCGTCGTCACCGGGCCTCCGCAGCTGATCGCGTTTTGGGCGACCGCGACGCGCAGCTGGTGTGCGACCGCAGAGGCGGCACCGCGGTTGCTGCCCGCTGATCCGGTGGCGCCCGGGTCGACTACACTGGGCCGTCGCATGCCCGACGACGTCACACCGACCGACATCCGCCAGCAGGGCCGGCGGCAGCTCGGCATCACGTGGTCCGATGGCTCCGAGAGTTCCTACGACGTTCGCGCGCTGCGCCTGGCCTGTGGCTGCGCTCAATGCGTGGACGAGTGGACCAGAGAAAGGACGCTCGATCCGGCCAGCGTGCCCGAGGACGTGCACCCGCTGAGCATCCAGTCCGTGGGCCGCTACGCGATCCAGATCAACTGGAGCGACGGCCATTCGACGGGCATCTACCCCTATCGACGCCTGCGCGCGCTGGCAGAGGAGCTGTCTTGAACCCGTCAACTTTTCCGCCGCCGGACCGGGGCGTCGTCCGACCGCGCCAACGGCCGAAACGTTATTGGCTAGACACGGCTCCGAACGGCCCCGAGCGACCATGCCCGTTGGGCCCGGATATCGTCCCAGCCCGAGCTTTCGCAGCCGCGGCGACGCCTTCTTTGATCCCGTGGAGGCCGCGCGCTTCCCCGAGCACCCATTCCGTGTCCGCCGACTCGCGAGGTGGGGCTCCTGAGTATTTCACGCATCGGGATCGGGTCCGTCTCGGTTCTGGATTCCCTTGGCGTGCTGCTTCTGGCTGAAGCGGGCAGGATGCTGCAGAATAATGGCGTAACCCCACACGTAATGGGAGGCCCCTTCCATGAGCGCCGCCACCGCAATTCCCGAAACTCTGGCGTCCGTCACCTCGTTTCTCGGCGAGGAGCACGGCCTGTTGATCGGCGGCCACTGGATGCCCGCCGCCTCGGGCGAGACCTTCGCTTCGGAGAACCCGGCGAAAGAGGACACCATCGCCCACGTCGCCAAGGGCGGCCCCGAGGACATTGACCGGGCGGTGAAGGCGGCGCGCCTGGCCTTCGAGGACGGGCCCTGGCGCCGGATCAATCCGAGCGAGCGCGGCCAGCTCCTGTGGAAGCTCGCCGATCTGATCGAGGCGCACAGCGACGAGTTCGCTCAGCTCGAGAGTCTCGACAACGGCAAGCCGCTCGTCATCGCCCGCGCGGCCGACGTGGCCCTCACCATCGACCACTTCCGCTACTACGCGGGCTGGGCGACGAAGATCGAGGGCGAAACGATTCCGATTAACGGGCTCCCGGGGTCGGTGTTCCTCGACTACACGCTGCGCGAGCCGCTAGGCGTTGTTGGACAGATCATTCCGTGGAACTTTCCGCTGCTCATGGCGGCGTGGAAGCTCGGCGCTGCGCTGGCCTGTGGAAACTGCGTGGTGCTCAAGCCCGCCGAGCAGACGCCCCTCACCGCGCTCAAGCTCGGGCACCTGATCTGCGAAGTAGGCTTCCCCGACGGAGTCGTCAACATCGTGACGGGCTTCGGCGACGCGGGTGCCGCGCTCGCCTGCCACGGCGACGTCGACAAGGTGGCGTTCACCGGTAGCACGGAGGTCGGCCACGAGATCGTGCGCGCCTCCGCTGCGAACCTCAAGCGCGTGAGCCTCGAGCTCGGGGGTAAATCGCCGAGCATCGTCTTCGACGACGCGGACCTCGAGCTCGCCGCTGAGGGTGTGGCGGGCGCCATCTTCTTCAATCACGGACAGTGCTGCTGCGCCGGGTCGCGCATGTTCGCAGGCCCGAAGATTCGCGACGAGCTCGTCGAACGCGTGGCGGAGATTGCCAAGAACACGAAGCTCGGCGACGGCTTCGACCCGGAGACCGAGATGGGGCCGCTCGTCTCGCGCGAGCAATACGACCGTGTCTGCAAGTACATCGGCGTGGGCGAGGAGGAGGGGGGAACCGTCTTGACGGGCGGGCGCGAGCGTCCCGAAAGTCTCGACCGGGGCTACTTCGTGAAGCCGACGATCTTCACCGACGCGCACCGCGACATGCGGATCGTGCAGGAGGAAATCTTTGGCCCGGTGGTGACCGTGCAGTCGTTCGAGGATCTCGATGAGGTGATCGCGAAGGGCAACGACACAGCCTACGGCTTGGCGGCGAGCGTGTGGACGCGCGACATCGGCAAGGCGCACCGCGTGGCCGCGGGCCTGCGCGCGGGAACGGTGTGGGTCAACTGTCACAACGTATTCGACGCCGCGGCGCCCTTCGGCGGCTACAAGCAGAGCGGCTACGGTCGGGAGATGGGCCGCCACGGGCTGGAGCTCTACACCCAGGTCAAGAACGTGATCGTTAACCTGACCTGAGCGTCCGGCGTTATGCGAGATGGAGCGCAATCTAAGCGAGGGTTCCGGGCTCCGAAAGGAGAAAGGAATCCATCGAGAAGAAGGCATTGGCCGAGAAGGCGGTTCGACAGATCCGGCGCAACAAGTCCATCAAAACCTGGAGAATTTCACGCGCGGCAACTCCAATCGGCCGCCGGGGTGGGGCCTGGGGGGGTGACCTAGCCCCCTCAATTCGGCCGGAATCCTAACATTCCAACTGGATCCGTTTGAGGGGGCTAGGTCACACGGATGAATTTCTGCTCAGGTGTCGGGAGTATCGGAAGTTGAAGCCGGTCGCTACTACGACGGGCCCAGCGCGACGATCACGTTCATGCGAAATCTCAGTCGTTCCGAGACCGCGAAGTTCCGCATTGCGTTGATCCGGGCCTGTTCCTGCGAACCGGGTGGGCTCGCGCAGTCGAGTTGGATTCGCACGGCCTTGTCGGCGTACTGTGGGTATTGCTTCGCCAAGTGGCCGTCGAGCACGTAGCTGACATAGTTGTTGTACTTGTCGTCGAGCTGTTCGAGTTGATTGAAAACCGTGCCCCAGGGTCGCTCCTCGATCATCAACAGCACCACTTCGTTCGCCTCGGGGTCCAGACTGATGAGGTCGATCACGTGCGGGTTGTGGACGCCGGGTGTTTCGCGGGCTTCTTCGCTCATGTGGGTTTTCTCGACTTCCGAACGGGACTCTACGGGCGTCCAGTCTACCTGGCCATTATCAAATTCGTCCATTGCCACCGTTTGGCGGTGGGAGCGAACTCGGGAATCCTCGTGAATATTTTCGCCGGTGGGGGGATGAGAAGTACTCTCACGACCTGGACGGAAGGAGAAACACGATGAAGATCACGATCCGCGAGAACGGCCCAGTCATTCTCGAGACCCAGGAAGCATTCTCCGTGAGCCTCGAAGGCTCGACCCGAGAGGAGACAGGGCCGATCGTTCTGTGTCGCTGCGGAAAATCCGCCAAGAAGCCATTTTGTGATGGTTCCCACCGCAACGCCGACTTCAAAGCGCCGCCGGCCGAGTTGCTCACGCCCTAGGCGAGACGGGCGCTTCATCACGAAACAGCGGTGAGCGGGCGCGAGCCCGGCTCATCAGTTCACGGTCGTGGAGTGGGCGCGGAGCAGCGCGATCTGCCGCTCCAGCTGTTCGGCGTCTTCGGCGTCCGGTGCGAGCGTGAGGAACTTCTCGAAGTCGGCGACGGCGGGCTCCGCGCACTGAAGCCGAACCCACAGGTTGCCGCGGTCACGCCACTCGCTGGCGATCTCGGGGGCTAACAGCAGGATGCGGTTGCAGCAGTCGATCGCGCGCATCCAGTCGTTCGCGGCTTCAAAGACGTGCTTCAGGTTGCGGGTCATGCGCAGCGCAACCTCGAGTGGTGTTGCGATGCGCAGCATGTCGGGGTGGTAGGGGATCTCGGGGCCGAGCGCGGCGCGCGCGCGGCGCCGGCACTCGGCCTCGTTGATGCGGGTGCCGTGGAAGGGATCGAGGAGAACGGGCGGGTCGGTGGCCGTACGCACCAGGAAGTGCGCGGGGAACGAGACACCATGGAGCGTGAAACCCGCCCGCGCCGCCACCGCGATGGCGACGACCGAGAGCGTGATCGGGATCCCGGTGCGTCGCGCGAGGACCTCGTGGAGCAGGCTGTTCCTTGGGTCATCGTACTTCCCCTGGTTGCCGCGAAAGCCCTGATCCGCAAGAAACTGGAGCAGGGCGTCGGCGCGCGCGTCGTCGTCCGCGCAGGCAAAGAGCGCGTCGCCCGCCAGCGCGCCGAGCCGGTCGAGTTCCGCACGAGCCCACGCCTCGTCGACATCATCGACGACCTCGGACGCCAGCAGCAGCGCGACCTCGACCAGATCGG
>JADFQO010000042.1 GCA_022561775.1 Myxococcales bacterium | reverse complement strand
GGTCACCTGGCGGACGGCTTCATCCTTGAATTCTGGCGTGAATTGCTGACGACTCATGGGACTCCTCCGGCTGGCTCAATATTAGCCTCCGAGGTGTCCACGATTCCGGGGGAAGTCCAAGTTTACGCAGCTTCTGAGTGAGCCTGACCCCTTGATTGGTCCAGTCGGGTGCTCTTCTTCTCAGGCTCGTGAACACGGATCGGGCTGTAGTCCCTGGATCCGCGCCGCGCACGCGCGCTGATCGGTCGCGAGCCGGGCCCCTCAGTCGAGCCCCTGCTCACACAGTATCGACAGCGCGTTCTTGGATCGGAAGGGCGTGAGCAGCGCCAGGGTCGGCCGAAGCAGGTTCTTCGCGAGTCCGCGCGCGACGTGGCCCGCCACGGAGCGGAGCTTGGGCTTGAAGACCGGGTCCGCGAGCGGACCCTTCACCAGCACAGTGGCCGAGACGCTCAGCACCCCGGGCTCGAGCGACTGTGGCTTGAGGACGAGGTCGAAGGCGTCGTTGCGGATGTCGATCGTCCCCGTTCCGGTCACCATAATCTTGTCGGACTCGAGGAAGAGACTTTGCGCCGTCGCGATGCCTTCCTCGACGTCGAACGCTGCGACGATGCACCCGAAGCTCGTCGCCTGACGGCCCCCGAGCGATGGAATCGACACGCGGACGAAGTCACGGACGAACTCCCGACCGTACCGCGAGGCCAGCGTGCCGTCGCGGACCACGAGACCGAAGGCCCCCTTCAGGTTCGAGCGCAGCTCGTCGGGCGCCCACCCGTGCGTGAGCAGCTCGATCTCCGCATCCAGCAGGCCCGAGCCGTGCCCCTCCGCGATCTGGGACAGCAGCCGGTCGAGGTCGATGCCGTCCAGATGGATTCGCACCTCGACGACCGGCTCATCGCCGCGGACATCGAGATGGACTTCGCCACGGAGCTCGCCCATGACCTTGCCGCTGGCCTCCTGCTCGAACACGAGATCCCCGTGGTCGAGCCGCAGCCTGCTGCGCACCCGGCCGAGCTCGAGGTCCCCGATCCCCGTGACGCGGTCCACTATCAGCTCGAGGTCGGCGTCCAGGTCGCGCAGGCGCTCGAAGGGCAGCCGCTCGGTGCTCGACCACAGTGCGGCAATCGTGCCCTCTTCGTCCTGCCCATCGTCGGGCAATGGCTCGATCCCGAGGTCGTCGAGCTGGATCCAGGGAGAGTGGATCCGCGCTTGTAGCGTCGGTCGCGTGTCCGGTGCGAACGATCCCGACCAATCTCCGTCGATCAGCGTCTGGTCGAGGCGTAGCTGACCGTGCGACTCGATCTTCTCGTCCGAGCCGTTCACGACGCCGTTGAAGGCCACGCGCGCGACGGCGGGGAGGTCGATGCCGAATACGCGACCCACCACGCGCAGGTTGGCGGCCTGGAGACTGGCCCGGACCGCAATTTCGTCCATCTCGAACAGGTCGTCGAACGCGCTGCTGAGCTCGAACTCGAAGAATCCCTCGCGACCACCGGCGACGTGCAGCTCCTCGATGCCGAGCGTGCCGTCTCGATCGCTCAGCGTGACCCCTCCGCGGATCGGGCCGACGTCCGGCGGCTCGAAGGCGAGGTAGGGCTTCGCGAGCTCGAGATCTGCGGCGTGGAACCTGGCCTCGGCCTGGACGCCGACCAGACGTTCCAGGTCCGCCACCGACCCGTCGACCTCGAGCCACGATCCGCCGCGCGTTCCCAGGCGTACGGCGAGGTCCTCGAGACCGATCGCGCCGTTGCGACGGCGGATACGACCGGTGAGGTCGGCGGGGGCGAGCCCGGGGAGCGGCCAGTCGAGAGAGAGCAACTCGCCGATCGCGGTGAGGTCCGCTGCGTGTCCCGCGACACGCAGGTCGATCTCCCCGAGGATCGACAGACCGGGGACGAGCGGTTCGGGCGGCGTTTCGCTGGTCGAGCTGGGCGGCGCCAACGCGAATCGCCCAGTGACTTCCACTCGTGTCGCCTCGGCGGTCCCCACGCGCGCCACGATCTCCTCGACCGCGAGAGACGCCCCGCTGCCACGCAGCCGTCCGCTCACCTCGACGGGACCCAGATTCGGTAGCGGCGTCTCGAGCGAAGCGACGCGGCCGATCCACGGCAGATCCGGAACGCGTGCGCGGAACCGCAGATCGACCCGCTCGACGCGGGTCCGCCACGCCTCGAGGCCGCCGGTCGGCAGCCCTCCCGCAACGCTGATCCCAAAGCTGCCGAGCACCTCGGCGCCGGTCGCATCCGCGCTCCCGACGCGCAGCACGAGGTCGGCGACGTTCAGTACCTCGGCCTCACCGCTCAGGCTCGCTGACAGCTCGACCGGACCGACGGCGGGAGCCGATCCCGCGATCGGCAGGATGGTCTCGAGCAGCGCCCAATCGCGCGCGCTCCCAGAGACCTGGAGCCGGGTATCCCGCACCGACGTGAGATCCGGGTGGAGGCCCCCGATCTCGAGCCGGAGATCACCGCCGAGCGCGGACACTGCGACGCTTCCCTCGGCCGCGAGGTGCCCGTGAGACTCGAAGATCCGCGCGCGAGCGATGATCTCCTCGATCGGAGGCAGCGCTAAGCGGGCGTAGTCGATGGGAAGCCACGGGTTCTCGGTCTGGAGAGTTACCTCCACGGACAACCCCTGAAGCGTGCCGATGTCACCGAGGGTTCCCCGCGCGGCGAATCGCAGCTCGAGGTCGTCGACTGCCGCGGTGTCGGGGCTGCTCAGCTCGAGGTCGATCGGGAACGGACCGTCTGGGTGGAACAGCTGCGAGAGTGGGCCCAGGGTCCCGTCCAGGGCGATCTCACTTCCCGCGAACGAGCCCTCGAACTCGAACTCGATGGGGCTGCCGAGCGACTCGGACTCGACGATCCCCTCGCTGATCCACACCTGCGCGATGGGCTCGCCGTCCGCGTCTCGGTACGCGATGCGAAGGTCCTTCACGTGCAGCTCGTGGAGCTCGAAGTCGAAGAGCTGAGCGCTCGGGGCGTCGTCGGCGAGCACGGCGAGGTCCTCGATCTCGAAGTCGTCCTCGACGTGTGCGTCGCCGTCGTCAGAGGCGACGAGGTTGAGCTCGGTTCGAACGAGGCCGAGCGAGCGGATCTCGATGTGTCCGCGCAGCAGCGGCCAGAGCGCGAGCTCGAGTTCCAGCACACCGATGCGGAGCAGGGGGTGGTCGGTCTTCGCGTTCGGATCGATCGCTGTGATCTCGCGGGCTTCGAGCTGCAGCTGCGGCAGCAGCTCGAGGTGGAAGTCCTCCCCGATCCGGATGTCGAGCCCCGTCGCGCGCGACAGCTCGCTGTCGACGCGCGCCCGCACCGCGCCCATCCCGATCGACCGGACGGCCGCATCGAGTGCTACCACGAGCACCGCGACCCCGATCGCGGCGCCGACCCAGCGTGTTCGTGCGCTCATCCGCTTGACCTGCCCCAGTTTGTCGTACCAGTCCCAATGGTAGTGCAAGCAGCAATTGAGCTTGACTGAGCTTGACCCCTTGGTTGGTCCAGTCTGGGGCTCTTCTTCTCAGGCTCGTGAACACGGATCGGGCTGTAGCCCCTGAATCCGCGCCGCAAACACCGCTGGTACGCGTTACCCTTGGCTTTCTGCGAAAATCGGGGTTGACTCCGGACTTAGTACGTTATCCAGCTGGATGGTTCGCGGAGCGCCGCGTTGCTCAATCACGCGATCCAGTGTCTCGGTGACCGACTGCGAGGGAAGACTCTTCGCGACCTTTAGCGCCAAGCATTCTCGCGTGATGCTGCCGATGATCGTGAGCACCCGGATCCTTCGCCCGTCCGACAACAAGTACGGCAAGGCGCGCAGCTGGAAGGTTCACCGGCGCTAGCGGGCTTCAGTCGGCGGGCTCGACCGCCACGATCTCCTCGTTCACCGCGTAGAGCCGACAGGCGCCTTCGATGCGCCGGTCGCCGCGGCGCTGCTCGCAGGCAGCGAGCGCCTCGCGCGCGGCCTGCTCGTCGCTGGCGGCGTCGTGGGCGTAGCCCACCACGTGGGTCACGGTGACGTCGCCGGCGACGGCGAGCGCCTTGCTCGGCGCCATCTTCAGGTACCGGCCCCACTCGTGCTCGAACTGGCTGCCACTGCGCAGCGCGACGCCCATCGGCGGCTTCGCACTACAGCCGGCGAGCAGGACAACGATCGCGAGTGCGCCGCACGGCGTGGCGAACCGGATCACGGGGCGGGCTCGACGCGAAAGCGCGTGTAGAGCGCGGGATGGTCGGATAGCGCTCGCCCCCGTCCGACGAACTCGACCGCCTCGCCGGCCGCCTCGACGCTGAGCGTCGCCCCGGCACCGCTGCGGTAGAGCAGGTAGTCGCGCTCCCGCCAGAAGGGAAACTCAGGGCCGGCGCCCGAGTCGGCGAGTCCCAGCTGCTCGCGGAACCACAGGATCATCTCGCGGTCGCCGGGGCGGATGAAGGCCACGTTGAAGTCGCCACCCACCACAACCGCGCGCCCGGCCGAGTGCCGCTCGACAGCCTCGGCCAGCGCTTCGAGCTGACTGCGCCGCACGGCTACCGACTCGTCGCTGGGACCGGCTTCGAGGTGTGTGTTGTAGACGTGAATCTCGGCACCTGCGGCGGAGCGCACCGTGACGCGCAAAAAGCCCTTCGCCGCCCAGCAGTCCCCATTGGCGCCGAGCCAGCCGTTGCAGCTCCCGTAGGGCTCGCGAGTGAAGTCGTCGGCCACCAGGAGTGCGTCGTCGACGAAGGTCGAGATGCCTGCCCCGTAGGGCGGCGAGAAGTGCGGGATCCACACGGTGAAGGGAAACGCGAACAGCTTGGCCAGTGCCAGGCGCGGGTCGTGCCACGCCCCGTTGCCCCGCCGACCTGTCGCGTTCTGCATCTGCTGCGCGAGCTCGCGGTGGTACTCGAAGTCCTCCTGAAAGAGCACGACGTCGTAGCGGTCGGCGAGCCAGCCGATCGTCGGCATGCGGTCGCGCGGATCGTCCTTGGCGATCCAGCGGAACAGGCCGTGCACGTTGTAGGAGAGCACGGAGACGGTGGTGGCGTCGGGCTCGGCGGCCGAGGCCTGCAAGGGAAGCGGCACATTCGCGCACAGCGCCGCCATCGTTACGAGCAACGCGCGACGGAGCGTCCCGCGCTGCGCGGCTTCCACCGTCACAGGTTCTCGTCGTCGATCCGCTCGAAGTCCCCCGGCGGGGACGTCATGTCCGTCCTGCGCCACTTGAACACGACGAACAACGTGTAGCGGGTTTGCTGCACCTCGCCGTCGACGGGGGAGGTCGAACGGACGTAGCGGCCGTTCGCGGCCTCGAAGATGTCGAAGTAGAGCCGCGCAAAGCCCTCGTCGCGGACTTTCTTGTAGAGGGCGATTTCGGGCAGCGCGACCGGGATCCACATCGATTTGGTGGCCAACATGCCGAAGAAATCGATGTCCTGATCGTTTCCCACCGACTGGACGATCAGCCGCAGCCGGTACTGGGCCTCGTCCCCTTCCTCGCGAATCGCGAGTCCCTGCCGGCCCAGCCAGCCCTCGACCGCGTCTGCGACGAAACGGTGATCTTCCGAGAGACCCGAGCTGTCGAGGATGACGCGGGTTCCCTCCGGCAGTCCGAGGGTTGCCTTTGCGGCGCTGCGCTCGATGGCCTGGCTCAAGAGCAGCTGCTCCAGCGGGCTCCTGAGCGCCCGCGGCGCGCGGCCGGGCACGGCGCATCCGATTGCGAGGCACACCGCCGCGAGCACGAGGATGCCAGCGATCAGGCGGCCTCCCTCACAGCAGATCCTGGAGTGCGTTCATCACGTCGTTCTGAACTTCTTCGAGGTGGAGATTGCCCATGTGTCCGCCTCCGGGATAGAAGGTGACGCGCTGCTCGCCGAGCAGGTTCGTCAGCCACGTCACGTCTTCGGTAGTGATCAGAAAGTCGTTCTCGTTGGCAAAGACCCGGATCTTGTCGGCGTTCGCCTGGAGCAGCGGCGCGATGTAGTGCAGGTCGGCGCGCGTGAATAGATCGTCCACCGACTGGATCTCGGGGTCGCGCTCGCTGAAATAGGGAAGCGCGAACGCGTAGAGGTACTCCATGAACGAGAACTCGAGGATCTCGCGCGAAGCGCCCGAGCGCCGGGACTGGCTGCGCGGCGTCTTCAGCACGCCCATGTCGTTTCGCAGCTGGCTGACCCAGATCACGTCGTGCAGGGTCATGCGGAAGACGACGCCGATCAGGAACTCGGCCTCGAGCTGGCTCAACGGAATCGGGGTCCCGGGCTGGAGGTCGTGCTCGCTTGAGGACCGGACCACCTTCTGGAGGATCCCCACGACGCGCTCCTCGCGCTCTTCCTCGGGGAACGCGAGCGGCGCGTTGTAGAAGGCGTCGAGCTGCTCCATGCCGTGGCGCAGACGCACAGGCGGATACAGCGCCACGTAGCGGTCAAAGCGGACGAGATCCCCCGCCCCCTGCTTCTCGGCCGCGGCGATGAAGAGGGTGTGGAAGGCGCCCATCGAGATGCCCATCAGCGCGCGCCCCGTAATGCGTCTCGGATGACGATGCGCCAGGTCCCGGTCGACGGCGTCGAGCGCCACGTGCACGTCGCGCGCGTCTGCTGGCGGGAAGCCGGGGACGTCGACGACGGCGGCGTGCTGCATGAACTCGAAGTTGAGTGCGCTGCTGATGACCGCCACCGAGAAGCCGCGCAAAAACGCCAGTTCGGCCAAGGCGATCATGTTGGCGCCGTCGCGGTGACCTCCGAGCCCGGGCAGCAGGTAGAGCATCGGCGCCGGCTCCGGTTGCATCCAGACCTGGTACGGAAGCTCACGACCGGTGCTGGGAATCTCGACCCGGTGGGTGCGCGCTCGCCTCGGGAACCACGCATCGAAGTGCTCGAAGTAGATCGTTTCGAGGGTCTCGCTGGCGGAGCTCGGCTCGAGGGACGGCTCGAGGTCGATGATCGCGGCGCGGCGGTTGAGCACCCAGAGGTAGCGGATGACGTGATACGCATCATAGTGGGTGCGCATCAGCCGCTCGGCCTGCTCGACGCGGTCGGCGCTGGCGATGAAGCTCTTGGCCGGACCGGCGGGAAAGAAGTAGGTGGTGGGATCGAGCGGCAAGTCGCCCAGGGTGCCCAGCGCGTCGCGCACCGTGCTCGGGCCCCAGATCGGCAGGGTGAGGAAGGTGCTGTTGCGCCAGCCCCAGTGGGCGAATGTCTGGCCCATGTCCTCCTCGAAGGGCCGGAGTCCCCACCAGCTTCGGGCCGGATCCCACAGCCCCGCGAGACCCAGCGTCGTATTGGTGAGGAAACGGGCCGTCTCGACCCCGGCCGGACGGAGCTTGCCCTGCAGGAGGTTGTTCACCAGGCGCACCGGGTATCCGAGGTTCTGGGCGGCCCGCACCAGGCTGGCCCGGAACGAATCGGGAGTCAGTGCGCGCCAGCCCGTCGCCAGCGGATCCAGCAGGTACGAAAGCATGAAGCGATTGAAGGCGTTGGCGCTGCGGTTGAAGGGCTCAAATGGGTCGGAAACGTCCGGGAACTCGAGTTCTTCCTTCTGGAAGTACTCGGCGCCGGGGCCCTCGTACTGCGACCAGTCGCGGGTCTGCGTCTGGTGTGCACAGCCTGCCAGCACGGCGAGGGTCAGCGTCGCGAGGGCCGCTGCGCGCGGCACGGCTGATGGCAGCCAGGGCATGGCGGCCTACCGTACTAGAAGCCGCGGCGCCTTGAAAGCCCGTACCCCCCTGCAGTTGTTCTGACGTCCAGAACGCTCCCGTCCAGCCAGCAGCAGCACCTCCTCCTCTGCGGCCGTCCTCGCACGGTGTTAGACCGCGCACGTGAGCTTTGTGGCACAGTAGCGAGGAAAATGTCGAGCCATCCCGTACCCAACCTGAGACTGAAGGCGATGCGAGCAAGAGGGATACGGTCGTTATCAGGTCGCCGTTTTGAGTGAGGCCCGCCCGGGATTGCCCCGCGAACCCATCGCCCGTTTCACCGAGCCGCTCCAGCGCTTCATGCACGTCGAGTCGGCGAGCGGAATCGTGCTTTTCGTCGCGGCAGGGACCGCGCTGGCGCTGGCCAACTCCGGCTTCGCAGACGGCTTCCTGTCGCTGTGGGAGATCCCGGTCGGCTTCGAGTTCGGCGCGTTCCAGATGCGCCACTCGCTCTTGCACTGGATCAACGACGGGCTGATGGCGATCTTCTTCTTCGTCATCGGTCTCGAGGTAAAACGCGAGATCGTCCACGGCGAACTCGGCAGCCTGCGCCAGGCGGCCCTGCCGATCTCCGCCGCGCTCGGCGGCATGATCGTGCCGGCCGGCATCTACCTGGCGCTCCAGGGCGACGGGCCCGCGGCGACGGGCTGGGGGATCCCGATGGCGACGGACATCGCCTTCGTGGTCGGCTGCCTCGCGCTGCTCGGGCCGCGCGTGCCGCGCGGCTTGCGCGTCTTGCTGCTCTCGGTGGCGATCGTAGATGACATCGGCGCGATCCTGGTGATCGCGATTGGCTACACCGACGCGATCGGCTGGGGCGCGCTCGGGCTTGGCGTCCTGGGGATCGGGGCGATCGCCTTGTTGTCGCGCCTCGGGGTGCGGGGCTTCGGAACGTACGGGCTGCTCGGGCTCGGCGTCTGGATCGCCTTCCACGAGTCGGGCGTCCACGCGACCGTCGCCGGCGTGATCCTCGGCCTGCTGACCCCCGCGCGCGCCTACCTCGAAGACACGACGCTCGCGCAGGCACTCGAACGCGTTACCGAGGGCATGCACGGGGACTGGGACTCGGGGAGCCACGGCGCGGCGGAGGTCCGCGGGATCCGCTGGGCGACGCGCGAGACGGTCTCACCGCTGGTCTACCTGGAGACTACTCTCCACCCCTGGGTCGGCTTCGCGATCATGCCGCTCTTCGCGCTGGCGAACGCGGGCGTCCCGTTCACTGCTTCCGACCTCGGCGACCCGGTCGCGGTCGCCGTCGGTATGGGACTCGTGATCGGCAAACCGATCGGCATCGTCGGGTTCAGCTGGCTCGCGGTTCGTGCGGGAGTTGCCGCGCTGCCTCAGGGCGTGACGTGGGGACTCTTGCTCGGCGGCGGCCTGCTCGCCGGGATCGGCTTCACGATGGCGCTGTTCATTTCCGGACTGGCGCTGGACGCCGACACCGTCGACGCGGCGAAGGTCGGCGTGCTTGCAGCCTCGGCCGTCGCGGCGGTGCTAGGCATGCTCACGATGACGCAGCTGCTGCCGAGGCGGGGAGGCGCAGAAGCCTGAGATCGCCCCGATGTGGCGCCGCACCGATAGAACAACGGATCGGTTAAAAGCTCTCTCACGAAGAAGCTCATCTGCTTTCACGAGTCGGGAAAGCCCAACTCCTACGGTAACATCATCGGTCATGATGCCTCCTACCCGTCGTCTCATCGTCGCCCACCTCAGCCTTGTCGTTGGAGCATTTGCACTCGCATGCGGAGCCGCTGAAGAGCCTACAGCCTTGCCGATTCCACGGGTCAAGGTGTACGAAGTCGGCGACGAGGCCTTCGGTCAGATGAGGGCGCTATCCGGGGAGCTGGCTGCGGCAAATGAGTCTCCGCTTAGCTTCGGCGTTGCCGGGACCGTGGATCAGGTGGGGGTTTCAGAAGGTGCGGCAGTTGAAGAAGGACAGCTCTTGGCGACTCTCGATCCTCAGCCGCTACGTCTTGCGCTCGCATACTCGCGATCGGAACTCGCTACCAGGCGAGCGAAGGCCGTTGAGGCGATACAAGCCTACGAGCGCGCCTCCGATCTTGCTGGGCAGGGTGTAATTTCCAAGGCCCAGATCGAGGTCGCGACAGCCAACCGAAAAGCCGCAGAGGCGACGCTTCGTGGTGCGGAAAGCGACTTCGAACAGGCAGAGCGGGATCTCAAAAAGGCTGAACTGCGCGCTCCCTTTCCCGGTCGCATCGCGGTGCGCTCGATCGAACCCTTTGAAGAGGTGACTGCCAGCCAACCCGCGTTTGTGCTGCAGAGCGAGGCTGCCCTGGTTGTGAAGGTTCAGGTGCCGGAGAAGCTGATTCGCAACGTCGAGTATGCCCAGGCCGTGCGTGTCACGTTTCCGGCCGTTGAGGGTGTGGAAGTCGCCGGGGTCGTCTCGCTGATTGGCGCGCAGGCGGGTGGTGGCAATGCGTTTCGAGTCGAGATTCAGCTCGCCGAGCCAGGAACAGACCTCCGGCCGGGAATGACAGCGCGGGTGATCTTCAGCTTTGAGTCGTATCCTGACGGACGGACGGCATACCTCATCCCGCTCTCGGCTATCGCCATTGATGTGGGTGTTGCCTCGCCGGAATCTGAGCGGGACGGACGCGCCCCCGTGTTTATTTTTGACGAAGCTGTTGGACGGGTGAAGATCCGGCAGGTGCGTATCGGAGGGCTTCGAGGTAACCAGCTCGAGGTGTACGAAGGGCTCGAACCCGGCGATAAGGTCGTCAGCGCCGGAGTCGCCTTCCTGAGAGATGGGATGGAGGCGGAGCTCTGGTCACCCGAGCGGGGCCTTGGCGGTGGATAGCCTCGCCCGTTTCGTCATCACGCACGCGCGGTTCTCGGTGCTTCTGGCCGTATCGGTATTAGTCGGAGGCGCCGCGGTTTTTCTCACGCAGCCGCGCCAAGAAGATCCGGAAATCACGGTGCGCATGGCGCAGGTAGTGACTCGCGTGCCGGGTATGTCGCCAGCGCGAATTGAACAGCTCGTGACGAAGCCGATCGAAGAGGCCATCAAGGAACTCTCCGAGATCGATGACATTGCCTCGACATCGATGACCGGCCTCTCCATCGTCACCCCGTCCGTGGACCCGCGTTTCAACGACATGGTGCCCATCTGGGCGCAGCTGCGCAATAAGATTGACGACGTTGCTTGGCGTCTTCCCAGTGCCGCTGAAACTCCGATCGTCAACGACGACTACGGCAGGGTCGCCGTGGTAACTCTCGCCTTGACCGGCGCCGACTTCACGATGGCCGAGCTACATGATGTCGCCAAGGACGTTCGCGACGAATTAGGAGCGCTTCCCTTGGTCGCGCGAGTCGATCTCTTCGGGGTTCAAGAGGAGCGAGTCTGGCTGGAGTTCGACCCGGGCTTCCTCGTGCAGTTCAAGCTCGATCCTGCGCAGATCGCCGCTTCGCTGCGAGCGCAAAACATTGTTCTTCCGGGCGGTACGATCAATGCGGCGGGCGAGCGGGTGGTGATCGAACCGTCGGGCGACTTCCAATCGGTGGAAGAAATCCGAAGTCTTGCCATCGGTGTCAAGGAGGGGCAACTCCTCTACTTGAGAGACATCGCTTCGATCCGTCGCGACTACGTCGACCCGCCGCAAGCGCCCGCCTTCTACAACAATCAGCCCGCCATCGTGCTGGGTGTCTCGATGGTGGAAAACTCGAACGTCGTGGCGTTGGGCCACCAGGTGATGACCCGCCTAGCGAAGCTGCGGACCGCGCTGCCGCTGGGGATGTCTCTGGACATCGTGATCTTCCAGCCTGACCTCGTCCAAGCGTCTATCAAGAACGCGACCAACAACCTGTTTCAGACGATGGTGGTCGTCCTCGTGGTCGTGATGTTCTTTCTGGGCTGGCGAATGGGCCTCATCGTTGGTGCGATGATACCGCTTACGATGTTGCTGACACTCATCGGAATGTCGCTTGGGGGTATCGCGCTTCACCGGATCTCAATCGCAGCAATCATTGTGGCCTTGGGGCTCTTGGTGGACAATGGCGTTGTAATCGCCGAGGACATTAGCCAGCGACTCGACTCGGGCGTACGCCGGCTCGACGCAGTGCTGGCGACAACGCGCAGCCTGGCCGTTCCCCTCCTCACGAGTTCGCTCACGACGGTGCTGGCATTCCTTCCGCTGATGCTGATTGCAGACACGACGGGCGAATTTCTTCGGTCGCTTGGGCAAGTGCTCGCGATAGCCTTGCTCGCTTCGTGGCTCTTGGCGATCTCCGTGACGCCAGCGCTCTGTTACTGGTTTCTGCCCGAGAGTACCGTCGCGTCGCCGGCCGGTACCCCGGGCTTCGACAACGTGGCCTATCGAGCTTATCGACGCTTTCTCGAGTTCATCTTGAAACACCGGCTTTTCTTTCTTGGGTTGATGTTGTTTCTTCTGTTCGGTGCGGTCCAGATTTTTCAACTCGTGAAACAGCGGTCCTTGGCGCCTTCCGAACGAAACCAGTACACGGTCTATCTGGATCTTCCCGCGCAAGCCCATATTACTCAGACCATGGCTGCGACTCGTGATCTTGTGGCCTTTCTGAAAGACGCGGACCGCAACCCAGAGGTGACGGACGTCCTCGCTTACGTTGGGGGAGGTGGCCCTCGCTTTTTTCTGGCGCTTTCGCCTAACGATCCTCAGCCTAACAAGGCGTTTCTTGTGGTCAGCACGGAGAATGGAGAGCAGGTTCCGAATCTCGTTCGCCGGACAGATGAATTTATTCTCCGCAATCTTCCTCAGGCGACCGGGCGCGCTGAGTTGCTTTTCTTGGGGCCTGCGGCACTAGGCACCGTCGAGTTGCGGGCTCGCGGACCTGAAATCGAGACGCTTAGGCAGATCGCCTCGCAGCTGACCGACGCCTTTCACACCGTTCCGGGTGCAGGCGCGATTCGTAACGATTGGGAAAATGCTGTCTTGAAGTTTCGAGTAGAGGTTGACCAGGAGCGCGCGCGTAGTGCAGGAATTACGAGCGAGGAACTTGCAACTACGCTCTCCACAATATTCGATGGTGCTACGGTGACCACCTATCGAGAGCGTGACAAGATGATCCCGGTTGTCATCCGTGCGCAAGCCGATCAACGGGATGATCTCGGCCGATTGCGCTCCGTCGAGATCTACTCTGCCAAGCTGGGCGGCCCAGTCTCGCTGCTCCAAATCGCCGATATCAAAGGTGAAGTCGAGCCGAGCCGTATCATTCGTTTTAATCAAGAACGAGCGATTTCAGTGGCGGGGAGGCACCCGGACAAGACAGCGATCGAACTCTATGAAGCCATGCAGCCTGCCTTGAGTTCGTTGGAGATGCCTCCGGGAAACACTGTTGAGCTCGAAGGGGAGATCAAGGGTTCGCAGGAGTCGAACGAAAAGCTATTTGAATACGCCCCGCACGCGCTATTCGGAATCGTCTTGCTGCTAGTACTGCAATTCAACTCCTTCCGCCGCCCGGCAATTATTCTCCTGACGATTCCGCTCGTGATTATCGGTGCAAACCTTGGGCTCGCCGTTTTTCGAGCATTTTTCGATTTTACTGCCATGCTGGGACTCTTTTCGTTGGCCGGGATCATCATCAACAACGGCATTGTGATGATCGACCGAATCGACCAGGGAAGGGCGGAACTGGCAGTCGATGAGGCCGTGATTGGAGCCGCGCTGGCGCGGGCTCGCCCCATCATCATGACCACCATTACGACCGTTATTGGGCTGATGCCGCTGGCCCTCTTCGGTGGTGAGTTCTGGTTCGGAATGGCGATCGTGATCATGAGCGGGCTTGCGGTCGGGACTATCCTGACGCTGGGATTCGTTCCCGTGCTTTACAGCCTGATGTTCAGAGGGCAAGCCGCCCGCGAATAGTCGCGCACTCGGGCGCAGGCCTTTGCCAACTGGGTATTGGTGTGGAGATCTTCTGCATTGCGCGCCAAGGGCCTCGTCAGACACCATTCGTCTACCGGTCGACTGTTGGTAGGAAATCTGCGGCCAGCAACCGGTGGAAGGCAAAGGCATTCGGCGGTATGAGTGTCGCTCGCTACCCGCTGGGAGAAAGAAACGAGAATGGGGATTTTCCTTGTAGCTGTGCTTGCCTTACTCGCTGAGCCATTTCTCACCTACGCCCTGGCCCGGGAGCCGGGGCAAGCCGGGACCGCGCCCGACCTGAGCGGAACCGTCTGGCAGTGGCAACAGACCCTGATGAACAACGATGACAAGTTCGTGCCCGACAACCCCGCCGACTACACCGTCCAATTCATGGCGGATGGCACTGTGGCCATTCAAGCCGACTGCAATCGCGTGCGCGGCACCTACACCATCGACGGAAATGCCATCACGATCGCTTTGGGACCTTCTACCATGGCCGCCTGCCCGGAGGATTCGCTAGGCGAGCGATTCGCGGGCCAACTCGTTGGGGCAGCCATTTACTTCTTTCGGAGCGGTGAATTGTACGTGGATTTGAAGTACGACAGCGGCACGATGAGATTCGGACCGCAATCCAGTGCGTTGGCCGGCACGAGTTGGGTCGTCATCGGCCACAACAACGGGCGGGGGGGAGTCGTCAGCTCGATCATCAGCACCGAGATGACCGCCGCTTTTGGCGCGGATGGCACCGTCAGCGGCTCGGCGGGTTGTAATCGGTACAGTGCCGGGTATCAAGTCGACGGGAACGGCATCTCCATCGGCCTGCCCATCGCAACCCGGCGATTCTGCGCCGATCCGGAAGGAACCATGGAGCAAGAACAGGAATACCTGACCACCCTCGGCACCGCCGCCACCTATCGAGTGACCGGCGACAAAATGGAGATGCGCACCGCCGAAGGCTCGATTGTCGCCACCTTCGAAGCGGCAAAACGCTAGACGGCGGCCCGCGTCGGGCTCCACGCAGCTGGGCTCCCCGGCTACGATGCAAGGTGCAGTAATCAATAAGTATGCCTCTGGGCTGCAATCGCAATTCAGGAGGTTCGCCGTTCGAGGCTGCTCATCGGCTCCAGTATTCCAATCCTTCCGAGCAGTTGAGCACCCGTGGTGACGGCGCCCCCCCCATAGGGGCAGGTCAGAAGCATGCAGGCTGGCAAAGTTATTCTTGCCCAGGATCAACTGGCCTCGGGTATGCCGTCGCCAAGTTCGACAGCCGTGCGCGGGCTCTCGACATCAGAGCCAGCCCTGGCTCCGGTAGTAGGCCTCGGCCCTCTTGGCGATCTGCTCGGCCATGCGCCCGGCGTCTGCGTGCATGCCGCCGCGCACTTCTTTGAAGATGTTCATGCCGCCGCTGATTGCGGCTGAGGTGGCGGCCGCCCCCATCGCTACCCCGCCTCCCACGGGCACTGCCATGCCCGGCGCCTTGGAGCCCGTGGCCGTGGCCTCGGCCTCCGCGATCCGCCGCAGCCCCCAGTCCACCGCCTGGTAGACCTGCACCCGCGCCACCAGCTTGCTGCTACCAGCGCCGAAGCCGATCACCATGCGCTTGAGGCGGCTGCCCTTGTCCACGTCGAGGAACTGACCCCGGACGACGAATGCGTGCAGCGGAGGCGCGCGGTCGTCGAGTGCGCGCTCCGCCGCGATACCCTTTTTCTGGAGCTTCGCGACGAGCTGTTCGGACAGTGACACCGCGGTCGCATGGGCGAGCTGGATCTCCTTTGACTCGGCTTCGCCCGCCCTCTCCGAGTAGGTGCCGAAACTGTCGGTCAGCGCCTCTTCGGGAGTGACTGCGAAGTCGTAGACGAGCACCACGGGCGGCTTCACCATGGGCCCGGTCGGGGCGGCTTGTATCACATCGAGTCTGGCCTTGGCGCAGCCGAGGGCCAGCGTGGCTGCCAGGCTCGTGAGCCAGAGGGCCGTGGGGCGGTGAGTCACGCGCATTTCGTCTTCTCCTCTTCGTTTCGGGAATCCGGATTCATGTCAGCGCCCTGGCGATGCGTGGAGTCCATTTTTGCACTCGCACAAGCAAAGCCGGTCGATCTCTCTACGGAACGGTGCACACGCCAAACAGGATGAATCCGATGTCGTCGCCGGCTTGCCCTCCTTCGCACCCAAGGGTCCGAGCTCTCGCACCCCGGATCGTGAGGCCTTTCATCTTTCCTTCCACGGGAGGAAGCGAAACTGCAGGCGCAGCGAGCCGGAGAAGGCCGGGTCGCCGGATACCTCGTCGAACTCGTCGCCCGTGAAATCGGCGATCTTAAACTGCCGGTAGACCACCGAGCCCATCTTCGCCTCCAGCGACCAATTCTGCGAGATCTGCCACAGCAGGCCCACCCCGACCAGGGCCCGGCGATCGCGGAGGCTGCCGGTGTTGACGCCCGCGGGGCCGTCCCGGCGATCGTCCAGGCGATAGCGGCGCGCGCGCCAGCCGCCGAAGAGAGAGCCCTTGAGCTTGTCGGTGAGGTCAGCCGAGAAGCGCAGGCCCATCCCCTCGCTCTTGAGCACAAGCCGATCGTTGATCTTCCAGGAGAACCCCAGTATCGGGATCGTGCCCACGCCGCTGCGATCCAGGCGCGAGACGATCCCCGCTCCGAACAACAGCGTGAGTCGGTCCCGGAAGGTGTAGTTTGCGGCGAGGACTCCCCCACCCTGGACGCCGTCCCGAAAGCTCGCGTCCTCCTCGAAGCGGGAGGTAACAGAAGCCGACGACGTTGATGCTCCAGTCCTCGTTCACGACGTAGCGACCCCCGATGCGGAACTGGGTGGCCGTCAGGTTGTCGAAGGGATCGCCCGAGGTGCGGCCCGTGTTGAGGAACCGCTTATTGCCGTCGAAGTCGAAGACCTCGACCTCGCTGCCCGCGATGAAGCCCAGCACGACGCGCCGCGAGAGCGGCCACAGCAGCCGCAGGACGCCCCCGGATCGCAGCGAGCTCACGTCCGCGGAGCCGAAGTCCTGGTCGTAGACGCCGCGCACCTCTGCGCGCAGCCGGACCTCCGGGAGCTTCGGCGCCGTGAAGACACCCGCGTCCTGCTGATCCGGATCGAAGGCCTCGTCGACGAGGGTGAACTCGTCGTCGACGTCCGCGCGTGCCGGCGCCGGTGTGAACAGCGACGCAGCGAGGAGCAGAGCGCAGCTGAGGCGGGTGGGGCGTGCGGCCATGTCGATCGGGAATCGTACTTTAACGGGGCGCCGGGGGAAACCAAGCGCTGACGCACGAAAAGACTGGCAGCTTGAGAAGGGCGGCGGTGACCTCGCTCGAGTTCGCTTCGCGCCGCGTATCTCCCAGTAGGCGCTTCTTGCCCGCTTCGAGGAAGTCCTTGCTCCAGCGATAGTAGAGGTTGGAGGCAATGCCCTCGCGGCGGCACAGCTCGGAGATGCTCTGCTCACCGCGCAGCCCTTCGAGGACGATCCGAACCTTCTCCTCGGGAGCGAACTTCCTGCGGGTGCGGCGGCGAATCTCCCGTACTGCTGCTTCTGTCGATTGCTTCTTCGTTCTTGTCATTTCGAGACTCGCCCCGGGATCGCAGATCCCGATAGTGTCTCTTAGCTTAGGCTGCTAGAAGGTCCGACTTCCCCTGACGGGCTACACTCAATCGAAACCGAAATATGACCCCAGGGCCGCCAGCAGCAGCTGCGCGCCGATGCTGATCAGGATGAAGCCCATGATGCGCGTCACCCCATTCAGGACGGCGGGCCCGATCCGGGGGACGATCCGGGCCGCGGCGGAGAGCACGAGGAACGAGATCGCCAGCACGACGATGATCCCGACGGTCATGGCGCAGAACGCGCGCCACTCGCTTCCTTCGGGCACGTCGGTGGCGATCGCCAGCACGAACGAGATGCTGCCGGGACCGCTCAGGCTCGGCATGGCCAGCGGGCTGAACGCAATGTCCCGGACGCGGACGACAGGAGCCGCGTCGTCTTCGTCTACACTCGCGTCCGGCTGGGTCGTCATCATGCCGAAGCCGATCCGCATGACGATGAGGCCGCCGGCGACGCGAATTCCATCGATCGTGATCCCGAAAAAGTCGACGATCCAGTCGCCGACCAGCAGGAACGCGATCAGGAGCCCGAACGCGTAGATGCAGGCGAGCCCCACCTGACGGCGCCGCTCGTCGGCTGGCCAGCCCTCGGTCAAGGAAAGAACGAGGGCGCTCGTGCTGAGCGGGTTGATGATCGGCAGCAAGCTGCCGAAGGTGATCAGGAAGTACTCGATGAACGTCAAGGCGAGATTCTATCTGTTCTCAGGCATCAATGTGACCTGCCCCAGTCTGTCGTACCAGTCGCTATTCATGAAAAGCAGGATTTCATTGATGCGGGTCATGCTCGTCTCCCTCGCGAAGGCCGTCATTGGACCGAATATCCCCGGCCCTCGAGACAGGCCGTCTGGGCGCGCTGATACTCGTCGCGCATGGCGTTCTGCCGTGCCTGCCAGTTCTGCTCGTCTTGCTTCTGCTTAGACTTCTGGTCGGAGCGCCGGATGCCACCCACGAGCCCGCCGCTCGCCGCGCCGATTTTCGCACCCTTACCCGCATTTCCTGTGATGGCGCCGATGATCGCTCCGCCGGCGGCGCCGCGCGCCGCACCGCGCAGCACGCCGCCCTGCTTGGCCTCGCTCGAAGGCGGTGGGCTGGTGCTGGCTCGCGTGGGATCGTACCCGGTCTGGTTCACGGCCCAGATGTGGCATTCGCCGCGGTCCGTGTCCTGCTGTGCTTGATCCTGACCCTTCTGCGGGTAGATGTACTGTGCCGCGGTCGGTCCGGCCACCGTCAATGCGACGAAAAGCGCGATCGAAAAGCTCGCGATTCCCGGCCGGTAGCCGAGCCTGCCGAATCTTTGAATTGTCATGACACTCCTCCAAGTCGAGAAACTGAACGGCGGTCGACGAACCTTCGTTTCTTCATTTCATTCCCCCAGCGGCTGCTTCGGCGGTGGATTCATGCCCTCGATTTCGCCCTTCTTGAGCCAATCGGACATCAAGCCCGTCGCCGGCTTGCCCTCCTTCGCACACAAGGATCCGAACTCTCGCACCGCGGGTCGTGAGGCCTTCATCTTTCCTTCCCTTTGAGGCGAATGGGTCACCGGCAGGCGGTCCATCGCGCCTTCTTCACTTCGAGCGGTCTCAGAAGCGAATGTTGCCCCGCAGGCTGATCGTGGCGCTCGGGTCGGTGTCCTCGTTGAAGATCTTGCTCCCGCGGCTGGTTTCCTGGCGAATTTCCCCGGCCACAGCGACGCCCGCCATCAACTCGAGAATACTGCTGGGCGTCGGGTGCCAGCCGAGCCTCGCGTAGATCGGCATCGAGGTCTCTTCACCTACCAGATCGCCCTGATCGAGCCGATAGCGGCGACTCTGATAGCTCGCGCCGAAGCCGAGCTCCCACTTCTCCGACCCCATCCAGCTCAGCTCCGGCCCATAGCCCACCGCGCCGAGCTGCGACACGCCCAGCCGGAACATCCACGACTCCGCGAACTTCCAGGTCACGAGTGGAAGCGGAAGAATCGCTGCATCGTCTTCGATCTGACTCATCGCGCCCAGGAGAAAGCCGGTCCTCAGGTTCTCGCTCCAGGTGTACTGGAAGCCTCCGAATCCACCGCCGGTGAGCGAGTCGCCGAAATCCGCACCGGCCTCCCCCGAGAAGCGGAAGAGCCCGCCGCCGAGCACCGACCAGTGCTCGTCGAGCCTCCAGTCGATCATCATCATCGTCGTCACCTGGTTGATGTCCTTCCAGAGCACGCCACCGTCGCCGCTGAAGTCGTAGGCGCTGAGCTGATACGCGGCCTGGGTCAGGAGGCCGACAGAGTCCGACAGCGCGAACCGATGGCCCGCGATCGCGAGCAACGAATTCCGCTTGACTTCGACGGAGGTGTTGTCGAGGTCCGTCTCGAACAGGTGCGCGTAGCTCAACGACATCCACGTGTTGCGTTCTTCGGACGCCTGCGGCTCTACGGCCGGGGTCACGACCTGCGCGAGCGCAGACGCTGGCAGCGCGGCGATCGAGATGGCAAATACGGCAATCGAGATGCCCGGGATTCGCATGGGTTCGGTCTCCTGTGGCGGAATTGTGACGTGAGTCTGGTGAAAGCGTCGAGGGGATAGCCGCGCAGGGTGTCGTCATGAAACGGCGTGGGATTGGTGGCCACGAGGCCACCTCGCAGCTTATCCATCGCCCACTTCTTTGCTTCCTTCTTTGCTTCCGTATTTCACGATTCTCTCCTCCGCGAATTTCAAGTGGGCGTTCAATTACGCCAATTCGGTACTATCACCCGGCGCCGGCTTCATGCGCAGCGTGATTGCCTGGGGCACCCGCTCCAGCACCACGCCACTGCTGGTCGCTTTACTCCCGAAGTCTTCTTACCGCACGGTCTCTTCTTCACGTCTTGGCCACGAGCAGCAATTCGTTGATGTACGGGCTGGCGCCGTGCAGCTCCGCTCCGGCCTCCGACAGCGACTGAAGCGCTCGGATCCCATCGGTGTCCGCCGAGCGCAGACCAGACAGATCCAGGCGCAACGGCCGGTTCGCCGAGTCGCACGCCGCTATCACGTCGGGCAAGCTGGCACTCGTCAGCCCCCCCTCGATTCGAATGATGGTGACTGTCTCCCCCGCCTCGGTGCTGACTCGGATAGTCAATCGGCGGGCCCTCCTGAGCGGTGTGCAAAATCTGCTGGCTCACTCTGCGCAAGTACAGCAAAGTTCATGCCGGAATCGGCGAGGTGTTCTAACCATTGGATTGACAATGCTTTTCTCGGTGATGCATCGCGCCCGGCCATTGTCGGGGTGCGAGATCTCGCTCGCGTTCGCACCCAGGGGTGCGAACTTTCGAACCACTGCATGTATAGTTGGCGGGGATGCGCCAGCAGCTAGAAGCAATGGTGTGACGCAATGAATGTGCGACCCAAGACCTACGCCGCATACCAGTCCGTCCCAGACGCCCTGCTCATCGTGGGCCGTGACGGTTCGATCGTGTTCGCAAACCACCACGCCGAGCACCTCTTCGGCTACGAGCCAGACCAGCTCGTCGGTGTCGAGATCGAGGCACTCATCCCC
>JADFQO010000041.1 GCA_022561775.1 Myxococcales bacterium | reverse complement strand
CAGTCGGCGTGGCCGTGGGCGTTGCGGTCGGCGTCGCCGTGGGCGTTGCAGTCGGGGTCGCGGTTGGCGTTGCAGTCGGCGTCGCGGTCGGAGTGGCGGTTGGCGTTGCAGTCGGCGTCGCCGTGGGCGTTGCAGTCGGCGTGGCCGTGGGTGTCGCAGTCGGCGTCGCGGTCGGGGTCGCGGTCGGCGTGGCTGTGGGTGTGGCCGTCGGTGTGGCGGTCGGGGTGTCCGTCGGGGTCGCGGTCGGCGTTGCCGTGGGTGTCGCAGTAGGCGTGGCCGTGGGCGTTGCGGTCGGCGTCGCGGTCGGAGTTGCGGTCGGGGTCGCAGTCGGTGTGGCGGTTGGCGTCGAGGTCGCGAAAGCCACGGGTGCCATCAGTCCGATCAATAGTCCGATCAGAACCGAGCGCACCTTGATTCTTGGCCGCCAGAAGCTGGTGTGGTCAGGCATCTCTTCTCTGAATTTCTGACGGTCTCTGGTGTGTGCGGCTAACCCCAACCCCCCGGTGCTCGATTCATCACTGCAATTTCTTTCTTTGCTCCGCAGCGGCGTCGGGTGCCATTAGATCGAGCGCCTGCAGCCTGACCAAGCCCCCGTGAGTGAGCGCTAACGCGATTAATTGAGGGGAATAACCCACAATAATCCCGCGTTCGGTGCAATATCTGTACCAGTCATTTTCCCCTCGGTGTAACGAAAACGTGTTCAATTACAGTGACTTACTTCATTAAACGATTCAACTAGTGGAGAGCGGAGTCCCGTTGAGAATGCCAGCTCCCATGAACGGAAAACTTCTTCTCTTTTCCCTACAGCTCGATGTCTGGGAATACGCTGCTGCCGTGCCGCCCGCCGGTCTCTTGCTACACGATCCGCCGCCCCGGCCCCGGTCATGCTGGCTCTGCACCGATGGGTAATCCGCGAATATCAGAGTGACTCGTGATCGAAGAAGCCTCTACCGCCGCTCGTGTTCTCGTCCTAGATGCCACGAGCTGCGCTCATGGACGCTCGAGCTGCGTTTATCGTCCATCGCTCCAGGGTTTTCTTGGACACGTGATTGTGCGAGAGGATTCTCGCAGGAGGCGTGTCGAAATGGAGAAGATTGACAATTCCCGCGGGGATCCCGTAACCTCGCTGTGTGGGTGATGGTGGAATGCGAGGAGTTCCCACTGGCGATCGCCGGTAGGGTCAACGCGGCCGCGGGAGGCTACACCGGATGACAGCATCGATCCTGGTCGCGACGGACGGTTCGGAGGCCGCTGTCGTCGCGGAGCGCTTCGGAGCGGAGCTTGCGGCTCGCTTGATGGCGCGCCTCATCGGGGTTTCGGTGGTCGAGGACCGCTTTGCGCGTGGCATGCCCGACGACGGCCTCGGCGTCACACCTCCTCCGGCGGAAGCGATGGCCAGCTACCTGAAAGCCCGCGCCGAGGCGGCCTGTCGACGCTTCGGTGAACGCGCGAGCACAGCCGGGGTCGACTGCACGACCGAGGTGCTCCAGGGGATCGCTGACGATCGAATCGTCGAGCGCGGCCAGAAGACAGACCTCATCGTGGTGGGCCGGGATGGCCAGCACGTCGCCTATCGAACCGGGTTGATCGGCTCGACGGCGACCGGGGTGATTCGCAAGACCGCCACGTCTACCCTCGTGGTTCCCAGTGGCGCTCGACTCTCGGGCCCCATCGTACTCGCCTTCGACGGTTCGGCGGGAGCCAGACTGGGCGCCAATCTCGCCGTGCGGATCGCGACCCGACTCAGCGAGCCGATTCACGTGTTCGTCGACTCGAAGGACAAGGGGCGCGCGATCGCGCGCTTCGAAGAGGTTCGTGGCCTGGCCGGATCGCTCCCGGTGCCCGTTCGCGAGATCACTTCCACGCTGGGCCGACCGGACGTCAAGATCGTCGACTCGGCGCGCGAGGTTCGCGCGGGTCTGATCGTAATGGGCGCCTACGGGCGCAATCGGATTACCGACTATTTCCTCGGAAGCAATTCCTCCGCCGTGGTGAGGACCTCGCCGGTGGCGGTCCTTCTCGCACACTGACCGTGGATCCGCGGTCGATCGGCCTGCTGCAACGGGCCACCGCGCCTCGGTCCGGGCCTTCCGATCGCGCGAGTGGCGCGGTTCGATGATCAGCGAGTTCACGCGCGTGCCCCTGGCCGAGATCCGCGCGCGCCTCGAAGCGGTCTCTGCTCCGGGAGAGCGCGAGCGCATGACCGAGAACCTGCGTCGCGACCCGCGCAGCGGCGCGCGCTCCCTGGCTGCCTGGGTCGATCGGCGCGAGCGTGCGCGTCGCATCGAACGGGACCGGCTGTTGCGTTTTTTCTCTCGCCGAGAGCGCCTGCTGCAATCGGGTGTGAAGTTCGTCGCGGGTACCGATGAAGTCGGCGTGGGGCCGCTCGCGGGGCCTCTGGTGGCCGCAGCGGTGATTTTTCCCCGCGAGATCGAATTCGACGCGCTCAGCGGCCTCGACGATTCGAAGCGCTTGACGCGGAAGGTGCGCGAGGCGCTGGATCTTGAAATTCGCCGACAGGCGTGCGCGGTCTTCGTCGCCGAGGTCTCATCGGCCGACGTGGACCGACTCAACACGGTTCGCGCGTCGCTCGCGGCGATGAAACGGGCAATTTCCGGCCTGAGCCTCCGACCCGGTCATGTGCTCGTCGACGCCCGCACGATTCTCGATCTCGGTATACCGCAGACCGCACTGGTCCATGGAGATGCCCTGGACGCGTCGATTGCCGCCGCGTCGATCGTCGCGAAGGTGCACCGCGATGCCTGGATGTGCCGGCTCGACGAGCGCTACCCTGGCTACGGATTCAGTCGCCACATGGGGTACGGAACGCCCGCGCACCTCGCCGCGCTCGATCGCCTCGGTCCGTGTCCGGCCCATCGCCGATCCTTCGCCCCGGTGTCGCGCGCGCTCGCTCGCTGAAAGCCGATGGCGCGCATTCGCACAGAACCCGAAGACTTTCGCGTCGAAGAGCTGCCTCTCTTTTCGCCGAGCGGCGAGGGCGAACACACCTACGTGCGCGTCGAGAAGCGGCTCGTCACAACCGAGGAAGTCGCCGACGCGCTCGCGCGCGCAGCGGGTGTGAGTGCACGCGATGTCGGCTACGCGGGCCGTAAGGACCGCCTTGCTGTCGCCACCCAGTGGTTTTCCGTGCCGCGCCTCGATCCGCAACGGGCGCTGGATCTCAGCTTCGAGGGAGTTCGCGTGCTCGAGGCGATCGTGCACGGGCACAAATTGCGCACCGGGCAGTTGCGCGGGAATCGCTTCGAAATCGCCGTGCGCGGTGTCGACGAGATGGCTCGGGAAGCGGCGCGCGCGCGGCTCGTCGAGATCGGTCGGATCGGAATGGCCAATCGCTTCGGGTCTCAGCGGTTCGGCCGTGCGGGTCGGAATGTCGAGATGGGTGCCCGTCTGTTGCGCGGCGAGATCTCCTTGAGAGATCGGCGCAAAGCGCGCTTCGCGATCTCCGCTCTGCAGTCGGCGGTTTTCAATGACGTGCTCGACGCCCGGCCGACAGGTATTGGTGAATTCGAATTTGGCGATGTCGCGGTGCTTCACGGCTCGGGTGGACAGTTCCTGATCGAAGACGTCGAGCGAGAGCAACCGCGAGCGGTGGCCTTTGAGATCAGCCCGACCGGCCCCATCTTCGGCAGCCGTGTCATCGAGCCCGCGGGCGAGGTCGCATTGCGCGAGAAGGCTGCGCTCGAGTTGCGTGGGATTTGCCTTACGGATCTCCGCCCGCCCAGGGGCATCCGCCTGAGGGGTGCTCGGCGCGCGCTGCGGGTACGACCGGACAACGCGCGGATGCGGGACTTTCCGGGCGGATTCTGGTTGGACTTCGAGCTTCCGCCGGGTAGCTATGCAACGGTGTTGATCCGAACCGTATTGGCTGAAGAGCCGCAGGTCGGCCCACCAGCCATTGCGGGTGACAGGCAGCCGCAGCCCGCGTTATCCTGAGGCCCGCAGAGGAGGATTCCCCCGATGAACATCGCCAATTCCGTCACGGACCTGATCGGCCGCACGCCGCTCGTCCGCCTCAACCGGGTCGCCGCTTCGGTTTCGCCAGCGATCGTCGCGAAGCTCGAGAGCCAGAACCCCGCAGGGAGCGTCAAGGATCGGATCGGATTGGCGATGATCGAGGCCGGCGAGAAGATCGGCGCGCTGATTCCAGGCAAAACCGTGATCGTCGAACCCACCAGCGGAAACACCGGCATCGCGCTCGCGATGGTAGCCGCCGTGAAGGGCTACCAGTGCGTCTTGACCATGCCGGAGTCGATGAGCCCCGAGCGTCGCGCGGTCCTGCGCGCCTTCGGGGCCAAACTCGTATTGACCGATCCCGCCAAGGGCATGCCCGGTGCGATCGATCGCGCCAAGGCGTTGCTCTCCGAAATACCGAACTCGTTCATGCCGCAGCAATTCCAGAACCCGGCCAACCCCGAGGTGCATCGCGAAACCACGGCTGAGGAGATCTGGGAGGACACCGACGGCAAGGTCGACGCGATGATCGCGGGCGTTGGAACCGGCGGCACGATTACGGGAGTTGCCCAGGCCCTCAAGAAGCGAAAGCCCGAATTCAAGGCAATTGCAGTGGAGCCTGAGGACAGCCCCGTGCTCTCGGGTGGCTCGCCTGGCAAGCACGTGATCCAGGGCATCGGCGCGGGGTTCGTACCCGATGTTCTCGAGACGAATCTTCTTGACGGTATCATCAAGGTGGGCAATGAGGAGACGCTCGAGATGGCGCGCCGACTCGCCACCGAGGAAGGGCTGCTCTGCGGGATCTCATCCGGTGCTGCCGTGGCTGCGGCCGTTCAATACGCGGCCGGCGAGGGCAGTGGCAGTGAGCTGATCGTCGTGATCATTCCGAGTTTCGGTGAGCGCTATATCCAGACCAAGCTGTTCGATCCCTACCGCTACGAGGGCAGCGACGATATCGGTGTCTGAACCGAAGGGTTTCGCTAGAAAATTGACCACCAGGACAGTCGGACCGTGGCGTTCGCGCCACGGCGGCTTGACGGATTCGGGTTTTGATTCGATATTTGTGACCGACGCTTTCGATTCGAACTGATTGGATTCTCCGGGTCGCATTCTCTCGGTGAGAATCTCCGGTTTTGATGCTCAGTTCTTGATTTTTCGTGGTTGTTTTACTGGTTTGATTGTTTGATCACAGTTTTCTGGAGGGGGCTGAATCAATGGCAAACGATCTGTCTGATCGGGTTCAATCGATCGTCGCTGACCAGCTCGGAGTCGAACTCGCCGAAGTGACAAAAGACGCGAGCATTCTCGACGATCTCGGGGCGGATTCGCTCGACTTGGTCGAATTGGTGATGACCCTCGAGGAAGCCTTTGATATCGAAGTCCCCGACGACGCCGTCGAAGAGATGCGCACGATCGGCGACGTTCAGCGTTTCGTGGAGTCGCACGTCAGCTGAATGACCCGAGGGCAGGGGCTCGGCGCGCTGCTGCGCCGTCGCAGCTGCTTTGCCCACCCCGCTTCCCGATTCGGGCGAAAAGGGGGCCAGGATGTCAGCCGGGTCTGCGGCCGCGCCCTTCAAGATTCTTCTCGTCGACGGCACCAACTCGCTCTACCGGGCGTTCTTTGCGATTCCCCCGCTTCGCGCGCCCGACGGCACCCCGACCAACGCCGCCTACGGCTTCGTCAACATGCTCATCAAGGTGATTCGCGAAGAAGCGCCCGATCGCGTGGTCGTGGTATTCGACGCTCGCGGCCCGACCTTCCGCCACGCGCTCTACGACGCCTACAAGGCCAACCGAGAAGCCCAGCCCGAGGATCTCACGATCCAGCTTCCGATCGTTCGCGAACTCGTCGACGCGTATCGGATCCCCGTCGTTTCGGTACCGGACTTCGAGGCCGATGACGTGATTGCCACGCTCGTCGAGCGCGCTCCGAAAGACGCGCAGATCTCCATCGTGTCCACCGACAAGGATCTGATGCAGCTCGTCAGCGATCGCGTCACGCTGCTCGACGGTGTGAAGGATCGCCGCTACGGGCCGTCGGAAGTCGAGGAGCGCTTCGGTGTACGGCCCGACCGCATTCTCGATCTGCGTGCGCTCATCGGCGATCCCAGCGACAACATTCCGGGCGTGAAGGGAATCGGAGAAAAGGGCGCTGCGAAGTTGATCGCCGAATGGGGCTCTCTCGAGAGGCTGATCGAACACCGAGCGGAGATCAAGGCGACGCGGGCGAGAAACGCGCTCGATTCCCAGCTGGAAGAAGCGCGGCTCTCGAAGCGCCTCGCCACGCTTCGCACCGACGCGCCGGTGCCGAGCGAGCTGGATGAGGAATCGCTCCAGCCTCCCGACCGCGACGCGCTGCGGGCGCTCTTCGAGCGGCTGGGCTTCGTGCGTCTCGTCGAGGCGATCGACGCCGAAGGGGATGTCGCGGCGCCGCGGCGTTCCGAAACGCCAGTGGCCGTTCAGCGGGTGGAGGACGCGACGTCGTTTGCCGCCGTACTGGATGAACTGCGCGCGCTCCCGATCATTCCGCTGATCTGTGTACTCGGCGAAAACACTCCGATGTCGGGTAGCGTCGTCGGGCTCGCGTTCGGGCTGGCCGATGACCGCGCCGCCTACCTGGCGATTGGGGCGGATTCGGGCGAGCTGTCGATGGAGTTCGTCGTCGACCGGCTGCGACCGCTGCTCGAGGGCGCAGATGCCCGCGCCTGGAGCGCCTGCGACGCCAAGCAGACCCAGATCGTCTTCGGAGAATGCGGCCTCGGGCTTCCGACGCCCGCGTTCGATCTCGGAATCGCTAGCCAGTTGCTCGACCCCGCTGGCGCGAATTCGCTCTCCGCGCTCGCGCAGCGCGAACTCGGCCGCAAGGTGGCGAGCTGGGAGGATCTGGCGGGCCGCGGCGCCAAAGCCAAGCCGGTCCGCGAACTCCACGCCGAGGACGTCGCGGAGTGGGCGAGCCAACAGGTCTGCGCGCTTTGCGCGCTCCGCGAGGGCCTGGTGGATCGCCTGGAGCGCGACGGGCTCTCGACCCTCTGCGACGCGGTCGAATTGCCGCTGACCGGCGTGCTCGCAGGCATGCATCGCACCGGCGTGCGGATCGACGAGCAATTGCTCGAGAAGCTTTCGGAAGAGTGGGGTCTGCGGCTCGAGGAAATCGAGCGGAAGATCTACCAGCTCGCCGGCGAGACATTTCTGATCTCCTCCCCCAAGCAGCTCCAGAAGATCCTGTTCGAGAAGCTGAAGTTGCCGCCGATCAAGAAGACCAAGACCGGCTATTCGACCGACGAGGGCGTGCTCAGCCAACTCGCCTCGAAACACGATCTGCCGGCAGAGATCCTCGCCTATCGGCGGCTTGCGAAGCTGAGGAGCACCTACGTGGATGCCCTGCCGCCGCTGGTGAATCCCGCGACGGCTCGTCTCCATCCGACATTCCATCAACTCGGCGCCGCGACGGGGCGCCTTTCCGCCGCGGACCCGAATGTCCAGAACATTCCGATTCGCAGCGAGGAGGGGATCCGGATTCGCGAGGCCTTCATTCCCGCGGAAGGGAAAGCCCTGCTCTCGGCCGACTACTCGCAGGTCGAATTGCGCATCCTCGCCCACTTCTCGAACGATCAGCGCCTGCTGGACGCCTTCGAGCGCGGGGACGACATCCACCGCCGGACCGCCGCCGAAGTCGCCCGCATCGATCTCGAGGATGTCAGCGACGACCAGCGCGCCCACGCCAAGGCGGTGAACTTCGGCATCATCTACGGACTCTCGGCATTTGGGCTCGCCAACCAACTCGGCATTGCGAGCGCCGAAGCCCAGGAGACGATCGACGCCTATTTCGCCCGCTATCGAGGCGTCCGCGCTTTCATCGACGGGACGATCGATGAGGCGCGTGAGCGCGGATTCGTGCAGACGCTGTTGGGCCGTCGCCGCTACCTTCCCGATCTCGCGTCGCGCAACCGCACCCTGCGTCAGGCCGCCGAGCGGATGGCCGTCAATAGCGTGATCCAGGGAACCGCCGCGGACCTGATCAAGAAGGCGATGGTGGACCTCGCTCCGGCGCTCGACGAGGCGGATCTGGGCGCCGAGATGATTCTGCAGGTCCACGACGAGCTGGTCTTCGAGGTCCCTCCCGCAGCACGGGATGCGCTGACCGCGCTCGTGGTCGAACGGATGGAGGGGGTGTGGCCCCTGCGCGTGCGCCTTCGGGTGGACGTGGGCGTCGGCGCGAACTGGCGGGAGGCCCATTGAGCGACCCGCCGCCGCCGGGTGGGCGAATAGTCGAGCCCGATCCTGCGTCGAAGCAGAGTGCGTGTTCCGGAGCGGCCCCGAGCGACCTCGAAGCCGTGGCCCGGGCCGCAAAAGGGGACCACGAGGCCTTTCGGGTGCTCGTGACGCGATACCAGGGCCGCGCCTACCGACTGGCGCTTCGGGTGATGCGCGACGAGGAGCAGGCAAGAGATGTCGTTCAAGAGGCGTTTCTCAAGGCGTATCGCTCGCTCGACCGGTTCGAAGCCCGTTCGAGTTTCTACACGTGGTTCTACCGGGTGGTGATGAATCTCTGCATCGACGCCAAACGCCGCCAGCCACCGGGCCGGATGGTGGAATGGGACGAGGGGCACGCGCTCGAGACGCCCGTCGGGACCGGGCTCGATGCGGTCGATCCCGCCCGTCAACAGGCGAGTGGGCCCGCTGGCGATCTGGAGCGCGCGGAACTCCGCGAAGCCATCGGGCGCGCGATCGAGGCGCTACCCGACGACGCGCGGCAGACGCTGCTGCTTCGCGAGGTCGACGGACTCAGCTATTCCGAGATCGCGAAGTCGCTGGGGATCCCGAAGGGCACCGTCATGAGCCGCCTGCACCACGCGCGGCGTCGGCTTCGCGCCCTGCTCGCCGAGCAGGGGGTGGAGGAGTCCGGCGAGGAGGATTTGTGAATTCGACAGATGCGGAAGAGATCGGAAGGGACCAGCGCGACCTCAACGCCTATCACGACGGAGAGCTGAGCGGTCTGCGACGTTGGATTTTTCAGCGCCGGCTGTCGCGCTCGCCCAGCTTGCGCGCGGAACTCAAAGCGCTGAAACGGCTGGCCGGCTGGGTCCAGGAGTTGGACCTGCAGCCGCCGAGCGTCGATGTATGGGACGACATCGCGCTTCGCCTGCCCGCTCTCGATGCCCAGGCTGATGGGCAACGGCAGAGGCGTGATGGGCAACGGCAGAGGCGTGATGAGCAGCGGCAGAGGCGCGCCGAGCGGCGGGAGCGGAGCGGTATGGACTGGCTGGCCGCCTACTCCCGACCCGTCGCGGCGGTCGCCGTTAGCGCCGCGCTGGCGCTGGCGCTGTTCCTCGGCATCATGGAGGATGCTGCGGTCCCGACTCCGGGCATCATTCGCTGGTTGGACACCGGGGGACGCAGCGTGCTGGTGCTGGAGGACGACCAGGGTGACGCCACGATCGTCTGGTTGCTCGATGCGCCCGAAGACGGGGCTTTAGAGGGAGGATCGCGTGAAGCGGTTTAGCTTCGGCCTGTTGTTCGTCATCGTCTCGGGGGCGCTGCTCGCCGGGAACCCCGCCTGGAGTCAGGCTGAGCGTCGGTTCAGCGTGAAGGTGACCGTCGCCGAGATCTCCAACGCCCAGGGCAAGATCGACAAGCGCGCCAAACGCCTCGATCGCAATCTCCGCAAGAGGTTCAAATACAACAGTTTGAAGGTGATCACGGAGCGGCGTCTCGAACTCGGACTCGATCAGGTCGGGAGTGTGAGGCTCCCGAACGGCCGGATGTTCCGGGTGCGGCCGCTGAACCTCGGAGATCGGGGCCTGCTGATGGCCGTCGGCTGGGAGGGCGAAGTGATGATGGATATGCGCGCGCCGAACAACCACCTGCTGGTGATCGGCGGGCCCGCACACCGTGGCGGTCAGCTCGTGGTGAGCATCGAGCCCCACTATCAACGCGATTAGTGTCGCTAGCAGCCCGCGCAGACCGTGACGGGTAACGCCTGCGCTCCACTAGCGGGGGCCCAGTTAGCCGGGCCGCGGACATCACACACGAACGCACACCCTAACCCGGAGAAATGGGGGCCCCGATCGGCGAAATTGGCGCGAAGAGATTGACCGAGTAGCGGTTCTGGGTGTCGAGCCAGTGCTCTTCCAGCGCGAACCCCGTGCAGCGGGCCAGCGCGTCGATCTCGGTCGGCGAATATTTGAAGGCATTCTCGGTGTGGATCGTCTCGCTCGCCGCGAATTCCACGTCGAGGTCGAGATCCTCGATCCGAACCGTCTGCTCTCGTCGGCTGCGGAGGTGGGATACGACTCTTCCGCCGACCTCGTCGTAGGCCGCGTGGAAGTCGAAAGTCTCGGAATCGAATTGGCCGCCGAGTTCACGGTTGATTCGCTCGAGGAGATTCCGGTTGAAGCGCGCCGTGACGCCGCTGGAATCGTCGTAGGCGCTTTCGAGCATTTCGCGGTCCTTGCGGAGGTCGATTCCGAGCAACAGGCGGTCTTGGAGGTTCATTCCGCCGCGTAGATTCGACACGAATCTCTCGGTGCTCTGTCGGTCGAGATTTCCGATCGAGGAGCCGAGCCAGAGGATGAGTTTCGGGCGCTGGGTGTCGCGTCTGATCCGGCGCAAACCGTCCTGGTACTCGCCCGCGATGGCGCGAACTTCGAGGCGTTTGTAATCGTCGAGGAGCTGCAGTGCACTCGCCTCGAGCGCGCTCGGCGAGATGTCGACGGGAACGTAGGAGAGAGCGCCGTGTTCGCGTAGCAGCGCCTCGATCAAGAGCCGCGTCTTGGTCGAGCTACCGCTGCCGAGTTCGACGAGCAAAATCGGCAGCGAATAGCGCCGGGCCACATCCTCGGCGTGATCTCGCAAGATCTCGCTTTCGGCGCGCGTGAGGTAGTACTCGGGTAGTTCGCAGATCTCTTCGAAGATCTGCGAACCGACTTCGTCGTAGAAAAAACGGCACGGAATTCGCTTGGGTATCGCGGTGAGGCCCGCTCGCACCTCGCTGGCGAGTGACTCCAGGAGTCGGTCGGTGTCGAGTTCGATCAGTGAGAATCGGGCGCTCTGGAACACTGGGATCCGCCTTGGGTTGCCGCCCGGCTGCTGTTTCAGTCCCGCCCGCGCGCGAAGTCCGGGATCGTCGGACAATTGCCCGATCGATGCAACCGACGCCCGAATCCCGCGCGACCGCACCTCGTCGCCGCAGCGGGGGCGCCAGCACACGCTACCGTCCTGGAATGCTGCTTCGACTAGAAGGCGTCGCCCGTAGCTTCGGCGGCAGAACGCTGTTTCGCGACGTTGCACTCACCATCCACCGCAATGATCGGATCGGATTGGTGGGTCCCAACGGCTCTGGCAAGACGACGCTGCTGAATATCGCCTCCGGTCTCGAAGCTCCAGACTCGGGTCGCGTCAGCGTACCTCGCGGCGTTCGCGTCGCGATGTTGCGCCAGGAGATCGATCCCGATCGGACCTGCTCGGTGCGCTCGGAGGTGACTTCCGCGTTTTCCGAGCTCGTGGCGCTCGAACGGGAATTGGGCGCACTCGAAGTCCAGATGGAAGAACTCGCGCATACCAGCCGCGAAATTCCCACAGATCTCGCCGACCGCTACAGCAACTGCCGGACCCGCTTCGAACTCGGCGGAGGTTTCGAGCGCGAGTCGCGGGTCGAGCGCATGCTCGGAGGCCTCGGTTTCGACGCCGAGCGGATCGAGCGGCCGCTCAATTCCTTCAGCGGCGGTTGGCTCATGCGGGTGGAACTCGCCAAGCTTCTGCTGTCGAGCCCCGACATCCTGCTGCTCGACGAGCCGACCAACCACCTCGATCTCCCCTCGATCCAGTGGTTCGAAGAGACCCTGGCCAAGTATCCCGGGGCCGTCGTGATCATCTCGCACGACCGGACCTTCCTGCGTCGCCACGTGAACCGGATCGCGGAGCTCGAGGGCACTGGGTTGACGGTCTTCGACGGTAGCTTCGATCGCTATCTCGAACAGAAGGCGCTGCGGCGCGAAGAGCTCGTCGCGAACAAGCGCAGTCAGGATCGCAAGATTGCAGAAACCGAGCGCTTCATCGAGCGATTTCGCGCGAAGGCCAGCAAGGCCAAGCAGGTTCAGAGTCGCGTCAAGGCGTTGAACAAGCTGGAACGCGTAGCGTTGGCCAACGAGAGCAAGTCGAGCATGCGGGTTGTGATTCCGCCGGTGAAGCGTGCTGGGCGCTCCGTGCTGAACTTGGAGGGGATCCGAAAATCCTATCAAGAGACCGTGGTGTACGAGGGCATCGATCTGTCGATCGAGCGCGGCAACCGCGTCGCATTGGTCGGGCCCAACGGCGCCGGGAAGTCGACACTGCTTCGGATCGCCGCCGGTGTGCTGCCCTTCGACGCCGGTACACGGACGCTGGGCCACAACGTCACGGTCGCCTTCTTTGCCCAACATCAGCTGGAGGCTCTCGATCCCCAACGCACCGTCCTCGAAGAGCTCGAGACCGCGGCTGCGTTCGACGACGTTCCCCGACTGCGTGGGCACCTGGGGGCGTTTCTCTTCTCCGGAGATGACGTTCAGAAGAAGGTCAGCGTTTTGTCGGGTGGTGAAAAATCTCGCCTCGCCCTTGCGAAGCTGCTGCTCCGGCCCGCGAACTTCCTGGTGCTCGACGAGCCGACGAACCATCTCGATCTGACGTCCCGCGAAGTTCTGGAAGACGCCCTTGTCGGTTACAGCGGTACGCTTCTGCTGATTTCCCACGATCGCGCGTTTTTGAATGCCCTCGTGAATCGTGTCGTCGAAGTCGTTCGCGGTCAGTTGCGGGAATATCCGGGGAACTACGACGACTACCTCCGCAAGAAGACGGCCCCCACGCAGCGCGAACCCGCACCGGTGAAGCTCGAACAGCCGCAGGTTCCCGCCCCGCGAGTGGCTCCGCAGCCGGCCGCGCCGCTCGGCAAACAGGAGCGAATCGCCGCGCGGACGCGGGACCGAGAGCGCACACGACGGCACAAGCGGGTGACGAAGCGATTGGCCACTGTCGAGGAGGAGATCCGCGTAGGCGAAGGACGGCTCGAAGAAATCTCGTGGCGACTCGGTGACCCCGACATCCATCGGAATCCCGACGCGATTCGCGAAGTCGAAACCGAACGTGACGCGATTCGAAGCCGCATCGGCGAACTCTACCGGGAATGGGAGCGACTGGCCGCCGAAGTCGAAGCCGGTGAGCAGGGTGTCGGTTGATGGGTCACCGGTCGCGGCCCGAAATCCGCCAGGAGATCAGCGACACGGATCGAGAGATGCTGCACGCACTGGGTGATGCGGGGAAATCACCGAACTCCGAAGGTGAGTCCCGGTGACGGTGCGCGAATTCTGCCGGCGGATCCTCGAGACTGGGAATCTGGAAGCGAAGCTGGCGCCGCCCGTCGGACCCTCGGGCCAGGCGCTTCCCGACGAGCCCGCGGGCCCTGCGCTTTGCTTCGATCGGCCGGCTCGCGATCCTGAACTCGAAATGCACCAGGGCGTGGAGCCGCTCCCGCGACCCGGCGAACTGGCTTCGTGCGAAGCGCGAGCGCGATGCCTTGCGCGTTTTGCCAACCACGAGTTGATGGCGGTGGAGTTCTTTGCGTGGGCGTTGTTGCGCTGGCCGGATCTACCCAGCGGGCTGCGGCGTGGGTGGGTCGCGGTTCTCACGGAAGAGCAGCTTCACTGTCGCCTCTACCTCGGCCGGCTGCGCGTGCTGGGATCCGCGCTCTCGGACCATCGCCTGTCGGATTATTTCTGGAAACACGCCCCCGCGATCGCAGCCTCACCGCACGGCCCGCGCGCGTTTCTCTGTGCGATGGGGCTGACCTTCGAGCAGGCCAACCTCGACTTCACGCTGCTCTACCGCGACGGCTTTCGAAGCGCCGGGGACGAGGCGTCGGCTCAGGTCTGTCAGCGGATCCACGACGATGAGGTCGGCCACGTTCGCATGGCCGCCCGCTGGATGCGCGTGTTGGCGCCCGGGGGACAGGGCGAGATCGAAGCCTACCGGGAGGCCGTGCCGTTCCCGTTGGCGGCTGCGCGCGCAAAGGGTCGGCGCTTCGAGGAAGCGGCAAGGCGTCGTGCGGGTCTCAGCGGGGAATTCATCGCGTTCGTGCGCGGCGCTCGCTCTTCACAGGAGCAAGGCCCGAACGCGCAGTCGAGGCGCGATGACGGGTGACGTACTGCTGATTGCCAACTTTGGCGCCGAGGAGGGTGCGGGTTGGGGAGCACCCGCCTTTCGGCCAGCCGACGAAATCCCGCTTGGCTCACAGCCGCCGCGAGAGATCGTCCAGCGCGCCGCCACGCGGCTTTGGCGGAGTCTTTTTGCTAGCGGCTCGCGATGCCTCGGCGAATCGGAGATTGCAGCCGATCCGTACTGGCCGAAGGGCCTCGGAGTTCGAAACCCACACGCGATCTTTTCGTGGCTCGATGTGCCCGATCAGGCGGTCGCCTGGCTCAATACGTCCGCCGCGCGGCAGTTTGCGAGAGAAGCGAAACGTCGCCTGCTGGGCGCGGATCCAGAAGTGATTCAACAGGTACACGACAAGGCGTTCGCTCATCGCGTAGCAGTCGCAGAGCGGATGTTGCCGGCGTGCCTCGAGCACTGCATCGCGGTAATCGAACCCGACTCATTGCGCAATCTGGACCGCGCGATTCGCGGGGTCGAAGAGAAACTCGCGCGCTGGCCCGATTGGACTGGGGGTCGCTTCACCCTCAAGCCGCGCTTTGGCACCAGCGGCCGAGGGCGCGTCGCGGGGTGCGCGGGCCGCGTCGCCGAGAGTAGCGGCGGTTTCGCACGCCTGGCCGAATCGGGCGGGGCGATTCTCGAACCCTGGCTCAAACGAACCTGCGACCTGAGCGCCCAACTCTGGATCGGCTCCGATCAGCAAATCCTGCTGCTGGGAACCACCGAACTGCTCGTTGAAGGCTCCGGGCTCTACCGCGGGCATCGCGGCTTCGTCGACAGCAAGGGCCGTGTGACTTCGGGCAGCCGCTACGACGAGGCCCTGCGCGAGGCGGCGGTTGCGGTCGCCCAGGCTGCCGCAGCCGCCGGCTACCATGGGCCCTGCGGGATCGACGCCTTTGTGTTCGAGGCGGAGTCCGGTCGAATCGAGCTGCGCCCGATCGTCGAGTTCAACGCGCGTTTCACGTTCGGCATCATCGCGATCGGCTTGTTGCGCCGCGCGCTCGCCGAGATTCGGCGGGAGCTCTCGCTCGACCCGGGAGGACTGCGGGCCTTCCTGTTTCGTCTCGATGCGCCTGTCGGTGGTTGGCCCGAACGCGCCGACGCGCAGGGTGCTCTGCTGATTCCGTTACGCGCGGAGGATCGAGGCGCCGCCCTGCGCATCGAGCCGGGGCTCCTGCTCGCCGAGGGTCGCGAAGCGCTCGATCGGGTGCTCGCGGTCGGTCGCGCCTCCGAGGCCGCGGCCTCGGATCGGCTGCATTGAGCCCGTCGGCGGGCGCGGCGAGGGGACCGACCTCGAAGGCCTGCCGGTCGTGCTGGGGTTCCGCCGCGATTTTCGCGCTGCTCGCGAGCGCGCTCGGTTGTACGACAACCGTCGTCGATCCATCGGCGCGAGTTCGTGACCCGGCCGAACTCTGGGAGGAGCAGATGGCTCGGGCCACGCGGTCTCACCGCCAGGGGCGATTCGAATCGGCAAGCCTGTTGTACGAGCACGCGTTGGCGACGAGCCAGGCCTTTCCACCGGGAGATTCCCGGACGGTGCAGACCCTCTCGCAGCGCGCCGAGCTTCGACTCAGGCGGGGGCAGTACGAGGCCGCCGAGCGGGACTATCGGGCGGTCATCGCCGCAGAGCGATCGAGTTCCCGGAAAAACGCTGCGCGGCTCGCGGACGCGCTCAACAACCTCGCGGTCTTCTACCTCGATCTCGAACGGATTGCCGAAGCGGAGACGCTGCTCGTCGAGGCGATCGAAATTCGGACGGCGCTCTACGGCGCTGATCATCCCTACGTCGCCGTCTTGTTGCAGAACCTCGGGGACGCGGAGCGACGCGCCGGTAACGATCCCGTCTCGGAGCAGCTCTTGGTCCGGGCGCTGTCGATCTACGCGCGCTCGGGCCGCGATTTCTGGCGCGAAGCATCCATCGCCCAGAACAATCTGGCTTTGCTGCTGGGTGCAACCGGCCGGGAGCACGAGTCGGAGACGGTTCACCTCGATGCGATCCGGCTGTCGATCAAGGCGGGCGGCGAGCGGAATACCGACCCCGGAGTCTTCACCCGCGATCTCGCGACGCTCTACACCCATCAAGGTCGGTTCGAAGAGGCCGACGATCTGTATCGCAGATCGATCTCGATTCTTCGGGACGGATTGGGCGAATCGAGCCATCAATTGAGCAAGACCTACCGGGCCTACAGTACGATGTTGAGCGCCGCGGGTCGGAGCCGGGAGGCCGCCGAGTATCGACGGCGCGCGGATGCCACCGGATTCTGAACTCGCGCCGCCATGGCGCCGTTCAATCGTTCGGCGGAGCCACCAGCGTGCTGCTGATCTCGATCTGCTCTCCATCTCGCAGGATCGTCAGCTCCAGGGTGTTGCCCGGGCGCAAGCTGATCAGCTGATGTCGGAACGCGATGAAATCCGGGATCTCCTGGCCGCCTACGCGCAGGATCAGGTCATCGGCGCGAACGCCGGCCTTTGAAGCCGGGCTGGGGTCGAGAACTTCGTCGACGATCACCGCGCTTGGATTCGAGTGTCCGAGCCTGGCGGCCTCTCCGGGTGACGTGGGGCGCGCAGCGGCTCCGAACCAGCCGCGCTCGGGGTTCCCGGAAATGAGAATCGGGATCACACGCTTGATGGTGTCGATCGGAATTGCGAAACCGATGTTCTGCGCCCTGGTGGCGATCGCGGTATTGATGCCGACGACCTGGCCGTGCAGGTTGAGGAGCGGGCCCCCGCTGCTGCCCGGATTGATTGCCGTGTCAGTCTGCAGGTAGTCGAGCAACGACGCCTCGGCTTCGGGGACGAGGCGCTGCTTAGCGCTGATCAGTCCGGACGAAACCGTGTGATTCAGGCCGAGCGGATTGCCCACGGCCATCACGATTTCCCCAACTTCGAGCGCTTCGGAGCTCCCGAGTGGCAGCACCCGCATGTCGGGTTGGGGTTCGATGCGGATCAGCGCGGAATCCGTCGCGGGATCGACGCCGATGATCCGCGCCGGAAATTCCTCTCGATTCTTCGACCGCACCACCCGGATATCGGTCGCATTGCGAATCACGTGGGCGTTGGTGAGGATGAAACCACCTTCGTTGATCAGGAATCCCGAGCCCAGGCTGAAGCCCTCGGCCTTGTACCGGAGCGGCAGATGGAACGGAATGAAGTCGAGCACCGGTGAGAGAATCGGGATCCGAAATGGAAGCAGGTCGCCCGGAACGATTCCGAGGCGCGCCTCCCGCTCTTCGAGCACCGTGGTGTAGAGGTTGACGATGCCATCGCTCACCGAAGTGACGATCTTCGCGTAGGTGCGGTGGTTGATCGGAATCGCCTCGTCGGAGGGCGGCGGCTCTGCGTCGATCCAGAAATCCGACAGGTCGAGATCGGCCGGGTCGACTTCGCGAAAACGCGTGTCAAATATCGGATCGTCTTCGCTCACGAGCTGCCGCCCGGTGTCGAGTCTCACGAACGTACAGCCTGCGAGGTACGACAGCAGCGACAGCGTGACGATGACGGAGACGCGCGCGCCGCGCGGCTGCTGGTTCAATTCGACTTTCTCCTTGAACCGGGTGAGCGCCCGGTTCGCACGCCTCGAGAGTCCCGGTGGCTCAGAGTGGCGCGAGGTTGGGGTCCGAGATCTCGCGCTGAACGAGTTTCCCATTCTCGTAATACGATATGACATCCGCCGTCCCATCTCCGTTGCGGTCCTCTTCGAGTCTGGAGAGCCGTGACTTGCCCGTGCTGGTTTCGTAGATCTCGATTCGGTCAGGCGGCCCGCTTCCCTTAGTGGCCTGCTCGATGCGCTCGACGACCTCCTTGCCGTGCGATACGCCGTAGATCGTCCACACGTCGATGTTTCCGTCGAAGTCCCGGTCTTCTTCAGCGCGAACGCGGAAGAGGTTCTGGTAGCTGATCCGTCGGTCCACGATGCCGTCGTTGTTGGAGTCGTGGCGTTCCTCTACGAGGATGTCGCCCCCGTAGAAGTAGAAGGCGTCGGCGACTCCGTCGTGATCGCGATCAATCGTGCGGTGGGTCATGCGATTGCTCGCATAACGCTCCCAGACGTCGGCGTTTCCATCGCCACTGGTGTCCCGAACGCGCGCAGTGAGTTTCCCGTCCGCGTAGGAGTTCCAGATGTCGAGCCTTCCGTCGAAGTTCGAATCCTGCTCCAGGCGAAGCAGCAGCATCGAGTCCGGATCGAAGAAGCGGATCTGCTCGGGAACGCCGTCGCGGTCGGCATCGAGCACGCCGCGGGTGATCTCGATGGCCTCCTCGTTGCCCCAGTTGCCCGCCATGATCGTCACGGGCTCCATTTCGAAGACCGACAGCGGGAGTTCGCGATCTTTCGGAGCGTCCGGTGCCACCCGCGGATTGGCGCGCTCCGCGACGGACTGCCCGGTGATCAGCGACTCGACGGTTGGTTGCTCGGACAGCTCTGAGTCGTAGCTTTCGATCGCCAACTGCTGGCGTCGAAGTTCTTCCTCGATCTGGGCCTCGAGCGAGCGTCCGCGGCTCTCCTCGCCCGCCGCCGTCCAGCGTCCCGGTTCGGACGGCGCCGGCCGCGTGGATCCGGGGCCAAAGGGCTGTTGGCCGGTAATCGCCGTGTAGACCAGCAGTGTGCCCGCCCCGTCGTCCGGATCCGGCTTGGGGAGCCGGATTTGCCCCTCCTGCGGTTGCGCGGCCGCTGGGACGTTGACGTCCTCGGCGTTCGCAGTGACGAGGTCGATCGATCCGGCGGACGCGACGGCGAGCGTACCGGGCAGGCTCGAAGCCGGCGGTGGAGGCGTTGAACACCCCCACGGGGCCATCAGTGCGCCCAAGAGCGCGCAGGCAATGCTGGACAGACGACTCAATGGAGGTGCACCTACCTGGCCTCTCGGGCCGGCCTTTGGGTTCGAGGCGGAGAAGGTACCGATTCCCCGATCCCGTGGAACTGCGGCTCGCTTTGCTCCATTCTGATTCCCATGAGAGGTCGACGATCGTTCGCCGCTGCTCTGGCGGGGCTGCTCGCGGCCGGCCTGACGGCCTGTGCGCTGCCGGAGGCCGCGAGGCGATCCTCCGAGACCCTGAAAAAGGGTTGGGACTTCGATTCCGACGGCCTGCGCATCTTGTACAAGGGGCCGAGCGCGATCGTGATGGCCGCCGGCGATCTAGCCCTCTACTCGATGCGCCCGGCGCGATCTTCTGCCGCGGAACCCGTGGTCAAGTGGTTTCGCTTCTACGACGGTCCCATGCGGTCCGAGGAAGAGGTCGCGATCCTCTGCCACCTCGATAGCGCGACCCACATTTCCTCGATCCGGCGGATCGAAGATCCGGTTGCCGTGGAGGCCCGTTACGAAGCGTGGCACTACCCGGCGTGCATCGAGGTGACGCCCGGCGAGTACCAGGTCACGGTCAGCTATTACTCGCGCAAGACCGTCGCGCAGGAGCTGTTGGCGACCACGACGACCTCCGAGTCGACCACCGACAGCACCACGCGATGGAGCGCGAGCCCCGGCGCTGTGTACGTGCTGGCGGCCGTGATCGGCAGGCCGGCTGTTGCGCCGGGCCAAGGCCCCGGCTACCGGCCGCGCAGGAAAACCAAGGAGCTCTGGGACATGAGTTTCAAGCTCGAAGTCAGCCACTGGAAGGCGACGATCGTGCAGCTTCCGAAAACCGCACAGCTCGATCTTCCGATCAAGGCCCATCGCGAAGCCTGGCGACGACACGAGGGTAGGCGCTGAACCCGAAGGGTGGGGGGTTCGCTCGCAGCCGCGCCCTGCGAGCGCGTGTGGGTGGCTCCGCGTTGCAACGGCGCATGGATGGTGCGAATCGACCTTGAACCACCGACGCCCCGAGATCCCTTTTAGCGCCGCCCCGCGCGGGAGCTGTCGCTGGTGCGGCGAGCCGATCCTTTACGACTCCGGTGCGAAACGCGGCTCGCTCGATCGCCGCCGCCGCTGGCATCCCGCCTGTGTGGCGGCCTACAACGCGACGGATTCGCGCGAGCTGCGGCGGCGTGTTCGCAGGCGCGACCGCGGAGTGTGCGCGCTCTGTCGCGTCGACACCTACGAGCTGCGCCGCGCGTTCAAGGGGCGCGGCATGTGGGCTCGGATGCGAGAGAAGGGGTTCGTGCCGCGTCGCTCGCTCTGGGAACTCGACCACAAGGCCCCCCTGATCGACGGCGGCACTCACGATCTTTCGAATCTGCAGACGCTCTGTGTGCCGTGTCATCGCAAGAAGAGCGCTCTCGAGCACAGCGAGCGAGCGGCGCGAATCCGGCAGCGAGGATGCCGGGCCAGCGGGCGCAAAGTCTAGCCGCGTCTGGTTCTGCAGGCGCTTCACCGCCGGATCGGATCTTTTCGCTTTGAACTCTCGGCTGCGATGCGGCAGGATGCGGGCCCCACAGCAAGGCCAAGGAGATCTTCGTGCCCGAAAACGACGCCGCTATCGCGGCCATCGACCGCTTCATCGCCGAACAGGCCATCGACCGCAACCAGACCGACTGGAAGACCCGCTTGCCTCGTCCGCCGCAGGCCGACTTCGACGCGTCCAAGCGCTACTTCTGGAACATCGCGACCAACCTGGGCGAACTCAAGATCCAGCTCATGCCGGGCATCGCGCCGATGCACGTTTCGAGCACCATCTACCTCGCCCGCCTGGGTTTCTACGATGGTGTGATCTTCCATCGCGTCATCACGGGTTTCATGGCCCAGGGCGGCGATCCGCTGGGGCGGGGGACCGGCGGGCCCGGCTACGACTACGCCGGCGAGTATTCGACCCGCGCCCGCCACGATCGAGCCGGCCTGCTCAGCATGGCCAACGCGGGACCCGGCACCGATGGCAGCCAGTTCTTTGTCACCTTCGTCCCGACACCCAACCTCGACGACAAGCACACCATCTTCGGCGAGGTGGTCGAGGGCATGGAGACCGTGAAACAACTCGAGAAGCGCGGTTCGAGCAGTGGGCGCACCAGCGAGGAGCTGCTGATGCACACCACCACGATCAGCGTCAAATAGCCGGTCAGCGCGCCGCGTCGCGCGACAGGCGAGCGGCGGGGGCGGAGCCGACGATCGGATTCGAACCGATGACCTGCGCATTACGAAGCCAGACCCTGAGAGCCAAGAAGGCGTTTCGTGATGTTTCAGGCGGCAATCAAGACAATTTATCCCCTCTTTTGTCTTGTTGTGACCCTATTGACGGGACTCGATTCCCGTCACTTGGGAGCATCGGGAGGGGGTTCGTAGCGCCCCCCTACCAAGAAATGAAGCGCCCGGAGTCGTGATGACTTCGGGCGCTTTGTTCTTCCACTGAACTCGACGCTGAAATCCTCGTCGGGTCTGTCCTGCGACCCGAGCTGAAAGTGCTGGATTTCCGACGGCGCCGCGTTGTAGGGTGGATTAGACCCGCCCTCAGCGAGGACGAGCAATCGTCGACCCGTGAGGCACCCGGGGGAAACCTCCCCGAGCTAACGCTCGGCTTCGAGACGGAGGCCAACCGATGGACGCGTACTCCGCACCTCGCAGCTCTGCCCTTTTTCTCGCCCTACTCCCCGTCCTATTAGGCGGGCTGTCCTGTGGCGCAGGCCCTGGCGGGATCATCCGTGCACCCGCGCCTTCCGACGTGTCAGCCGCCCCCGAGCAAGCCTCTGCAGAATCGGCGGATCGCGGTCTCGCGGCGGCGCAGCGCCACATTGCGCAGCGCGAGTATCGAGCGAGCGAGAACGGCGAGGGGCTGCAGGCCCCCAACCGCGTCCACAACCTGCGCACCTACTTCGAGCCGACCGGCATCCGCGTGCACGACCGCACCCGGGCGGGCAGCCCCGAGCTGCTCGCGCTGAACCTGACGGGTGTCGGCCGTGGCGAGACACTCGCTCGGGTCGGGCCCGGCGAAGTCTCCAGCGAGGGCGCACGCGTCGAGATCCAGCGACCCGGTCTTCTCGAGTGGTACGAGAACTCCCCGGCCGGTCTCGAGCAGGGCTTCACGCTGGCCAATCGGCCGGCCGGCACCGCGCCGCTGCTGCTGGAGCTGACGGTGAAGCACGCGCGCGCGACGCTGCACGGCGAGCGGGTGATCCTC